>NZ_VOZO01000004.1:0-190511 GCF_013419715.1 Acinetobacter sp. YH12063 | reverse complement strand
ATCTCATACTTAATTGTTTCAGGCTCATCACCAGTATGCTTAGCCAATTGACCAAACCACATATGCAATAAACGATTCTGTGCTTTACTCCGGTCATCTTCTTTTTGATTGATCCGAACAACTAAAGACTTACCATCACTTAACGCATTCGCATGATGTCTATGCATGTAGGCAATTGCTTTACCTACTTCTTCAAATGACTTAATGACGAACGTTGCGGGTTCGAGTTTAAAAGTATTCTTCATCCTGCTTACCCATCATCAACTCAGTCTTAACCAACCATTTCTCAAACAGCTTTTCACTTTCTTCGCGATCACCCAACTTGAATTGATCAAATTGACTATGGCATGAGTGGCAGAGTGGCACTGTGAACTCGTCACTGGCTTTGATTGATCTACCCTTACCATGCTTAGCACTATTTGAATGCGCTGCTTGACTATCTGGATTGCCGCATCGAACACACGGCAGCTTTCTAATTTCAGCGAGTCGTTTTGGGCTTCTCATGAAGTAATTCTTCTATGCTTGCGATCTGCTTACCAATCTTTCTCAACTCAGCACCGCAGTCTTGGCGAAATGCATAGCTTGAATACAAATGGTTGTAGTTCATCAAGCGTGATTGATTTGCCTTAAGCAGCTCTAGATTTTTGGATGCCTCTACTCGATCAACCATGACTAACCTCAATAGAAAAGAAAAACCCCTCAACATCTAGAATGCGAGGGGCTTATGTGTGCCGTAATACGTTCGGCTATTTAAGGTTTCGATTAAAGCGTATTGTTTGTGTATAATTTACGTTAATAACAACTTAAATTTTATGTTAATTTTATCACTCTTTATTTTCCGAATACCCACCCCATCATGAAAATATCTTTTCTTTATTTCGTATTAGGCATTTTTATTTGTGTATCTGTGGCTTGTTTGGTATTAGCAATAATTTCACATGACATATTCTTTTTAGGAATTTCAGGGCTTCTAGCCTTGTCAGCAGTTTTAGTGGGTTTAGAAATCAAGGACACGAAACATAATCCTTTTAATCTGTAATAAAGCACAGGTGATATATTCCTATTCAGGCCCCATTTTTTAATGGGGTTTTTATCACTTCACCTCTTTTTAACATTCTCGACACACTTTGATTTCTTCATCATCAACCGTGTAATCGATCTCAACCGCACCATGGAAGCCGAATAAGCATTTTAAAAATTGGAGCATTTGATTCTCCTGAATGTTGGCGCGCCCAGTAGGATTCGAACCCACATAAGTCGGAATAGAAGTCCGATGCATAATCCTTTCTGCCATAGGCGCATTAGGTGGCGGTAATCAATTTAAAAACCACTAGAAATTAATAGGAACCGCCATAGGTGCCCTGATATTGCTTACACAAAAAACATTTCTCAGGGCATTAAAAAAGCCCACCGTTTGGTGAGCTTCTTTCAGATCAAGTGCTTAACTAACACTTCGACCACTTATAACACAAATTTAAACTAAGTGTGCTGCACTGTCAAGTCTGCCAATGCTTCTATTTTTCCATCCAAATAAGCAAGGCCTTTATCTATTGTTGATCTGACTGTTGCTTTGCTGCAACTATGTGCCCCTGCAATACTTCCGTATGACCAATCCATTTCGTAATTTAATATTAAAAACCAAGCTCTTTCAGCTAAATACTCACGACTATCTTGATGCATCGCCGCTAGTAATTTACTTACCTCTACCGCTTCAAAATCTGAAATTTCACACGTTACAGATACCTTACTTGACCGTGTTTTAGATTTGTCATTTTTGTCAATTAGCACCGCCAATGGAGTGCTTATGTGATTTGGCTTTACTGAGCGTACCCACAATCCATACTGCTCAAGCCACTGGTGAGCTGAGCGTTTCGACCAATCCATTAAATTCACCATTGCATTCATCCCAATCCCTCAAACCCTTAACTTTTCAACTTGAATAATCAGCTTCCCGCCTTTTTCTGATGGCAACCGCTTCACGAGCAATTCATCCACCTGAGAGTCATCCAAAATCAACCCACCTTTCGACAAAGCGTCAAAGCATGGTTTTACGATGTTATCGATGTCACGTATTTTCGCATCAGGTGGCGCGTATTCGATCTTTACTCGAACTCTGCCCTGATACCCTGCTGGCTCAATAAAACGCTTCATAACGTCAATAAAGTGGATTGCACGCTTACTTAATCGATTGGTCTTGTTCGCTCCACGAATCCAATAGTGATTCACCGAAGGAGGTGTGATTAAAACTTCACACCAGAGCAGTTCATCATTCATCACACCAAACCCTTTCCCTTCGACCAGATGAGCCGAAACCTTTGGCATTGGATCTGGATTGGATTTCTTTTTGCCCGACTTGGCTGCTACACCAAATCGAGGGCCAATACCGGCTTTTCGTGCCTGTGCTGCGGTGATACGGAGATTAGTCATTAGCACCTCGCAGGGCTTTAAGTGCATCACCCAAGCAACGAATCATTGCCATTTGAAGAAAATCAAAATTTCCTCGCCTGTCTTGCTCCACATATTTCAAATCCCCTTCAAGCATATACCCAACAGTCTCAACCTGTTTTTTCTTCTCGATATAACAAGCCTCCATGTTGTTGAGCTGGGCTTTCAGGTTGTCAACCTTGGCCACTTCCATATCAATAACATTGCCGAGAACCTGTTTTGTGGTGCTTAATTCATTTTCTAGTTTCTCAATCTTGGCTTGTTGGTGCTGAAATACAGCTAAAGCTGGGTCTTGCACCATCTTCAAATCAGCACACTGGTAGTCCTTAATAATTCCCCAAACCTGCTTAATCTCACTCATCCCTCAATCACCCTCGTCGTCGGCGCAATATGATTGCGAATGTCTGATACATGGTCCGTGCGGTCGTGGTCTGCGATGGCGGTGCGAAGATCAGAAATTAAGTAACTTTGCTGTCCTGTCATATTCGGAAAGCTCAATATTGAAATGTGGTATTCATTTCGTGTAATCCAAAACATAGCCCACTCAGGCGCACCCGCCACAATTTCCCGCATTTGTTCGATTGTTAGATTCATGACTTCACCCCAAATAGTTGTTTTGCTTTATCCGTTGGCAAGAAGCCTTGAGGGGAGTTTCTTTTCCCATCTCCGAGCACATAACCGAGTTTTTCTAAAGAATTTACGTATCGCTGCACAGTTCGATAACTCGTATTGGTCACAACGTTATCAAGCACATCTTGCACATAAGTCGCCTTACCTCTGAATGTGATAAACAGCAGAATATCCATCGTTGTTTCAAACATGTATCCGTGTGATTGGCTTATGCTCATGCTGCCACCTGCTTTGCTTTCTTTTTTCTACGCTCGCTCATGTAAATTCGACATGCTTCACGAGTCTCTGGTGTTCTGATTCCATGACGATAGGCTGAACGCAGAGCCATGACTTCCACCCAATCCACGGTCTTATTATCATGCTGATCCTTCACACCCCACCTCCTACTTGCTTATCCATAAAACGCACCGCATTCGGCAATTGCTTTTGCTCAGCCTGCAAAGTCGCCTTGTATTTTTCAAAATCATCAAAAGGGTCGATATGTGGCATCTCAAAAGACTCCCAAGGCTGAGGCTCTTTCACTTCCTCTGTCATCTTGTTTACATTTGGCTTAATCAAATCTTTGATTTTTTCCAGCGCTTCTTGAGCTATCGTTTTATATCGCTCAGATTCGCTCAGTTGCTCCAATTTGGTCTGTTTATGCTCTAGCAGTGCAGTTGCATCAGGTGCAGTTAAAAATCCATCAACCTCTGCTTGTTTGATTGCAGCAACCGCTTGATCTTTATCCGTACCCAGCGAAGTCATATAAATCGGCTTCAACCCTTAAAGAATTTGAAAAACTTAAAGAAAAAGTGGCTATAAGTAGTGCAAGAGCTAGTGAGTTTCATACTCTTAAGGTTGAAATAAACGACCTGAAGCAAAAGCTCGCCAGTAGCGAAAAGAAGAGCACAATCAATCCAAACCATAACGGTGAGTGGAAAGAAAAAGAATTACAGGTGTATACCAAGTTTAAGCGACTTGTAAAAGATCGGCTTGGTGATAGCGAATACATCCCTATGATTGAGAAAGCTGATGAAATGGCGAAAGCTGAAATTGAAGCGAGCAAAAGATTGGAGGTGAATGATGGAAATTGATCGTCGAGTCAGAGCAAAGGAATTTATGGACCTTATGTCGATTGGTCGAGAAAAGTTTTACTCGCTTATAAATTCAGGAGACATTCAACAACCGATCCGAGTTACTGATAGAGATGTTTTTTGGTATGCATCATATGTAAAAAATAAGGTCGAAGAATATAAGTCGCAAACCTGATACAATAGCCCACATATTCGTGGGCTTTGTTTTTATTATTGGGCCTAACTCTCTTAAAACGGGTAATTAAACGGGTAATATTAACAACCTATTTTATTTACTCTTTATATTTTAGATATTTAGTATGAAAATTGTCATCTTAAACAAGCCATATGACGTGCTCTCCCAATTCCGTAAAGACGAAGCGCATATGACCATATCTGACTTCGTGGACGATCCTAGTCTACGTATTGCAGGTCGTTTAGATATGGACTCCGAAGGTTTGGTATTTTTAACCGATCATGGTGGTTTAAATCAGTACATCACCAATCCTGAAAATAAAAAGTTCAAAACCTACTTAGTGCAAGTCGATGGCGACATCACAGAAGAAGCGCTTGAACAATTACGTAAAGGCGTTGAGCTAAAAGATGGTATGACTTTGCCAGCCAAAGCCATTAAAGTGCAACAGCCAGAATGGTTATGGGATCGTGATCCTCCTGTACGTTTCCGTGCAAACATTCCAACCTCTTGGGTTGAAATCCAAATTTGCGAAGGCCGTAACCGTCAAGTTCGTCGTATGACTTCAGCAGTGGGTTTCCCAACTTTACGTTTAATTCGTACACGTATTGGTGCAATTGATTTAGTTCAATTGGCTTTAGAACCAGGTGAAACCAAAGAAATTGAACCGTTACTTTACCCTGACTTTCAAAATGTACCTGCAGAAGAACCTTACCGTTCGCGCTCTTATGTGAAAAAACCAGGCGGTACAGGTGGTAAGCCAATGGTTCGTAAGAATAAAGACGGATCCGTGAAAAAGTCAGGTACAAAACGTATCTGGCAAATGGATGAGAGCGAAAAACCAAAACGCCGTACCAATGGTACAACTCGTCCGAATACTAAAGCCCCACGTGGCCGCGGTCGTAACGGACGTTGATATTATTTCTTAAAAATCAGTTTGAAAAAAGCTTACACCAGTGAGCTTTTTTTCAATAAAAATGAATCTTTGAAGCATAATTTATACAACTTTACTTGCTACTAACGAATCTCTCAGTGATGGCTTTGATACTTGAACCTCACCTGTTTCATGTCTTAATATTCTATATGAATAAATATTTTCAGTTTCTAATCCATAAATATTCTGAAATCTCATCTTAAATTTAAAATCCAAATCATTGATTTTTGCTGATAAAAAATCATTAGTATAAGTGTCATTCAAACAATCTAGCCTTAATTTAAATTCAATAGACTCATCAACTAATATTTTCATTTCACGCTGATAAATTGTGTCATCCAAAGTCATTAATAAAACAATTCTTGATTCATTAATTCTCGAATAAACACTAAAAATTAATGAGCATAACTTTTCAGGCTTATTAGTTAATAGATCTCTAATATCAACAATTTCTAATTTTGGAGTGCATAATTCTAAGTAAGGTTGGCATGAATTATGATTCATTCTCAATTGTTCTGACTGTAGCTGAGCAAGATACCCTTGCTGTTTAACGCTCTCCTTCATCTCTTCTATTTGAAGTTTAAGTGCTTTTTCTTGCTGTTCCAAAGCTTTGGTATTTTGATCTAATTGTTTACCTTGCTGGAGATACCCGAGTATTAACCAAAGAAAAGCAACTGGAGCAAATATACCTGCGAGAAAATCCCCTAGTGAATTCAGCTCTCTATTGGTAAATACAAAATTGTTTTGAACGCAAAACAATACTATCACTAAGAACCAAATTACAGTTATCGAAATTCCAATTATTAAATTTTTACTATTCATTTTCTTATAAAAAACCCATACCTAAGTATGGGTTTTACATGAAAATTAAATACTTATCAAATTAAGCCTTCAACCACTTCTCAGCTTTAGCCTGATCTTCCACTTTAAGTTCAACTTCAGTTAATTCTGAACCTGCCGCTTTCACTTCAAAGCTCATCA
Source organism: Acinetobacter sp. YH12063 (assembly GCF_013419715.1). Lineage (NCBI taxonomy): Bacteria > Pseudomonadati > Pseudomonadota > Gammaproteobacteria > Moraxellales > Moraxellaceae > Acinetobacter > Acinetobacter sp. YH12063. Next base: position 184,276 of record NZ_VOZO01000004.1, on the reverse strand, counting down.
GCTCATCACGGCGGAATGCCAACACCGTATAACTGCCATCTTGCTTGGCATATTTTTCTGCCAATTTAACGGTTGCTTTTAGACCATCAATTGCAATAATCACATCGTTCGCAGACAAGCCAGCTTTTGCAGCTGCACCGTCACGGCGAGCAGACTGAACCAACACACCTTCAGGCTTATCAGCCAGTTTTAAACCAAATGGCAATGATTTGTCATTTTTGAGTGTATAGCTTAAGCCAAACTCAGGGAACAACTGATCTAACGGCAATTCATCTGTAGTATTAATCAAGTGATTGATTTGTTCTAACCAATCATCACCTGTTAATTCATTACATAAATTGAAAATAGTCCGTTCATTGACTTGAATGCCATTTTGCGCATTTTCATATAGCTTACGCATTAAGGCATCAAGGCTAGAACCGCGCAGGCGTAAGCCTAGATCTAAACACAATGCAACGAGGCAACCTTTGTTGTAGTAACTTGTACCTGCGTTATTTGAGTTTTCATCCTGACGGTAGAATTTCACCCATGCATCAAAGCTTGATTCAGCCACAGTTTGAATCTCACGACCCGGATTTTGCAAATAGCGATCTATTTGTGCTTTTAAAAGCTTGATATAAGAATCCTGATTGATCACACCGCTACGCAGCAAGATCAAATCATCATAATACGATGTAAAACCTTCAAAAATCCAAAGCAAAGAGGTATAGCCTTCTTTGTTGAGGTCATAATTCACAAAGTTTTCTGGACGGATAAATTTTACTAACCATGAATGGAAATATTCATGGCTGCATAAACCTAAGAAACGTTGATAATCTGCCGAAGGCTCTACAGGTTCATTGGCTTTTGGTAAATCATCACGCGGGCTAATTAAACTTGTACTATTTGGATGCTCTAAACCACCATAGCTATTGGCCGTTGCCATGGTCATAAAGGTATAGTCTTTAAATGGTGCTGAACCAAACATGGAAATTTCTGTCGAACAAATTTTTTCGATGTCTTGCTGCATACGCTGCGCGTTCATAGCATGTTTGCCCGACACCACAAATTCGTGTGGAATGCCGTTGGCTTCAAAACTAAAACGGGTTTGTTCCGCCAGTTCAAACGGTGCATCAATTAACTGAGCATAGTTATCTGCATATAAGGTATAACGACCTTTCACTAAACTTTTTGACTTTAATCCAGTCGCAAGTTGGAAATGCTTTAACTCGGGTGGCAAGAAAACTTCAACCTCAATGGCTGTATCTTCTTGGTCAACTAAACCTAAACATGCGCAAGCTGGATTGACATATAAACGGCTTTGATCGACATAAGCCCCACGGACCGATAAATCGAAGGCATATACATCATATTCAACCGTGATCAACTCATGATCTGTATTGAATAAGCGCCATTTATTTTTTTCAAATTTCTCAATTTGTAACAAACGCCCATCTTCATCATATGCTCGAACAGCTTCGATATGCTTCGAAAATTCTCGGATTAAGTAACTTCCGGGAATCCAAGTAGGCAGCGAAAGTACCTGTGTAGGATTTGCCAAGAAACGTGCAGTGACATGGACTAGATGTTGACGATAATCGTCAAATTCGATTTGATAATGCAACATAATGGGCGATATGAAATAAATAAAAGATAACTTATCAATTAGATTAACATTTTTTACAACTGAATGCGGAACTGTCGCAATTGTCTACAATTATGACTAGTCAGCAGAAAAAAAAAGGCATAGCATGCCTAAAAATTTTTTCGTTTTACCACCAACGGAATGGTTGGTTAAGGAACCTCATTGAAACACGTGATCTACCTCATCGCGCTGCTTAGTTTTCTATGCTCCACGATAGCAAATGCTGCCCTTTTAAATATTGTCCCTGAAACCGTTGAAGCTGAAGCTTGGACCATTTTAGACCCTCAGTCGGGTCAGGTGATTGCAGAACATAATAGCCATGTTCAGCGTGCCCCTGCTTCGCTTACCAAAATGATGGTGGCTTATATTGCTTTGAAGGAAATTAAAGCAGGTCATTTAAAGAAAAATGAAATCTTAACCGCAACCCCAGTCGTGCAAGTGGTTCAATGGGATGAATCACAAATGTATCTCAAAGCTGGTGAACAAATTTCAGTTGATCAGCTTTTGGCAGGTCTTGTGGTCATGTCTGCCAATGATGCCGCAGTAACCTTAGCTGAACGCATTTCTGGTGATATTCCAAAATTTATTGAACGCATGAACAAAGAAGCCAAAGCTTTGGGCATGAATGACACCAATTTTCAAAATCCAGCCGGTATTACCATGCCAGAACATTATTCATCGGCGGCTGACCTTGCACGTTTAGGGCAAGCACTGGTGACTGACACACCTGACTATTTGTATTATTCAAAACAACAAAGTTTTAGTTATAACCAACGCTTCCACCGTGCAACCAATATCTTATTAAAACAAGATCCCACCGTTGATGGCTTAAAAACAGGTTTTACTAAAGCTGCAGGTTATAACTTAGCTTTAACAGCCAACCGTTTGATCGCGAATCCTGACGCGCCAGAACGTCGTTTGATTGTTGTAGTATTAGGGGCAAAAAGTGGATTAAAACGTGCAGAAGTAGCACACAACCTCATGAACTTGGCTTATACCTATACACGTAATGAAGTTGCAATCAAAGATAAGCAATTAATTGCAGAATTACCTGTGGTTAAATCAACCTTGAAAATGTTTAAGGTGGAAACTCAACAACCTAAGCTGATTACAACTTCGCTTTATGATCAAGCTTATGCCATCGATTTAAAAGCTTTTGATCCTACACAGCAACGTATTCTTTTAAATACTGGCAATGGCCAAATTCAAGCCATTGAACCACTTCATGAAACACAGACTAAACTGAGTGTTGAAGTAAATGAAAAAGAACTCACTGCGCCTTTGGCTGAAGTAATGAAATTAGCCACCGTTACTGTTTATCAAAATAATCAGCTGATCAATACCTTTGATATCGAAGATGACGTGCAAATTGAAGAAGCCAATATTTTTGAGCGTTTCATGATGTGGATCAAAGGCCTTTTTAGCATCTTTAATACGGATGCAGCAGAAGTTAAAACCTACCCTTTAGGTCAATGATGTGATTATGTAACTTGTAAGACAATTCGTTATTTGTGCAATAAAGAAGATGACATACTCGTGCCATCTTCTTTTTTTCAACAATAATAAAATAGGTAATTCAATGAATAACGCTGATGACTCCAAGTTACACCATATTGTCATTGTCGGTGGTGGTGCTGGTGGTTTAGAACTGGTTACGCAACTCGGTGATTTACTCGGGAAAAAAAAGAAAGCACGCATCACCCTCGTAGATATGAAACTCACGCATGTCTGGAAACCCCTCTTACATGAAATTGCCGCAGGCACGATGTCAGTCAGCGAAGAAGAAATCAACTACTATGCGCATGCTGCGAAGCATAATTATGAATTTGTCTTGGCTAAGTTTGAAGATATCAATCCTGCTGAAAAAACCATTCAGCTTAGCAAAGTCCAACAAGGTAAATATGAGTCTACTCAAGAACAACTGCAACTGAGTTATGACACCCTTGTTCTTGCTTTAGGCTCAGTTTCCAACGATTTCAACACGCCGGGCGTGTATGAACATTGTCACTATTTGGACAGCCTGCAACAAGCTGAAATCTTCCAACAAGATCTCTTACAGTTGTATTTGGATGCACAAAATAGTAATACAGCACGTGAGTTGAAAATTGCCATTATTGGCGCAGGTGCAACGGGTGTTGAACTTTCAGCAGAATTGGTTGAAGCAAAAAATAATTTTTATAAATATGGTTTAAATAAAATTCATCCTCAAAGCGTACAGATCAATTTGATTGAAGGTGCTGATCGGATTCTGCCTGCACTCCCTGAAAAAATGGCCGAGCATGCACAGCAGCAATTACAACGTATGAAAATTGAGGTCTTAACCTCTAAACGTGTGGAAAAAGTCGATGCTGAACATGTTTATTTTAATGATGGAAGCAAAATTAAAGCCGAACTAAAAGTTTGGGCGGCAGGCATTAAAACACCAAAAGTAATTTCTAAACTTGAAGGCTTTGAAAAAGACCACATGGGGCGTTTAAGTGTATATGCAACACTACAAACTAAGGCACACCCAGATATTTTCGCCTTTGGTGATTGTGCACATTGCCAACCGCGTGCAGATGAGCCTGTCCTCGGCCCACGCGCTCAAGTTGCTAGCCAACAAGCGTCATTTCTCGTGGATTGCTTAAAGGCGCGTATCCGTGGTCAACAACTCCCAATGTTCGTATTTTCAGACAAAGGCTCCCTAGTCTCATTAAGTAAACATAAAGCGGTTGGTGAACTTTTAGGTCAGGTCAATGTTCAAGGCTTTGTTGCCAAATCAATGTACGTTTCACTTTATCGTATGCATCAAGCCACAATTTACGGCTACGCACATGCAGGACTATTAACGGCTAAAGATTTTGTTACACGAAAAATTGCGCCTAAAATTAAATTGCATTGAAATTTACAGATTTGCCCCGATTAATGAAAAAATCATCATAAACATTTAAAAATTGCATTTTTTTGATAAATTTAGTCTACAAAAGTGCAATTTCACTTTATGATGTAACCCTTAAAAAATTGAATGGATCAATAACATGACTGCTATTGCAAATAACTCTGTGGTTTCTTTCCACTACACATTGACTAATGCAGAGGGTGAAACTCTCGACCAATCTCAAGGTGAGCCACTAGCATATTTGCACGGCGCTGGTAACATCATTCCAGGTCTTGAAAAAGCTCTTTTAGGCAAAACAGTTGGTGAAAAATTCACTGTAACTGTACCTGCTGCCGAAGGTTATGGCGAATACAACCCTGATCTCGTTCAAGAAGTTCCTGCTCAAATGTTCCAAGGCGTGGATAACATCCAACCAGGTATGCAATTCCAAGCTCAAACTGATGACGGCGTTCAAATCGTGACAGTTAAAGCGGTTGAAGGCGACAACGTTGTTGTTGATGCGAACTTTCCACTTGCTGGTCAAGATTTAACTTTCGAAGTTGAAATCGTTGAAATCCGTGAGGCTTCTGCTGAAGAACTTGAACACGGTCACGTACACGGTGCAGGCGGTCACCACCACTAAGATCCTCTGATCTCAAGTGCAAAAAGGCAAAGTTTTTACTTTGCCTTTTTTATTGCGCTTAAAATGGGTATGCCATATAAAAACTTTTCAAACTATTAAATACAAAAAAGCAGACCATAGCCTGCTTTTTTAAAACGGATAATTAATTCTTATGAATTAACGACGTTGGTTATAAATCTGCTGCGCTGCAGGTAGATTTTTACGCATCGCTTCAATACGTTGTGAGTTTGATGGATGCGTAGACAGGAAGGATGAACCTCCCGCACCTTCAAGCTTGTTCATTTTTTCCCAAAGCGTAATCGCCGCTTGTGGGTTATAACCTGCACGTGCCATTAACATTAAGCCACCTTGGTCTGCACGGCTTTCCAAAGAACGTGAATAAGGCAGACCTATACCAATTTGACTACCCAACTGCGCGGCCGCAGTACCCAATTGACCGACATTATTGCCTGCGGCACTTAAACCAATATTCAGCGCAAGATCCGTTAAGGCTTGAGCACCCAATTTACTTTTTGCATGTTCTTCAAGAGCATGGACCATTTCATGTCCCATAACTGCTGCAATTTCTGCATCGGTTAAATTCAGTTTATTGACGATACCTGTATAAAATACAACTTTACCGCCTGGAGCTACAAAGGCATTGACTTGATCAGATTTCATAACCGCCAATTGCCATTGGAACGCTTGACCCGTTTGGTTCATTTGGTCTGCATAAGGACGCAGTTTTTGGAATACAGTATTAATGCGCTTATATGTACTCGAAGAGGTATCGAGCTGATTTTTAGAACGCGCATCTGTCACCATTTTGTTATAACTTTGTGTTGCTTGCGCGTTCAATGTAGCAGTATCCGCTCCTGCCATATCTGCCACTGTCGCACAGCCCGAAATCGTCATTACACCGGCCATACACAGGCTCGTTAGAATTATTTTTTTCATTAAGGATACTCCAGACCATTAAAATATAAGTGAATTTATGGATATTATATTCTTATGGTTTGGAGCTTAAAACGAAGTTATAGCGACTTATAATAGTATTTATGTAATTTTTTTAAGCTGAAAATTGAAGAACCAACCAATAGATTAAACAAACCACATTCAAGCCCAAATACACATGCATTAATGGCTTAATTTTTTCCTCTAACTGCACATTTTTTCGCTTAAAAAATAGGATAGCATTTTGTATCAAAACTATGGGCACAAGAATACAGGCAATAATCACCGACAACCCAATCAGGGCTTGATAAATTAATTGTGGATCTTGAGTTTGGGCACGAATGATCATCATAGCAATAGTGGGTGCTCCCCCCATCGCAAATAATAAAGAATAAAAAATGGTGGTCGAAATATTCTTTTGCATCCTGCACTTCTCTTCCTAATTCAAATTGCATTTTAGCAACTCAACACAATGTGTATAGCGTACTAAAATGCAACTTTAGTCTTGAAAACCGCAGATATTAACGACGTACACTCGAAGGTGTCGCATTTTTATAATATTGCTGTGCTTCTGGCATCATTTTTTGCATAGCAGCAATACGGTCATTATTGCTTGGGTGTGTAGACATAAATTTGCTCAGTGCGTCGTTGCCACTGTTATCATTCGCATTCATTTTTTTCCACAATGAAATCGCCGCTTCTGGATTGTATCCAGCCTTTGCCATCATCACTAGGCCACCTTTGTCTGCGCGGCTTTCCAAATTACGTGAATACGGCAAGCCCACACCAAATTGACTACCCAAATCAAGCAAGGTTGCACCATAGCCGCCTGCAGCATTGCCTACATATTGTGAACCGATACTCACCGCAAGATTGGTTAGTGCTGAAGCGCCAATTTTATTTTTTGCATGTTCTTCTAAGGCATGAACCATTTCGTGACCCATGATTGCAGCGACTTCATCATCCGTAAGTTTGAGTGTTTCGACGATTCCTGTATAGAAAACAACTTTGCCACCGGGTGCGACATAGGCATTGATTTCTTTAGACTTGATCACGGCAACTTTCCAATCAAAAGCCTGACCCGTTTGATTCATCTGATCTGCAAACGGTTTCATTTTCCAGAAAACACGGTTTACTTTTTGATAAGTCGCAGACTTGGTATCGAGCACTTGTTTGGTCTGCGCGTCTTTCAGCATTGCGTTATAAGACTGTGTTGCTTGTAAGTTCAAAGATGCAGAATCAGCACCTGCAAGATCAGCAATCGTGGTACAACCTGACAAAGAAGCTGCTACGGCAAAGCATGCCAAAGATTTTTTATAATTCATCATGATCTCTAGTTATTTATAAAGAGTGTCAAATATATACAAAAAATTGACTGACTCAATATTTTTATGCTTATTTTTTCAAAATCTTTATTTTTCCATCATTTAAACTTAATATCTGATGTTACCCCGTAAAAATAATTTCACATTTTTTAAATACTTTTAAGTATATTCAACGGAGTCTTACATCTTGGGTTTAAATACAGGGATTAGCCTTCGGCTGGAGGTACCTCTTACGAAACGTTGTTTCTCATTTGGCAAAATGAGAAGCGTGCTTCGCAAGGAAACCATCTTGCGGTGCAATGCACCTCACCGACAAAACTCGTTCACTAGTGTCAAAATATTTACAGTATTGCAAAAACATTTTTAATTAAAAGTAGTCCTGTCTCAAACACTTGCGGATGAATTATCGCGTATCATTCTTTTATTTGAATCAAATGGCACTTCGGATGTTACTGAGTACTATCAGTTTATAATACATGCTGTTTTTTGAAGTTATGTTCTTCGCTATATAAAAAAAGCCCCGCTTTCGCGAGGCTTTTACATCTTAATTCAACAGCACATTATGCGTCGAATGGATGACGTAATACGATTGTTTCATCACGGTCTGGACCAGTTGAAATGATGTCGATTGGACATTCAATCAATTGCTCTAAACGTTTCACGTAGTTAATTGCATTTTGTGGCAATTGATCTAGTGATTTCGCACCAAAAGTAGACTCTGACCAACCTGGCATAGTTTCGTAGATCGGTTTTAAAGTTTCAAATGCAAGCGCATCAGAAGAACCTACACAACCAGAATCAGCTGCTTCGTAACCTACACAGATTTTCACTTCTTCTAAACCATCTAGAACGTCTAGTTTAGTTAAGCAAATACCAGAAAGTGAGTTTACTTCTACTGAGCGACGTAGAATTTCAGCATCGAACCAACCACAACGACGTTGACGGCCAGTAGACGCACCAAACTCAGAACCGACAGTACCCAAGTGTTTACCGATCGCATCACCAACATCATTAGCAGCATCATAAACAAGTTCAGTTGGGAACGGACCAGCACCTACACGAGTTGTGTACGCTTTAGTAATACCCAATACATAGTCAAGGTGTAATGGACCAAGACCTGAACCTGAGCTTACGCCACCAGCAGTCGTATTTGAAGATGTAACATACGGATATGTACCGTGGTCAACGTCAAGAAGTGAACCTTGCGCGCCTTCAAACATGATTTTCTTACCTGCTTTACGGTAAGCATGAAGTTCACCAGTAACGTCCATCACCATAGGTTCGATGACTTTACGCCATTCGTCACATAAAGCGATCACATCTTCAACTTTAACGGCTTCAACACCGAAGAATTGAGTCAATTGGAAGTTATGGTATTCAAGAAGCTCTTCTAGTTGAGCTTTAAGATGAGCACCACCACGAACCAAGTCAGCAACACGGATTGCACGACGAGCCACTTTGTCTTCGTATGCAGGACCGATACCACGACCTGTAGTACCAATTTTCGCATTGCCACGTTTTTTCTCACGTGCTTGGTCAAGGGCGATATGGTGTGGAAGGATCAATGGGCAGTTTGGAGAAATACGTAGACGTTCACGTACAGGCACGCCTTCTTTTTCTAAAACTTCCATTTCGTGGATTAAAGCTTCAGGTGATAAAACAACACCATTACCAATTAAGCACAATACGTTGTCACGTAAAATACCAGATGGAATGAGGTGTAATACAGTTTTCTTACCACCAACCACAAGTGTATGACCTGCGTTGTGTCCGCCTTGATAGCGAACTACCGCAGCCGCTTGATCTGTGAGCAGGTCGACGATCTTACCTTTACCTTCGTCGCCCCATTGGGTACCAAGTACCACAACATTCTTGCCCATAATAGCCTCATTGCATCATGCTGTTAAAATTGGAAAAAACGTGTGTGCCCGCAGGCACATCCGCGATTAAATTTGTTTGATTGTCCACTCGCCATTTGCATTCACCAACTGGTGCGTTGCATACGGTGCTGAGCTTAAATCATCATTACCTAACAATTGAACAACACTGAATCCTTCGGTACGTGCTGCCTCAATTGCCTTTAATAAATCTGCTTCGATGCCTTTTGGTGCAACCAAAACTTGGCTTTTCTGAACTTGACCTGCAGTTAATGCATATAGGTCACAAGAAAAACCTGTAGCTGGACGCGCACGACCGAAGTGTTCACCAATACCGTCATAGCGACCGCCTTGAGCCAATGGCGCAGCACGGTTTGGCGCATATACGGCATACATTAAACCAGTGTGATAGTGATATGAACGAAGTTCAACCACATCAATACCAATGTGTAAGTCTGGCCAACGGGCTTGGATTGCCGCTTGAGTCGATTTCACTGCATCAAAAGCCAGTTTAAATGCTTCATTTGCCAATACATCAGCCGTTAAATTGGCTTGCAATGCATCTAAGTCACTTGCAAAACGACCTAATGTATAGAAGTCAGCACCATTTGGAATGCTTTGCGTGAATTCAGCAAGTTCAGGCAGCGCTTTACGTTGATACAAGTCAGATAACTGACGTTCAACCGCTTTGCTCAAGCCAGCTTGTTTTACCATGCTGCGGAATAAACCGACATGCCCTAAATCAAGATGGATACCATCTGCATGACCTGCTTTAGCAAGCAAGTTGATCATGACATCAATCAGTTCAACGTCAGCATCAATGCTGTCTGAACCAAATAATTCAGCACCTAACTGTAAAGGTGCACGTGTGGTATTAAAACCCTGTGGCTTAGTATGTAGTACTGTACCAGCGTAGCAATAACGAGCTACACCTTCGACAGGATGTACATGCGCATCAATACGAGCCACTTGTGGTGTCATATCGGCACGCACACCAAGCAAACGACCTGAAAGTTGGTCGATCACTTTAAAAGTGGCTAAGTCTAAATCTTGATTCGATTCTGAAAGAGAAGATAGAGATTCGATGTATTCAATGAATGGCGTGTACACCAACTGATAACCTCGAGATGCGAGGAAATCTAATGCTTCACGACGCAAAGATTCAATCACTTGCGCCTGTTCTGGCAGTACATCAGCTACACCATCAGGTAATAACCATGTCTCTGAAATGGGCATGTTGTAAACCTAAATTCTTGTCAGCGCGGAACAAATCCGCATAAAAAAATCGGGAGCACACCCGATTTCTCCTAGTTTAGCACGATAGTTTTACGCTTGCACACGACTTTTTCATAAAAGATGCTTCAGCATTCATTACTTCATCTACAGCTTTAACTTTTACAACTAAATCCATGTTTATGCTTATATTTTAAAATCCTGTGAACGTTATTTTTTTAACCATTTGATAAAAAATAATAAGCGTCCTACTTTCTATAGATGAAGTTTTAAACAAAGTTATAAATATGATCAGGCTGAATAACTTAATTTAAGACTCGAACATCAATCCAAAGGAAGTGCTGTAGTTTGTTTAACAGCCTGTAACGGTATCTCTGTTTTTACATTTTGCACACTGGCGATCTGCGTTAAATGATGAATCTGAAACTTTCGATAGGCTTCTAAATCTGCCACGACGATACGTAAGAAAAAGTCACAATCCCCTGCCATGAGTTGACATTCAACCACTTCAGGCATCGTTTGAATCGCTGCAACAAAATCATTCACGGTTTTTGCATCTTGACCTTTTAGCCAAATCCGCGCAAATACCGTTAAACTTAAATTCAATTTTGACTGGTTCAGTAAGGCGACATATTTTTCAATATAGCCTTCATCTTCTAGTTGCTTGACCCGTCTCAAACATGGCGAAGGCGATAAACCAACAAGTTGGGCCAACTCATTATTTTGTAGTTTTCCATTTTGCTGTAATGCTTGCAAAATGCGTTTATCTATCTGATCCATTAATAAAGGCACTAAATTTCACAATAAGCTTTATTTTAGCAATTTCATTACACAATAAAAGCAATCTTTCATAAAATAGCTGCCAAATGCTGCTCAGATATCCATAAAATATTGCTTTCGATCTCGCTTCATGGAAAACGTCATGTTGATGTTTAGACAAAGTACACTCAATCACACCCATTCACAGCATTCTATTGAGTTTAAACGAGGTCTAAAAACATCTATTCCAATGCTGCTGGGCATTATTCCTTTTGCATTAGTTTTGGGTGCTCAGGCAACACATAAAGGCTTTTCTAGTTTAGAAGTTCCGTTTTTGACTGGTCTTAACTTTGCTGGTGGTTCTGAATTTGCCATTTTAGAAGTTTGGACCAATCCCCCTAATATTCTCATGCTGATGTTTATTACGTTTTTAGTGAATAGTCGGCACCTATTAATGGGGGCGAGCCTTGTCCCGTATTTAAGACATCTACCAAATCGTACGGTTTATACCGCTTTATTTTTTATGTGCGATGAAAGTTGGGCCGTAGGTTTGGCCGATGCGCAAAAAAAATCTAATGTTTTGGGAATTCAGCGCGCCTTTAGTTTGATGTTCTATGCAGGCTTATGCTGTGCTCTATATTTGATGTGGGTTGGCTTTACCACGCTAGGGGCAATGATCGGGCCGATACTTGGCGATATTAGTCGACTTGGTTTTGATATGGCCTTCCCTGCTGTATTTCTTGTTTTACTGCGTGGCATGTGGAAAGGCTTTAAAGCGGCGCGTCCATGGCTGGTCAGTTTGATTGCCGCATCTTTGGCTTACTTGTATCTCCCTGCGGGCTGGTATGTTCCGATTGGCGCAGTTACTGGCATTGCTTCTGCATTTTTCCTAATTGGAGATGATGCATGATCCACACTAGCACCCTGATCGCGATTCTATTTATAGCCTTAACCACTTACCTGACCCGTATCTTGGGTTATGTGTTACTGAAAAACCGTAGCCTCACCAACAAACAACGTCAAATTATGGAAGTTGTTCCCGGCTGTGTGTTGATCTCAGTGATCGCGCCTTATTTTGTTAAAGATAATCCTGCTGATTTGATCGCGATGGCTATTACCCTATTTGCAGCATCACGTTTTTCGTTATTGCCTACCGTTGTGATTAGCATGCTTTCAGCAGCAGTATTAAGACAAATTTTGATTTAACTAAGTAATACGCGATCATGTTTTGAATAACGAAAGAACTACGATTTAAACCCAATGATGATGAATATTAGGAATCATCTTATTGGATAAAAAATACCCATACCTTGAGATCACATGCTTCATGCAGATATCGAGGTGTGGGCAGTCTTTTGTATTTTTTTGATTAGCTTTGGTCTGTCTTGACTACTTTTGCCAAAAGGTTCACCAACTCTGCATTTTGCAATTCAACTTGCTGTAATTTGTGAGTCGTTTGATCTAATACTTCTTGCTGGATATGCATTTTCTTTGCAAGATCTTGCATAATTTCCAAGGTCTTTTTCAGGTTGGCTTCTAAATGCACCACTTTTTCTTCAAGTGGCAAGGTTTCATGCGCGGTAGATTGCGATACGTCACGATTAAACTGTAGCCAAATTAAAAATATAACCGCCAGCGCCAATAATAAAATAAATCCCCAAAGTAACATCAACATCATGCTCAATACTCTTTATATATTTCTTTGACTTTCATCTTAAACAATAAATTGGCTGTGCTTGAATATTTTTTAAAGTTTTTCAATATTTTCGAGATACATCAACGAGATTACGCATGATTTTTCATCTAATTTTAGAAAATAAAAAAACACCTACAAGCTAGTAGATGTTTTCTATATTGGATAAGTTTGAATTTTTATAAAGAGTGAAAACTTTCACATAAATCGAGCAAGCGGTTCGCATAGCCCCATTCATTGTCATACCATGCGAAAACTTTTGCTTGCTTTCCTACCACCATGGTTTGATTCAAATCGACAATCAATGAATAAGGTGAATGATTAAAATCACTTGAGACCAAGGGCTCATCGGTTACTGACATAATTTCATGATAATCAAAACGTGCAGCTTTGCTTAACACTGCATTTAACTCATGCTTGGTGATAACTGATTGAGACACAAAACTTAAATCGATTGCAGCAACATTGATAGTCGGCACACGAATCGAATAGCCATCGATTCGATCTTCCATTTTCGGCATGACCCGTTTCAACGCACCCAGAGCTGAAGAGGTTGTTGGAATAATATTTTGACCTGAAGCTCGCGCACGACGTAAGTCACGATGTGCATGATCCAATACAGACTGATCCGCAGTCACAGCATGAATTTCTGTCATGAGTGCTGTGTCTATACCAAAGGCATCATCAATAATTTTGACTAAAGGCACCAAAGCCTGCGTGGTACACGACACACTCGAAATAATTTGATCCGTCGCTTTGACTTCATGATGATTAACACCATACACAATCGCAGCATCAACACTGTCAAACGGCGCAGCACCAATAATCACACGTTTGGCACCTGCACCAATATGCTGTGTGGCTGCCTCTCGCGATCTAAATAAACCTGTACATTCGAGTACCACATCGACATTCAGGTGTTGCCAAGGCAAAAGACTCGGCTGTGCTTCATTTAAAACTTGCACTTTGAGATGTGCTTGGGCACAAGAGATCTCTAGAAAAATAGCGCCATCTTGTTCAAGAATGTCGACTTGGCCTGCAAAACGACCATGCGTGGTGTCGTATTTAAACAAATGCACCATGGTTTCCACATCAGCGACATCATTTATGGCAACAATTTCATAGTGAAATTCCTTTGGATTTTCAAACCAAGCGCGTAATACATTGCGTCCGATTCGACCAAATCCATTAATTGCCACTCGCTGCATGACCAATCCTTCGTTTTAAAACAAAAATAAAGCATCTATATATTAATGGATTTCAACATGAAAACGTTATCATTTATTCGTTTAATGCTTATTGGGCTTTATTTTTATAAAGCGTTAGCGCCAACATAGATCTAAATATTAGCTTCACTGAAAATGTACGGCACCAAGATCAAGTTCAATCACTCTTAATAAAATGGATGCAAACATGCAATTTTCCCAATGAACTGAAAAATATAAATGCAAAGCACCTTCACGTAGAGCATTTATCAACGTGCTGAATTTGAACATTAAAAACTTTTCAAGACATATAAATGAAACGCAGCAACAGTGCGCTCCCTAGATTAATCAATGAATACTTTCAGCGTTCCAAAGGTTTAAAAATCTAAAAATATAGGTGCCAAATTTAAAACATATAAAAAGTCATAGAGATAGCCGAAAATCATTGGTCACTACACCTTTTTCCGTTATAATTTAGCGTTTTTAAATTTTATGTCAGCATCTCAAGCCAGCTTTAAAATTTTGTAAGACTTGCTTGATAGGCTATTACCAAATCGAAATTAGGAGAGACTTGGTTGTGAGTACTCGTTTTATGACATCAGCTGAAATTCGCGAAGCTTTTTTAAGCTACTTTGAATCGCAAGGGCATACACGTGTCGCGTCGAGTTCTCTGGTACCTGCCAACGACCCAACACTATTGTTCACAAATGCTGGTATGAACCAGTTTAAAGACTGCTTCCTTGGTCTTGAAAAACGTGACTACGTTCGTGCAACTTCTTCACAAAAATGTGTCCGTGCCGGTGGTAAACACAACGACTTAGACAACGTTGGCTATACTGCGCGTCACCACACATTCTTTGAAATGTTGGGTAACTTCTCATTTGGTGACTACTTCAAACGTGATGCCATCACATTTGCTTGGGATTTCTTAACCAACGAAAAATGGTTAGGTCTGCCAAAAGATAAACTATATGCCACTGTTTACCATACAGATGACGAAGCATTTGATATCTGGAACAAAGAAATTGGTCTAGACGCTTCACGCATTATCCGTATTGGTGACAACAAAGGCGAAAAATACGCTTCAGATAACTTCTGGGCAATGGGCGATACAGGTCCTTGCGGTCCATGTTCTGAAATCTTCTTTGACCATGGTGACCACATTTGGGGCGGCTTACCGGGCACTCCTGAAGAAGATGGCGATCGTTTCATCGAAATTTGGAACAACGTATTCATGCAGTTCAACCGTACTGCTGATGGTGTTCTGCATGCCCTTCCTGCACCTTCTGTAGATACAGGTATGGGCCTTGAGCGTATTTCTGCAGTTTTACAGCATGTAAACTCAAACTACGAAATTGACCTATTCCAAAACCTACTTAAAGCTGCTGCTGAAATCATTGGTTTAGATACCACTGAACTTGAAGCAAAAGCACAAGCAGAAAACAAACCAGTTGAATACCCTGCTTCACTTAAAGTTGTGGCTGACCATGCACGTTCTTGCTGCTTCTTGATTGCAGACGGTGTTAACCCGTCTAACGAAGGCCGTGGCTATGTACTTCGCCGTATTATCCGTCGTGCAGTACGTCATGGTAACAAATTGGGTGCAACAGGTTCATTCTTCCATAAAATGTTGCAGCCGCTGATCGACGTGATGGGCGCTGCTTATCCTGAGCTTGCTGCACAGCAAGCACGTATCGAAGCACAGCTTTTGAAAGAAGAAGAACAATTCGCAAAAACTTTAGAGCAAGGTTTGAAATTGCTTGAAGGCGAATTGGCTCAACTTAAAGGTTCAGTGATTCCAGGCGAAACTGTATTTAAACTTTACGATACTTACGGCTTCCCAACTGACTTAACAGCAGACATTGCACGTGAACGTGATTTAACGATTGATGAAGCTGGTTTCGAAGTCGAAATGGCGGCTCAACGTCAACGTGCGCGTGATGCTGGTAAATTTGCTGTCGACTACAACTCAATTGTCAAAGTTGAAGGCGAGACTCAATTTGACGGCTATGACGCAACTCAAGGCCAAGGTCAAATTGTTGCAATCTACAAAGACGGCGAACAAGTTGATGAAGTTTTTGAAGGTGACGAAGCACTAATCGTTCTAAACCAAACTCCGTTCTATGCAGAAAGTGGCGGTCAAGTTGGCGATACAGGTATCTTCAAAAACGAAACTGGTATTTTTGAAGTTCAAGACACCAAAAAATCAGGCGGCGCATTTGTACACCAAGGCATCGTGACCATGGGTAACTTAAAAGCGGCTCAAGCGGTTGAAGCGATTGTTAAAGCAGATATCCGTGCAGCAACATCGCGCAACCACTCTGCGACTCACCTGTTGCATGCAGCGCTGCGCCAAGTTTTGGGTACGCACGTACAGCAAAAAGGCTCATTGGTTGCCAGCGAACTTTTACGTTTTGACTTTGCCAATGATCAGCCTGTTTCATTTGAACAGCTTCAAGAAATTGAACGCATTGTCAATGCCGAAGTGATTGCCAACACTGCTGTTTCAACTGAACTTTTAGACATCGATGCGGCCAAAGAAAAAGGCGCAATGATGTTGTTCGGTGAGAAATACGGTGACGAAGTACGTGTACTTTCAATGGGTACAACCAAAGATGAGAAAAACTTCTCTATCGAACTTTGTGGCGGTATTCATGTAAAACGCACCGGTGATATTGGTCTATTCAAAATCACTTCTGAAGGCGGTGTTGCTGCAGGCGTACGTCGTATTGAAGCCGTTACGGGTACTGAAGCTGTTGAAGCTGCGCAAAAAGCAGATCGTGACATTCATGCAATCAACGATTTGCTGAAAGCGCAAAAAGATCAAACTTTAGAAAAAGTTGAAGCTTTGTCTCACACAGCATCTAGCTTGCAAAAACAAATTGAACAATTGAACCAAAAATTGGCAAGCTTCCAAGCCGCTGAGTTATTGAGTCAAGTTCAAGAGATTGGTGGCCGTAAAACATTAATCACCACGGTTCAAGGTGTAGATGCGAAATCACTTCGCAACTTGCACGACGGTGTGAAATCTAAGTTAGACAATGCTGTGATCGTGATCGCAGCGGTTGATGCCGACAAAGTGAGCCTCATTGCTTCGGTTGCTAAAGAATACACTGCTGCTGTAAAAGCAGGTGACATCATCAAACACCTTGGTCAAGAACTTGGCGGTAAAGGTGGTGGTAAACCTGATATGGCTCAAGGTGGTGCGCCTTATAGCGACAAACTTGAAGCGGTAATGACTGACCTCGTTGCATGGTTAGCTGCAAAATAAGACCAAAAGTCCTATAGCTCAAAGTGACTCACCTCCTTTGAGCAAATCAACAGGTTTAAGCAGTGTGTTTTTTAATGCTGGATCCTGCTTAAACACTGTTGATGCGTGAAAGCGCAAACTCAATCATCATGTTGAAACCAATATTCAACCTCTGGCTAAATGATGAAAATGGAGTCTAAAAGGCTGGGTTCATGTGAATCCCCTGCAGACACAAAGTATCTATTTGAACTCCTCCTACCTTGGAGTTCATAAGCTACGTGGTATATTAAAATCGCGCCGAAGTGCGGTCTTAAAATATGTGTAAGTGCTTTAAGTCTTTAGACTTATTTACTTGGTAAGGATAGTTATGGCATTAATCGTTCAAAAATATGGCGGTACCTCAATGGGTACTCCAGAGCGCATTTTAAATGTTGCTCGTCGTGTAAAGCGTTGGCATGATCACGGTCACAAAGTTGTGGTTGTTGTATCTGCAATGAGTGGCGAAACCAATCGTCTACTTGCTTTAGCGAAAGCCATTACCGAAACACCTGATCCACGCGAATTAGACCAAATGGTGTCTACGGGTGAACAGGTAACGATTTCTATGTTAGCAATGGCACTTAACTCTATTGGTGTTGAAGCTAAATCACTTACAGGTCGTCAAGTTGGTATTAAAACCGACAGCGCATTTACCAAGGCGCGTATTGAAGCGATTGATACAGATGTATTGACTTCAAACCTTGACGCTGGACGTGTCATTGTTGTGGCAGGTTTCCAAGGCTTTGATGCTGAAGGTAACACAACGACTCTAGGTCGTGGTGGTTCTGACACTTCAGGTGTTGCATTGGCTGCTGCACTTAAAGCTGACGAATGTCAGATTTACACAGACGTTGATGGTGTTTACACCACTGACCCTCGTGTCGCTCCAAAAGCGAAAAAAGTTGATCGTATTTCTTTTGAAGAAATGCTTGAAATGGCATCACTTGGTTCTAAAGTCCTTCAAATTCGCTCTGTAGAATTTGCCGGTAAATACCAAGTGCCTTTACGCGTATTATCAAGTTTTGATAATGACGATGATGGCGCATTCGACGAAAACTTTAAACAAAACGTCGGGACACTAATCACCACTGAAGCGGAAGACAACATGGAACAACCAATCATCTCAGGTATCGCGTTCAACCGTGATGAAGCTAAATTAACTATTCTTGGTGTACCGGATAAACCGGGTATTGCTTCAAACATCCTTTCACCAATTGGTGATGCCAATGTTGAAGTGGATATGATTATCCAAAACGTTGAAGAAGACGGCACAACTGATTTCACATTTACAGTTAACCGTAGTGAATTATCAAAAGCGAAAGCCATTCTTGAAGCGACTGCTCAAGAAATTGGTGCACGTGAAGTTGCAACTCGCGCAGACATCGTAAAAGTATCGATTGTTGGTGTTGGTATGCGCTCACACGCAGGTGTTGCAAGCAAAATGTTTACTGCTCTTGCAAAAGAAGGCATTAATATTTTGATGATTTCGACTTCTGAAATCAAAATTTCAGTGATTATTGATGAGAAATACTTAGAGCTTGCTGTACGTGCTCTACACACTGCATTCGGTCTAGACCGTGAAACAGGTGAATCAAGCGCACGTGCTTAATTAACCTTGCTGTGTGTCAAAATTTGTCATTGTTAGACAGATTTTGAAAAACATCGTAAAAATTCAGAGCCACTATAGTTTTTTTTATAGTGGCTCTGTTATATTAAACCTGAGGATTTTAAAATTTACTCAGTTTGCGACTGTCACAATGATTGTTTCAGATGCACTGCTAAATTTTTTGCTTTTACAAGTTATGAATTTTACATAACAGATCATTTGCAGGTTTTGCATTTTGCAAGGAGAGAAACATGCTGATTCTGACTCGTCGTGTCGGAGAAACATTAATGATTGGAGACCAAGTTAGCGTGACTGTACTTGGTGTTAAAGGTAATCAGGTTCGTATTGGCGTGAATGCTCCAAAAGAAGTATCTGTTCATCGTGAAGAAATTTACCAACGAATTCAACATGAACGCGCAATGCACGAACATCTCCAAAACATTGATCAAGAATATCAGCCATCTTTTGAAGAAACTGATTATTCCCAAAATAACTATAATCGCTAAGATTTAAGTTGTTTAAATCATAAAGCGGCTCATTAGGCCGCTTTAAATTTATCTAGAACATGCTTTTACTATAGAGGTTCAACTAAGCTTTATTACTGCCCTTCTAGAACTTTACGTACGGGGCCAAAACTGCGGCGATGTTCATCAATCACCCCATACTGCGCAATTGCTTCAAAGTGCGCTTTGGTTGGATAGCCCTTGTGTTTCGCAAAACCGTACTGTGGATATTTTGCATCTAGTTCAACCATTTCATGGTCTCGAGTCACTTTTGCCAAAATACTCGCAGCCGAAATCTCTGGATGAATCGCATCACCGCCCACGATAGCATCACAGCTCATCGCTAAACCAGCTGGGACTTTATTACCATCGACCAACACGTGTTCTGGCTGTACATTGAGTTTTTCCACTGCACGACGCATTGCAAGTAATGATGCTTGCAAAATATTGATCTCATCAATTTCTTGTGCAGAACTTTCAGCAATCGCCCAAGCCAAGGCTTTTTCTTTAATCTCAATAAATAACTTTTCACGTTTTTTTTCAGTAAGTTTTTTAGAATCGTTTAAACCTTCAATCGGGTTATTTGGATCTAAAATGACAGCTGCCGCAACAACCGAACCCACCAATGGACCGCGACCCGCTTCATCTGCACCAGCAATTTTCATATATCTCTCACTCAAAATAAAATACGACCCTTGATTTAGATTTGCTGATTCACAGCAAAACCAATGTCAGGGTCGTATAAAATGTTCTAAATCTTAGTTTTTAAATGTTTCGATCACGCAAGCATTTAAAGTATTTGTCACGATTTTAGCCGCAAGATTTGCTTGTGAAGTTTTATCCATTGCTGCTACAACCAAATCCGTTGCAGTCACGCTAGTTGTCGCTTTCTCGCCTACACATGAACAAACTTCAGTTTGCAGTTCAGATTTTTGAGTTTCTGTTAATAATTTTGAACCTGTTTTCCAATAGCTGTTGTTATTCAACTCAGTCACGCATTTCGCCTGAACACCCACTTTAACAGCCATCATTGCCAAGCTGTTTGCTGAAGTTGTACCTGTAGAACTTGTACCTGTTGTTCCAGTCGCAGCACATGCAGAAAGAACAAGCGCTAAAGGCGCTAGAACAGCAACTAATTTTTTCACGAATATTTCCTTTGTTATGTTCATCAACGCGCATATTGTGCCCCAAATCACACTTCATCTGATATGACTATTTAAAATAAATTCGGTAACTGTGTAGTTAATCATCAAAGCCTGTGTTGCATATTCACAACACTGTGTCCCGATTTTAAACGACGCATATTTTTGTGGTCTGTATTAGAATCTACATAAGATTGGACGCTTAAATAATCAACATGAGCAATAACACACAATACTACACTCGAACAGCTCAGGTCTTACATTGGCTGATGGCGATCATTTTCATCGTGGCATGGTTAATTGGCTTTTATAGTGGCAATTTTCTAAGTTATGACGTCGATGGCAGCTTTAAAGGACAAGTCATTACCCTCCATAAAAATATTGCGACTACGATTATTTTTTTGGTGGTGATACGAATCTTTTGGCGCTATACCCACCCCGCACCTGAATTACCTGACAGTATGTCATCCGGCATGAAAACCTTGGCACATTTGGGTCATTTAGCACTGTATTTTGTACTACTGGCTTTACCGATCACGGGTTGCTTATTTAGTTGGAGTGCAGGTCACCCTGCCCCTGTATTGTATTTGTTTGAAATACCACGCTTGGTACAAGATAATCCTGAATTATTGGCCATCGTGAAACCTCTACATATTTGGATTTCTTGGGCAGCAGGCTTGCTCTTAGTGGGTCATATTGTGGCAGCGCTGAAACATCATTTCATTGATAAAGACCATGTGCTCAAAAGCATGACACGACAACCAAAACCCTAATAAAGACAAAAAAAAGTCACATCATGTGGCTTTTTTTAAGCATTATCTTTTAATTCAGCACTTGCTGAGCACAGCCGCGCATACTATTCAAAACCGCTTTAGAAATCAGTTTATTCTTTTCAGTTTCATTCACTGCAGCAGTCATCAGATCTTTCGCACCGATATCATCCATGGCATGTTCACTCACGCACTGACAAATCGCAGCTTGATTGTCTTTTTTCTGTTGAGCACTCATAAACAACGCAGCACCTTTCCAAATTTTAGAAGTATTTAATTCTTGCGAGCATTGATATTCAATCACGGGCTTTAGCATACGCTGACTTAAACTTGATTTATCTGCAATAGCAGCGGATGAAATCAATACTGAGGCTAAAAATGTAATCGATGAGGCAAATATAGAGCGATTTGAATGAGAGAAAAGCATGATTTAAACATAAAAAAGGCAGTGAATATTCACTGCCTGAGATTATACGCTGATTATTAATTCAACGCTTCAATCTTTTTAATCCAAGCTTGTTTTTCAGCATCTGAAATAAATGATGCTTCAAAAGAGTTAATTGCCAATTGCTTTAACTCTGCGTTGCTTAGATCAAGTGCTTTGGTGATCGCAATGAAGTTATCATTCATATAACCACCAAAGTACGATGGATCATCTGAATTCACAGTGACATGCACACCTTGTTGCAATAGACGGCGAATATTATGCTCAGCCATATCATTGACCACGCAGAGCTTTAAATTGCTTAGCGGGCAAACGGTTAATGGCATTTTTTCTGCAATTAAACGCTGCATCAAAGCAGGATCTTCTTCTGAACGTACACCATGGTCAACACGATTTACTTTCAGCAAATCCAAGGCTTCCCATACGTATTCTGCTGGACCTTCTTCCCCTGCATGCGCAACGATAAGAAAACCTGCTTCACGGGCTTTTGCAAAAACACGTTCGAATTTTGATGGTGGATGACCCACTTCACTCGAATCTAAACCGACACCAATAATTTGATCTTTATATGGTAAAGCTTGTTCTAATGTTGCAAATGCTGCGTCTTCAGATAAATGACGCAAGAAGCACATAATCAGATGTGAGCTAATGCCAAGTTTTGCTTTGGCATCATCACAAGCACGCTGTAAACCATTCAAGACAGTTTCAAAAGCAACCCCACGGTCTGTATGAGTTTGTGGGTCGAAGAACATTTCGGTATGAACCACATGATCTTCTGCACATTTTTCAAAGTATGCCCATGCTAAATCATAAAAATCTTGCTCATGAATCAGTACATTTGCACCTGCATAATAAATGTCTAAAAAAGACTGTAAATTATGAAAGTTATACGCTTCTTTTAATTCTTCGACTGATTGATAAGGGATTGCAATATTGTTGCGTTGGGCAATTGCAAACATGAGTTCAGGCTCAAATGTCCCTTCAATATGCACATGTAGCTCTGCTTTTGGCAAAGCGCGAATCAGCTCAAGTTGATCCATCTCTTATCCTCATAAAAATAAAAAAGGGTGCAAACTGAGTTTACACCCTTTCGCTATTTGACAGTATTAACCGCCAAATGCAGCAAATTTCAATGCCCAAAGTACAGCAATAATCCAAACCATATACGGTACAGTTTTCGCTTTACCTGTCAGCAATTTAACCAATGCATAGCTAATGAAGCCCATTGCAATACCGTCTGCAATTGAATACGTAAACGGCATAAATACAATTGTTAAGAATGCAGGGACTGCTTCAGTAATATCATCCCACTCAATATGAACGATACCTTGAATCATCAACACACCAACAAACAATAATGCTGGCGCAGTTGCAAAACCTGGTACAGACTGAGCAAGTGGTGCTAAGAACAATGCCAAAATAAACAATACAGCAACTACAACTGCAGTTAAACCTGTACGACCACCGGCAGCAACACCTGCTGATGATTCAATATAAGGCGTAGTCGAAGACGTACCCAATGCCGCACCCGCAACAATTGCAGATGAGTCAGCAAATAATGCTTTCTTCAAACGTGGTAATTTACCGTCTTTTAATAAGCCTGCACGGTGTGATACACCGACCAATGTACCTGTAGAGTCAAATAAATCAACCAAGAAGAATACAAAGATTACGCCAATCAAACTTGCTGTGAATAGACCTTCGAAGTTCATTTGCATGAATGTTGGAGCGATTGAAGGAATAGCACCTACAACACCTTTAAATTCGTTGAAGCCCAGTAGGGTTGAAATTGCAGTAATCACCAAAATACTGATGATGATTGCACCACGTACTTTGAAGTGATGCATAACCACAACCATCAAGAAGCCAAGTAAAGCCAACAAGACAGACGGCTGTTTTAAATCACCCAGACTGACCAGTGTTGCAGGGTTATCAACAATAATGCCGGCATTTTTCAAAGAAACCAGTGCAAGGAATAAACCAATACCGCCGCCGATCGCCAGTTTAAGCGACATTGGAATCGCATTGACAATCGCTTCACGGATTTTGAACATGCTGATAGCGATAAAAACAAGGCCAGAGACAAAAACAGCTGCTAAAGCAGTTTGCCATTCCACGCCCATACCCAAACATACAGAATAGGTAAAGTAAGCATTTAAGCCCATACCCGGTGCTAGGGCAATTGGATAGTTAGCAACAATACCCATTACTAAACAGCCAATGGCTGCTGCTAGACACGTTGCGACAAAAACAGCGCCATGATCCATACCCGTTTCGGACAAAATCATTGGATTGACAATAATGATGTAACACATTGTCAAGAAAGTAGTTACACCTGCAATGACTTCTGTTTTGAAACTGGTTTTGTTTTCGCTCAGTTTAAACAGACGTTCAAGCATGTTCTCGGAAGATGGATTAGGAGTCGTCATGACCTAGCCCCTATGAAGTAAACTTTATGCATATAAGCATTCCACAAAATTAATCATGTGATGTATTCATCATTAATTTTGTGTATGCCTAAGCAACGAATATGCCAATTAGGCAGATTGTAGGCGTTAAAAAATCCTATTTTCAACAACATACAACACGGTACAAATGTTGAAATTTGCAAACAAAAAAGCTGCATAAACCTATGCAGCTCCTCTATTTATGTCATTTAATTCGTATTTAATATCAATAAATACTGATCAAATTAATTTCGGCAAATTATAACACATTGATTTTTTAATGTTTCCACATTTTCATCGCTTTTCAATTTAGTAAATTTAAGACATTGTTTTCTTTATAAAGTTTCAAATTATTATATATAAAAATAAAATATCAATATTTAAACGAACACTTCAAGACCATGCTTGAGCTCAATGCAAAAGCAGCAAGATTGATTTTTTTTAGCGCATATAAGGTGATGCGCTCAAATCATCATTGAACACCTGATTAATTTCTTGCTGTCGCTTTAACTCTGCATTCTTATAAACACTAAACCCTAAAAACACAATGCTGAGTATAAAAATTGGTATCAGTATTTTTTTCATAACAAAATTTTATTCATGTTTAAATATTTAGCTATAATAACAAAAAACTTAAACAAAAAAGTGATGTATTTCACAATTTTATATCTTATTAAGTCATTTAATAAGCTATTTGTTCGATCAATGTTAACTTTGTAATATATTTTAGACTGATAGACAAGATAATAACTGAATGTTTTTTCGAAGCCTTTTCCGCAAAAAGCCTCAAATCATAGATCATTTCACCTGCGAAATTTAAAGCACGATCAATTTCACAGACCCACCATTACATCTCGAATGAAGAAGATAAAAAAAGCCGCTGAGTTCTAAGCAGCGGCTATTCATATTCTTTTCGGTCTAAGTTTTTCAATTTCGAAATTAAGCGGCTTGTTGTTCGTCTCGCTTAAAGACCAATTCGCCCTTTAAGCTACTCTCTGCATCGAAATAATAACCATCGGTATTGAACGACTTGATATCTTCAATACGTTCAATTTTATTTTCCAACAAATAACGCGCCATTAGGCCACGTGCTTTTTTGGCATAGAAGCTGATGACTTTATATTTGCCGTTCTTTTGATCCAGAAAAACAGGTTTGATGATTTCGGCTTTAATTTTTGATTCTTTGACCGACTTATAGTATTCATCTGAAGCGATGTTGACCAAAAGTTCAGAGCCGGCTTTTTCCAAATCGTCATTGATGAGATTGGTGATTGTATTATCCCAAAACTCGTACAAGTTATGTCCACGTGGGTTTTGCAACTTGGTCCCCATCTCTAAACGATATGGCATCATTAAATCAAGCGGACGCAATAAACCATAGAGACCCGAGAGCATACGCAAATGGGTTTGTGCATATTCAAGGTCTGTGTTTGCAAGTTGATAAGCATCTAAACCGGTATATACATCACCTTTAAAGGCAAAGATTGCTTGGCGTGCATTGGCAAAATCAAAATCAGGCTGCCAATCTCGGAAGCGCTCAACATTTAAAGTCGCAATTTTCTCACTGACACTCATCAAGCTTGAAATTTCACTTACCGACAATTTACGTGCGACTGAGATTAATTCTTCAGAATGATCTAATAGCCGTGGTTGAGTGAATTTTTCAGTCGGTAAAGGGGTTTCGTAATCTAAAGTTTTTGCTGGAGAAATTAAAGCGAGCATAAACATCCTGATTAATTTTTAATTAAACAAACTATAACAGTAGAGTATTTTCAAATCCAATCTGTGTTTTTGATAAACATAATCTGTAAACTATGCGACTCTCCCGCTTTCACATTTTAGTCATTATGTCAGAACAACTGTTCATTCAAGGGCCTGTTGGTCAGCTTGAAATTTTTGTTGATTATCCACAGGGTGAAGTGAAAGGATTCGCGGTAGTTACACACCCTCACCCATTGCAAGGTGGCACACCACAGCACAAAGTACCTGTGCTTTTAGCGCAAATGTTCTTAGAACGTGGCTATGTTGTCTATCGCCCAAGTTTCCGTGGTTCTGGCCAAAGTGCAGGAATACATGACGAAGGCAATGGTGAAACCAAAGACACCATGCAAGTTATTGAATTTGCGCGTAACCTACATCCAAACCTACCATTTTATGCAGGCGGTTTTAGTTTTGGTGCAAATGTCATGACTAAATGCTATGCCCTATTGCCTGTAGAATTACAGCCTGTACAGACTATTTTATGCGGACTACCAACTACAACAGTTGCAGGTGTACGTCACTATGTGACGCCGCATATTAAGGGTGATATTTTATTTATTCACGGTGAAGAAGATAATGTCACACTATTATCTGACCTAATTCAATGGGCCAAACCGCAGCGCCATTTAATCACGGTTTTACCCGGTGCAAACCACTTTTTTACGGGTTATCTAAAACAGCTTCGTATCGCGATTTCACGCTTTTTAGTCTAGAAAACAAAAAATGAGTCAGCTTATCTGGCTCATTTTTTTTGCCTATTGACTGCTTAATTCAACAAATATTCCAGATAAATTCACCTATATCACTTTTCGATTTATCCATCATTTAAATGCATTGGTGATCATTATCTATTCAACATGTAATGACCTAAGCCGACGCTCGTTTAATTTTGATTACGCCTCAATTTTTTATCGAAAAACCAATAATTTACTTGTTTAAATGACTAACTACAGAAATAATACCCCAAAAAATTAAGATAAAATTTAGAGGGAAAAATGAAATTTATTGTTGCTGTGATTTTAAGTCTAGGCATTGCAGCTTTGGTTTATTATTTTAATTCAACGCCCTCCACAACAACGAATTTGCCTGCATCTACGGTTGCAACCAATGATGGTCCCAAAGCCTATTTGACTGCGTCATACAAGATGAATGTCAATGGTCGTGATTTTAGCTTAAAGATGGTCTATGACTTTCCCAACAGCCAAGTGTGTGAAGCCCAACTCAACAGCACTGACACCATGAATATGATTTCAACCTTTAAGCAACGCTGTTCAAGTGACTCGGTGTGTAAAGAAGCTGAAATTTCGTCTTGTTCATCTTTTACCGATCAAAAATATAAAGATATGCTCGATAAAAACTATCATGACACCCATTATATTTATTTAAGCGATAGTAAATTGACTGATCAACGTGGTGTGATCGTGTTTTGGGGACTCAATGAACAAGAGTCAGAAAAAATGTGTGACTATGTGAAAAAGAGCAATCGAACTATTAATCCTATCAATATTGAATGTCTATAACGTTGTTCGATACATTCCGTTAAAAAATAAAAAAGCAGCACTATGCTGCTTTTTTATAGATGATTTTTAATTCAATTTTTCAGTTCATTTCGTCATTTGTTTCCATTGAAACTCACTATACGAGTCTTCTTCTTTTAAACTGTTTTCGACCGCTTGAGCCAATTGATTCAACAAACTTTGCTCAGTAATACGATCTAACCAATCTTGGTCTTCATCTGGATAAGAGGTAATTTCACAGACTAGACGACCTGATTCATCCTGCCCCTGACATGTCACTGAAAGTGGCAATTCATGTTGATCGACACTGACTGCAATCTGATCACCACTTTGCGATAACGTTTGAAAGCCATATTTCTCAAGCTTACTTGCTAAAAACTCAGCCACTTGAGTTTGCGTATCAGCACTGCTTTCAACTCGATTTGAATCGCTATGGGCGGTGAATTGTAGTTTTCTCATGTATCTATCCAAAGACATTCTTGTTGTATAGTTTTAGCATAAGCAATTAAAACCAAACAGCCAAGCATTTGCTTGGCTGTTGTTGAATAAATATACAAATTTAGTGAATTATTTATTCACTTACCGCAATCGTTAAACCGGCTTGAGTCGCTAGCTCTGTAAATGTCGGGAAGCTGGTCGCAACAGTTTCTGTACCCACGATATTAATTTCACCCGAAGTACGTAAACCTGCCATTGAGAAGCTCATTGCAATACGGTGGTCATGATGTGATTCGATTTGACCACCTGTGAAGATTGCACCCCACTCACCCGCTTTGCCTTGACCTTCAATGATAATGCCGTCCTCGGTTGGCGTACAATCGATACCCATAATTTTTAGGCCATCTGCCATCACTTGAATACGATCCGACTCTTTCACTCGAAGTTCAGCTGCACCGGTCAAAATGGTTTGACCTTCTGCACATGCCGCTGCAATAAATAACGCTGGGAATTCATCAATCGCCAATGGCACTTGATCTTCTGGCATATGAATGCCTTTGAGTGTACGTGAACCACGAATACGAATATCTGCAATCGGCTCACCGCCAGCGATACGTTCATTTTCAACAGTCAGGTCAGCGCCCATCTGTTTTAAAATTTCGATCACACCTGTACGGGTTGGATTAATGCCGACCGCTTCGAGTGTGACATCTGAACCTTCGGTAATCGCTGCACCCACCATAAAGAATGCTGCAGATGAAATGTCAGAGGGTACTTGAATGTCTGTACCGACTAACTTGCCGCCACCTTGAAGTGAAATGCGGTTGCCTTCTGTTTTCACGTCATAACCAAATGCACGAAGCATACGCTCTGAATGGTCACGTGTTGGTTCCGGCTCAGTGACAACAGTTTCACCTTCCGCCCAAAGACCAGCCAACAAAATACCGGATTTTACTTGTGCAGATGCCATTGGTAAGTCGTAGTGAATACCTTTCAGGTTTTGACTTCCGGAAATAGACACGGGCGGCGTACCACGCTCACCTGTAGTTTGAATTTGCGCACCCATTTCACGTAATGGTTTGGCAATACGTTCCATTGGACGTTTTGATAATGACGCATCACCCGTCATCACCGAATCAAACTTCTGTGCCGACAACATGCCTGAAAGCAAACGCATTGAAGTGCCTGAGTTACCCATATACAAAGCGCCTGCCGGTGCTTTTAAACCATGCATGCCTACACCATGAATGGTGACTTCACCATTTTTAGGGCCTTCAATACTTACACCCATATCGCGGAATGCTTGGAGGGTTGCCAAGGCATCTTCACCTTCAAGGAAACCAGTGACGTGCGTTGTACCTTCTGCAATAGCACCAAACATGATAGAGCGATGCGACACAGATTTATCACCTGGCACAGTAAATTTACCTTGGAATTGCTTTGGACCCGGTAAAATTTTGAATTGCTGTGTCGTCACTTTATTTTTCTCCATCAGTGGTTTCTTTGCGAGCATGTGATTGAAATGTTGACGTGCCGCTTGTGCATGTCCCAACAGTCCCATCAACGCTTGTGAGTTTTCATCTTCAATCAGTTTGCGAAGAATAGCCAATTGTTTTTCAAAGCCATCCACCGCATTTAAAATTGCCTTTTTATTGGCAAAAAAGATGTCATGCCACATATGTGGGTCGCTTGCAGCAATGCGTGAGAAATCACGAAAACCGCCAGCGGCATAACGGAAAATATCTAAATTGTCTTCTCGGTTCGCGAGTTGCTCAACCAAGTTAAATGCCATCAAATGCGGAAGATGACTGGTATGGGCCAACACTTCATCGTGTTTTTCCACATCCATGCAAATCACTTCCGCTTTAGCAGCTTGCCACAATTGAATCAGTTTCTCTACAGCCCAATCTGCACTGCTAGGTAAAGGTGTCAAAATCACTTTGTGATTAGCAAATAAATCCACTTTACCGGCATGCACACCTGTCAGTTCAGCCCCAGCAATCGGATGCCCTGGTACAAAACCAGCAGGTAATTGCTCACCATAGACTGCTTTCGCTGCATCAACGACATTGCCTTTGGTACTTCCAACATCGGTAATAATCGTCTGTTCGGATAGATAAGGCTTGATCGCTTCAAGGACTTTTTGTGTCGCACGTACAGGCAAAGCCAAGACAACGAGATCTGCACCTTTGACCGCTTCAGCAGGATCGCTATAACCCTGCTGAATAAGCCCTAAAGCTTTTGCATCTTCTAAAGTTTTTTGTGAACGCGTAGACGCCACAATTTCCTTAGCCAATCCTTCAGCAATCATGACACGAGCTAGGCTTGAGCCAATCAGTCCAAGCCCAATAAAAGCAACTTTTTCAAATAGTGGCACAGACATGACTTAAGCTTTAACCTCTAAGCCCAAAACTTTAGCCAATGCCGCTAAGAATTTAGCATTTTCAGCTTCAGTCCCAATTGATACACGTAAATGCTCAGGGATACCAACTGGACGAACAATCACACCTTCTTTTAATAAAGCATTGAAAGTCTGTGCAGGATCTGCTTTTACATTTACTAAAATGAAGTTGGCACGTGAAGGTACATACGCTAAACCTAAAGCATCAAAGCCTGACTCAAGTTGAGCCATACCCGCTTTGTTCACTACGCGTGATTTTTCAATGAACGCTTCATCTTTAAGTGCAGCAACTGCAGCAACCATTG
Organism: Acinetobacter sp. YH12063; assembly: GCF_013419715.1. NCBI lineage: Bacteria > Pseudomonadati > Pseudomonadota > Gammaproteobacteria > Moraxellales > Moraxellaceae > Acinetobacter > Acinetobacter sp. YH12063. The sequence continues at coordinate 153,503 of NZ_VOZO01000004.1, read as the reverse complement.
CTAAATGGTTGACGTTAAATGGTTGACGAATACGATTGAGGAAATCCGTCACTTCAACTGAAGCCAAGGCAAAACCAACACGTAACGCAGCCAAGCCATAGCATTTTGACATGGTACGGCTAACGATTAAGTTTGCGTATTGATCTAAGAATTTCAAGCTGTTGAAGTTTTCTGGGAAATATTCCACATAGGCTTCATCTAAAACCACGATCACATTTGCAGGTACTTTTTGCATGAACGCTTCAAATTCAGCTTCTTCAAACCATGTACCTGTTGGATTATTTGGGTTCGCAATAAAAATCAATTTAGTATTGTCTTTGATTGCCGCAGCCATTGCATCTAGGTCATGTGAAAAACCTTTTGCAGGCACTTCAATCGCTTCAGCATTAATCGCTTGAGTAACCAGACCATACACAGCAAATGCGTGTTGGCTATACACCACAGAGTCTTGCTCTGAAACAAAAGCACGAGCAAAAATTTCTAGAAGATCGTTTGAACCATTACCCAACGTAATACGGTCATGTGCAATACCAAATTGTTTTTCAACTTGGTCTTTCAAAATAAAACCGCCACCATCCGGATATCGACCAATTTCTGCAAGTTCAGCAGCAACCGCTTCTTTCACTTTGTCAGAACAACCCAATGGGTTTTCATTTGATGCGAGTTTTACGATATCTGTAATACCCAACTCACGCTCAAGTTCACTAATTGGTTTACCTGGTTGGTAAGGCTTTAGCTTTGCAATGCCTTCATTGGCTGGGACAAACGTCATTTTACACTTCCAGTTTTTTCAAATGATGAAGGTGATCAACTCCTGATGGAATTGATCACAGTTGTGATCTTAAAGAACAGCAATCGGATATGAACCCAATACACGAATTTCTTTTACTAACGGACGAATTTCTTCAATTGCCGCTTTCACGTTTTCTTGCTCAACATGACCTTCCAAGTCCACAAAGAATACATAAGCCCATTTTTCTGGTAATGCAGGACGTGTTTCGATACTTGTTAAGCTAATATTATGCTTGGCAAACGGTGCAAGAATTTCAAGTAAGGCCCCCGCACGGTCATGCGCAGAAATCAACAATGAAGTTTTATCATTGCCAGATGGTGGCACTTTCTCACGACCAATCACCAAGAAACGAGTAGTATTTTCAGGATTGTCTTCAATATTGCTATGCAAAATTTCAAGGTTGTAAATGTTCGCAGCGACTTCAGAAGCAATTGCTGCTGAGTGCCATTCATTGCGAATACGGCGTGCAGCTTCTGCATTTGAACTGAGTGCAACACGTTCTACACCTGGATAATGAGCATCTAACCAACCACGGCATTGCGCCAAAGTTTGTTGATGAGCATAAATTTGTTTAATGCTGTCTTTACGTGTGTTTTCAGACACTAGGAACTGGTGATGAATACGCAGCTCCACTTCACCAATAACATTCAGATGTGAAGATTTGAAGCAATCTAGGGTGTGGTTCACTACACCTTCAGATGAGTTCTCTACAGGCACAAGACCATAGTGCGCACTGCCTGCTTCTACTTCGCGGAATACTTCATCAATCGTTGGAAGAGGGCGAACAACAGCGTCTTGACCAAAGTGTTTCAACACCGCCGAATGTGTATATGTCCCAACTGGACCTAAGAACGCAATACTTTGCGGTGCTTCAAGGGCTAAACAAGCCGACATGATCTCACGGAATAAACGTGCCATTGTCACATCAGACAATGGGCCTTCGTTACGATCCATAACTTTACGTAAAACTTGTGCTTCACGTTCAGGACGATAAAACAATGGATTCTCTTCAGCAGCAAATTTTGCTTTTGCAACTGCCTCAGCTAGTTTCGCACGACGATTGATAAGTTGTTGAATCTGCATATCAACAGAGTCGATATCTTCACGAATTTGAGCTAAGTCCAGAGAAGTCGGAGTGTTTTGATCATCGTTGATCATTGCTATGTCGCCCTTCAAAAAAATTTTGCAAACAGTATAACAATAGTTAGCTTTCAAATGTTGCGCAATACGACTTTGATGGTTTCAGCCTTAAAAACAGACAGTTGATTAAAGCTTCATCAGCTTAACTTAAGAGCCAAAACAGCCAAACTGATAGGTCAAGCCATAATTAAGGCAAATCTTACCTTTTGACGGCTTTATTGATCATTCATCTTGAGCAGCACAATAAATAGACCTTCTCTTTTCCTCCAAATTTGCCTCAGATCCATCTCCTTGTATAAGCCCATCAATCAATTTGTTTCATTGGTCATTTCAGTTTTAAATTTTGCTCTCAATACTTGAAGCAAAATAAAAATTTCAAAACTTGGTTTTCATGGCATAGAAATAATTTGAAACTTAAAGATGATCTATATAAACACTTGGTCATTGATCGTTTTTTCAGTGACTTAATAGGCACTTTCATCTAGTGTTTATAGTCATTGACGCATTTATTACAAAAGACACAGGTAATTCTTATCATTGCTTTGTAGTCTAAATATCAGAAAAAAAATAACAGCCCCATAGGTACAAGTATGCACAAGAAAATTGCAGTGTTAGTGACCTACGATTTTGAAGATATTGAGTATCTTGAGCCTGTGGAGGCCTTTCGAGCCGCTCGGCACAGCATTATCAATATCGAAGATCAGGTTGGAAAAATCGTTTACGGCATTAAACGCCGTTCCCAGATCACCATTGACCAAAGTATCGACGATGCCTCTGTGCATGATTTTGATGCCTTATTTATTCCCGGCGGTTATTCCCCAGAGAAACTCGCTTTAGATGACCGTTTTATCTATTTTGTACGTAATTTTGCAGATAGCCAAAAGCCGATCTTGAGCAGTTGCCATGGTCCACAGTTGTTACTAGAAGCTGGTGTCATACAAGGTCGCCATTTCGCCCAATCTGAAACACTTAAATCCGCTTTGTTAAACGCAGGTGTGGTGGTGTCGGATCAATCGGTTGTGAATGATAATAACCTATATATATCGTCTCGCAGTACTTTAGATACACCTGAATTTATTGAAGTCTGTTTGCAAGTTTTGGGGCAACCGTCATTATCATAGGTTTCAAAATATTCACGCAAAATTAAACACACAATCTAATTCAAATAAGCAAATCTATAGAAATACATCGTCTCTATAGAAATACATCCTAAAAAAAATAGCGAAGTCTTCACTTCGCTATTTTAATTTCAGCCTGATAAATTGTTTATCGACCTAAAATACTTCGTGCCACGATTTCTTTCATAATTTCATTGGTGCCACCGTAGATTTGCTGAATACGTGCATCGACAAAGAAACGTGAAATTGGATATTCGGTCATATAACCATAGCCACCAAATAATTGAAGTAGATTATGGGCCACTTTCATTTGCATATCGGTAGAAAAGCTCTTGAGTGCTGCTGCAGTTTCAACATCAAGTTTGCCTTGCATATAAAGTTCAACATTTTGATTATAAAATGCCGCTGTAGCCAATTCGTCAATCTTAGCCTGTGCCAAGACAAAACGAGTATTTTGGAACTGTCCGATCGCCTGTCCGAACGCTTGTCGCTCTTTAACATACTGCGTTGCCACATCAATGGAACCGCGAATCGCACCAATTGCAGTCGAGGCAATTGCGGTACGTTCACGCGGTAACTCTTGCATCAAGTAAGCAAAGCCTTGTCCAGCTTGACCCAAAAGTTGCTCTTTTGGCACTTTGACGTTGTCATAAAACAACTCTGAAGTGTCTTGCGCATGCAGACCAATTTTGTCGAGGTTGGTACCTTTCTTAAATCCATCCAAATGTGTATCGACTAAAAGTAATGACACACCTTTGGCACGTGCTTGTGGATCAGTTTTCGCAGCCAATACCACAAGGTCTGCATGTTGACCATTTGAAATAAAAGTTTTCGAGCCATTGAGCAGATAATGATCACCCTGCAAAATTGCACTACTGCGCATAGACTGCAAGTCCGAACCTGCTCCCGGCTCTGTCATACCAATAGCACCGACCACCTCACCTGTGACCATTTTCGGTAACCAATATTGTTTTTGTTCTTCTGAACCAATGTGCAAAATATAAGGCGCTGCAATTTCAGAATGGCATGAAATACCTGTCGATAATGCACTAAAACCTGCGCGAGCAGATTCTTCAACTAACATCAGTGAATAATGCGTTGGGACGCCATAGCCGCCATATTCTTCAGGCACATCGACACATAAAAAGCCATTTTCACCCAAGGCATTCCATACTGATCGCGGCATAATGCCTTCACGTTCCCATTGCTCATAATGTGGTGCGACATGCTCTGCCATAAAACGGCGAAAGTTATCTCGAAATAATTCTAAGTCTGCATCATAAGCCAGCATGTGTTTCTTCCTTGGTTAAGTTTGTTGTTTTGTTGAACTCCATCCTATTGCAGTTTAGAACGGCCGTCATGCCCAAAAACTAAAGCGTTCAAATTTGGCTTTAGTCCTGCATTAAAAAAGGAAGCCGAAGCTTCCTTTTTAAATGACATCTTTTACATCACAGCATCTGCCTTAGGCATGATGTGCATTGCCTTCTTCTTGCATCTGACGGTCAATTTCTTCAGGGTTTGCCAAAGCAAAATCCAGTTTTTCTTTGTCTAATTGACCCACCCATTTCGCAACCACAATCGTTGCCAATGAGTTACCGACAAGGTTGGTTAATGCACGTGCTTCTGACATAAAACGGTCAATACCAAGAATCAATGCCAAACCGGCAACAGGAATATGACCCACAGCAGAAAGTGTTGCAGCCATTACAATAAAGCCTGAACCCGTCACACCCGCAGCACCCTTAGATGAGATGAGTAGTACCAACAACAACGTGATCTGATGCGAAATATCAAGCGGCGTATTGGTCGCTTGTGCAATAAAGATCGCCGCCATAGTCAGGTAAATAGACGTACCATCTAGGTTAAATGAATAGCCTGTTGGAATAACCAGACCCACTACAGATTTTTCTGCACCTGCAAGTTCGAGTTTTTTCAACATACGTGGCAGTACAGATTCTGAAGATGACGTACCTAGTACGATCAAGAGTTCTTCGCGAATCATACGAATCATTTTGAGGATACTGAAACCGCAAATACGTGCAATTGAGCCAAGTACAAGGAAAATAAACAGCAAACAGGTAATATAGAAGCAGATGATCAACTGACCCAATTGCGCCAAACTACCGATACCATATTTACCAATGGTATAAGCCATCGCACCGAAGGCACCAATTGGCGCAAGCTTCATGATCATGTTTACAATGTTAAAGAATACATGTGCAATTTGATCAATAAACTTCAATACAGGCTTACCTGCATCACCAAGTTTATGCAATGCAAAACCAAATAATAAGGCAAATAATAGAACTTGAAGAATCTCACCCTCAGCAAACGCACCAACAACGGTGTTTGGGATGATATTCATAAAAAATTCTTGGGTAGATTGTGCTGCACCAGATTCAACATATTTAGAAATACCTGCAGTATCTAAAGATGCTGGATCTACGTTCATGCCTACACCAGGTTTTGCAATATTAATCACTGCAAGACCGATAATGAGTGCGATGGTCGAAACGATTTCGAAGTATAGTAAAGCGACCCCACCTGTCTTACCCACAGATTTCATGCTTTCCATACCTGCAATACCACTTACCACGGTACAGAAGATCACAGGTGCAATAATCATTTTAATCAGCTTGATGAAACCTTGTCCTAGTGGATAGAACAATTCACCCCAGCCTTTTACGTATTGCTCGGTACCATTGATAATTTGCGTGCCACTTGGTGAGAAATGCCCCACCAAAACACCCGCAATAATGGCAACGATCACTTGAAAATATAGTGACTTATAAATTGGTTTTTTAGCCATGACATTACTTCACGATATATTTCTGCTTCAAAGAAATATTCAGTTTTTGTCTATTTTCAAAAAATAAACAGCCCAAAACCCCTTTGTCTTCGACAAAAGAGCACCAAAGGTATTTGACTTAGCCAAATACAGAAAAACGAAATATGTATGGTGATTAAATAATCACATCAGGACCTGATATAAAATCAGCGCATTGATCAGGAGATGAAACACATACTAAAGTAGGTTAAATTTTACCTGTTTTTTAAGGGCTTGTTCTGCCACAAATGTTAATTTCGGTTAAATAATAGACCGAGATCATTAGACGATAGTCTAAAGACATCCTTTTTTAAACCTGTTATCAGGCTGAAAAATACCAACTATAGAAGTAAACTATCCTTAAGTCCTAATTTTAAGCCCAGTATTTGCATGAACAATAAACGAAATATTTACAAAGATTTTGAACATCCTTTTGCGCAATTTGTCCGTATCGTGGGTAAAGGTAAAAATGGCGCACGTTCTCTCACTTATGATGAAGCCTACCAAGCGTTCAGCATGATCTTAAAAGATGAGGTTTTAGACGTTCAATTGGGCGCTTTCTTGATGTTATTGCGTGTAAAAGAAGAATCTGTCGATGAACTGACAGGCTTTGTCCAAGCCACACGTGATCAGCTCAAGTTTAAAAAGCTTGATGTCGATTTAGATTGGTCATCTTATGCAGGTAAACGCAAACATTATCCTTGGTTTTTATTGGCCGCATTAACGCTGGCAAAACACGGCTACAATGTCGTAATGCATGGCGCTTCAGGTCATACCATTAACCGCCTTTATACAGAACAAGTATTAGAGTATTTGGGTTTTCCTATTTGCCAAAATGATACAGATGTGGAACAGCAGCTTATACAACGTCATTTTGCTTATATTCCGCTCGACGTCATTTCGCCAATACTCAGTGATCTAATTTCACTGCGCAATGTGATGGGTTTGCGTTCCCCAATTCACACCCTTGCCCGCCTAATAAATCCGTTTAATGCCAAAGCCACCATGCAAGCGATTTTCCACCCAGCCTATCGTGGATCACACCAACGTGCGGCATTCCAATTGGGTTATCAAAATAGTGCTGTCATTAAGGGTGAAGGTGGTGAATTCGAACGTAACCCCGATGCAAAAACCTTAATTTGTGGCATCAAGGATGGTGAAATGTATGAACATGAATTGCCTAAACTTACGGACAACCGCAGTCCCGTCGAAGAAGAACTCGATTTGGCCGTCTTTAAAGCCGTTTGGGACGGTCAACAGGTACATGAATATGGTGAAATCGCAGTCATCGAAACCATGGGAATTGCACTGTATACCATGGGTGCCGTCGCAAGTTTTGATGAAGCGATGCAAACTGCCAAAACCATGTGGGCAAATCGTCACGCTTAAATAAGCAGATATGAAGCAACAAATTTAGGCATGCATCAGCCAATAAAAAAGCCAGCATTAAGCTGGCTTTTTCAATCAGAAAGAAAACGGATTAAACGAAACGAATCGGCTTGAACTCAGGTTCTTCCACATGCGAGTCGCAATGCTCATCTTCTTCTTTGGTCCCACGGTCGATATAACCGCTACGCTCATCTTCTGGCAAATGTTTAATTTCCCATGCATACACCGCTTGCATACAAATTTGACGTTGTTCTTGAGTCAGCGCTACGCCATTTGGCCATTTACCAATTTCAATTGCCGTTTTTAATCGACCAACAATTTCAGGATCGAGTACGGCAAGCATCTGTTCAATATTCATAATTAATCCTGCTTTAATGAGTCAAAATCTTGGTTCCAGCCTAGCTTGGTACGACATGCCATATAGAAGTCATAACCAGGTGGATGTAATAAGTTGAGCTTAAATGGATGTTTGCGGATATGTAAACTATCGCCTACACCCAATGATACACTGTGTTGACCATCGGCACTGACCATTGGTAAAACACGGTTTTCACGAATCAAAATTTTAATTTCACTTTGTCCGCCCACGACAATCGGACGTGACGACAAAGTATGAGGATGCATTGGCACTAAGGCAATCGCATCCATACTTGGGTGGACAATCGGACCACCACCAGATAATGCATAAGCTGTAGAGCCAGTTGGTGTCGAAACAATTAAACCATCACTGTGTTGGCGGTATACATATTGCCCATCAATATTCAGTTCAAAGTCGATCATATGTACCGATTTACCTGAATGCAGCACAATATCATTTAAAGCCACAGCATCGTAAATCGACTCACCTTTCGAGCGAATTTCCATTTCCAGCAAGAAACGTCGATCCAACTGAAACTCACCTTTCAGCACTTGATCTAACTTAAAAATCACTTCTGTTGGTTTGATATCGGTCAGGAAGCCCAAACGACCACGGTTCACCCCAATCACAGGGGTATTATATTTCACCAAGGCACGTGCAGCATGAAGCAATGAACCATCACCGCCGACTACGATCACCAAATCGACGACTTCTCCCAATAAATTACGGCTGACCGTCTGAGTATTATTATAGGGAACCAGCTGCGCTGTTTGCGTATCAAATACAGGATGTAATCCCAAACTCAAAATATGATCGTGGATCAAACATAGGGTTTCGATCACTGATGATTTGTCTGGACGACCAATCAACCCAATGTTTCGAAATGATTTATGTGAAATTTGCACCTGCGCTTTTGCTCCGCTTCGCCTCATTGGTATCATATCACTAACAGAAATGATTTAAAAAAACTTTAAAGTTTCGACTTTAGTGAAGTAGCTTCCAATATTTTGCATACATATAACAGTTTAAATATTGCAAAATACTGAAAAGCTTCGCATGATTAGCAAAATTTCTCAGGGTCTTATCACTATTTATGAAGTCTGAACGTGGCATAGGCATAATTGCACTGATTTTTTCGCTGTTGATTATCGGCGGATTTCTCGTGTTCAGCATTTATCTTATTCGTCTAGATAATATTGTACGGGATAAATTCGAAGGTCAACGTTGGGACATTCCAGCCAAGGTATTTGCTCGTCCTTTAGAAATTTATACTAATGCGCCTGTGAGCCAAGCAGACCTCAACCAAGAACTGAAACTTTTGGGTTATAACGCTCAAGATAGCTATGCGAAAACAGGGAGTTACGTTACTTCTGGCAATGTAACCTATATCCATACGCGTGGTTTTGACTTTGGTGATAGTGTCGACCCTGAACAAGTCCTTAAAGTGACCTTTGGTGAAGATCAAATCACTGAAGTGAGTGCAACCAAGCCTTCAAGCAGTGGTATTGCCCGCTTAGAGCCGATGTTAATTGGTGGTATTTATCCTCAGCACAATGAAGACCGTGTGCTGATTAAACTTGATAAAGTGCCTAAGCCTTTAATCCAAGCTTTAATTGCTACCGAAGACCGTAATTTCTATCAGCATCATGGTATTTCGATTCGTGGTACAGCACGTGCCATTGTGAGTAATGTCACAGGTGGTAAACGTCAAGGTGGTTCGACCCTCACTCAGCAATTGGTGAAAAATTTTTATTTATCGCCTGAGAGAACCATTAAGCGTAAGGCCAACGAAGCCTTAATGGCCATGCTGATTGAACTTCACTATGACAAAGATGAAATTCTTGAAGCTTATTTAAACGAAGTGAACTTAGGTCAAAACGGTAACTATTCCATCAATGGTTATGGTTTAGCCTCACAATTCTATTTTGGTTTACCCCTACGTGAACTAAATATTGCTCAGCAGGCTTATTTAGTCGGTTTGGTACAAGGCCCGACCCTATTTAATCCGTGGAAAAACCCTGAAGGTGCGATTAAACGCCGTAATATTGTGTTAAACAATATGGTAGTGATGGGCTATTTAACTCAGGAACAATATGAAACTGAGTCAGCGCGTCCATTAAATGTCATTACTAAACCAACATTGGGCCCTTCTCGCTTCCCTGACTATATGGATATCGTGCGTCGTCAACTGCGTACCGAATACCAAGAAAGCGATTTGACCAATCAAGGTCTGCGTATTTTCACCGCGATGGACCCGATTGCTCAAACTCGTGTACAAACTGCATTTAAAGAATCTGTGGCACGTTTAAGTAATGCCAATCCAGCACGCTTGAAAGAATTACAAGGCGCGGTACTGGTGTCTCATCCTGAAAATGGTGAATTGGTTTCAGCAGTCGGTTCAACGCAGGACTTTACTGGCTTTAACCGTACAATGGATGCTAAACGTCAAGTCGGTTCATTGCTAAAACCTGTGATTTACCTCAGTGCGATAGAATCAAACCGTTATAACTGGGCGAGTCAAATCGAAGACAGTCCTATCAGCATTCAAAGTGATGGCAAAGCTTGGACACCGAAAAACTATAGTGGTGGTGCACATGGTGTCGTACCAATGGTCGATGCCCTATCAAACTCTTATAACCTCTCTGCGGTACGCTTAGGTCAAGAGTTCGGTATGTCGACTTTTATTAACCATCTGAAAAAGTTTGGTGTGACTTCTAATATTCCAAGCTACCCTTCGATTTACCTTGGTGCTATCGATATGTCACCGATGGAAGTGATGAGTGTGTATGGCAACTTTGCAACCGGTGGCTTCAAATATCCAGTGAAAGCTATTCGTTCAGTGGTCGATGCCAATGGTCGTTTATTAGATCGTTATAGCTTAACGGTACAACCGACTATTGCACCTGATGCAGCCTTTATCTTGAACTATGGTTTACAACAAGTCATGAGTTCAGGGACAGGCCGTTCTGCTTATGCATCATTACCAGCTTCACTCAAACTTGCAGGTAAATCAGGGACAACCAATGATACGCGTGACTCATGGTTTGCAGGTTATTCAGGTAATTATTTAAGTGTGGTTTGGTTAGGTTTAGACAACAACAAAGTTACAGGCTTAACTGGTTCGTCAGGAGCACTTCCGGTTTGGACCAATGTCATGAAGCAGTTACGTCAAAAGCCAGTTAATTTACGTCAACCAGACAGCGTACAGTGGCATTGGTTAGACCGTTATTCAGGTAATTTATCTGCACAGCATTGTACAGGTGCGATGTATATTCCTCTGTCGCGCAACTCTATTCCAAATCAAGCGACGGCATGTGGTTCGACACAATATGAAGTAGAACCTTACACAGTTGATACTGAAGAGACGCAGCCAACTCAGGAACAAAATGATAGTTTAGGTGACTACATTCGTGAAAGTGATGTCGATAATGATCAGGGTTCATCTGATCAACCTCGCATCATCTCAAGTGGAGAGTATACAAATTAAATTGCAAAACATTAAAGTTTTAAAAACGTTCAGTATTCTGAGCGTTTTGACGATCATTTTGGCTGGTTGCCAAACCATAGTCGAACCTGAGCAAAAGCCGCCTGCTCCACCTGAAAAAAAGGCAGATATCCATGACTCTTCTGGGGTCATTATTACGCCATATGACCATCCAGAAATTAAACGTCAACGCATCGTTATTCCTGAGCAGAAAACCCAAATTCAAAAGTTTGATGATGGTCGTGACTTACCTGCATTCAAAAAATTGATGCAAACTACGCAAACCGCTTATGCCAATGGAAAATGGAATGAAGCTGAAAGTGCTGCAACTCAAGCACAGCGTTTGGCACCACAATCTGCGGAAACTTTTTTATATTTGGCAATGATCGCCAATCGAAAAAATCAACCTGCGAATGCAGAATCGTTGGCACTGCGTGGATTAAGCTATGCTCAAACCAAGCCGATGAAACAACAGCTTTGGAATGTTGTTTTAAAAGCTGGTCAAATGCAAAAGAAAAGCAGCACCATTCAAAAAGCACAACAAGCAATTAAAGCTCTTTAAGCACCCCGTAAAAAAGCTTGATCTTAATTGAGATCAGGCTTTTTTATTTAAAACATACTAAAAGTAAGCTTATTTCCAATAGTTACTTTAAGTCTAAAATATCGACTTTAAATACAAATTTAATTCAATACACACTTTAATTTAAAAACTGCGAATACCTGCCACCCCATAAGCATGATGTTGCTGTGAAATAGACAATAATTCAGGACGCATGCCACCTAAAGCAAAAACAGGGATTTCTATGCCTCGTGCAATCTCAGAAAAATGCGCCCATCCCATACCTTGCGCCTCTGGATGACTTTGTGTCGCCAGAACTGGGCTCATAAAAATAGCCTCACAGCCAATTTTTTGCGCATGCAGCGCAGAAACTTGATCATGACAAGCTGCGATATAGCGCTTCCCAAGCTGTAAATCACCTTTATTTTTTTTCAGCAATTGGTGCTGCTTAAGATGTAAAGCCGAAATATGTGCTTGCACCTCTGTAGAGAGTAATGACCATAGATCTTCATTAATTATCAGTTGTTTTAAAATCACGGTAGGTAATTGATTTAATGCCTCTGCATTTTCTGCGCTGGCATCGACTCGCCAATAATACAACAGCGTCTCTTTAAGCGTTTCAAGTGTTGGTAAATCGGCGGTGATTTTGATCTGTTGCTGCCAATATAAACGCTGCAAAATAGCTTGATTGGCCTTTGGAAAATTCAAACTCATGAGTTGTTGACGCGAATACCAGGCCCATGGCTTTTGGATTTCATTCAGCAACGCATGCGGGACGGTGGCATGAAATAAATGTAATTTCACAATGACATCATCATATTCATGTTGAATAAAATCAAAAGCATGCCAGTCATGTAAACCAATTCCAACCTCTTCAAAAATTTCACGACGACAAGCCTGTTCAGGACTTTCACCCTGCTCGACTTTACCGCCCGGAAACTCATGTTTATTGCCCTGATGTTGTTTTGCTTCACGCCAACCCACCAGTACTTTGTCTTGATGCAATAAAATCGCAATGGCGACATCGATTTGCGGTTTCGACATAGTTCCCTGCTCTCTGCTCTGTTCCAATTGATATCCAAGTGTAAGCAAATTTATCTTTTTTATAAAATCCTAAAATTATCGTTGACAGGCCTATTCGATAATGATTATCATTTAAACCATTCAGAAATACACCACGGAGTCGACGGAATGAACGCACCATTTAGCCTTTTTACTCGTAGCAATGAAGCACACCACTCACTGCCAATGCTACATTCAAACAACCTTTTTGCTTTAGGACGTGAAATTCGCATTATGCATGCAGGTGAAGAATATCGACTACGTTTAACACGAAATAATCGCCTTATTTTGACCAAATAATTTCTGATAAAAATAATAATTATCAGCGCAATAAAAATAATCGTGGACACAAGCAGTAAGCCATTCGCTTACTGCTTTTTTAAGTTTTGTACTTAGTTAAATTAAGTTTTATAGCTACTCAAACTTAATTTAAATCGCAACACTCATCTTCCTCTCACAACACTCTTTCGCTAAATTCCTTAGAGCAAATCGTGTTTTTAACGGATTGGAAAAGTGAGTTGTACCTTTAAGCCACCAAGTTCAGATGCATCCACATTTAAATGGCCTTGATGTAACTGTACAATTTTTTGGGCAATTGAAATACCTAAACCTGAACCTTGCGTCTTCGTTCCCAATACACGGTAAAATCGCTCGCCAATGCGTTGCAATTCTGCGACTGTCAGTCCCGCACCTTGATTTTCAATCGTCCAAACCGCCTGCTGTGCTGTTACCGTTAAATCAATCTTTACCTGTCCTTGCTCAGGACTATAGCGAATTGCGTTATCGACTAAATTGCGTAGACAGCTAAACATCAACTCTGGGTTCATAGCAAACTGTACAGACTGGGTCTGTAGCTTCAATTCGATCTGTTTTTCTTCAATAAAAGGCTGTAAAGCGTCAAAGACTTGTAAACTCAGCTGTTCTAAGTCTTCTTGTTTTTTATCTAATTGCTCCGATTGCGTCGGGTCGAGCCGTGCCAAAATCAGTAGATTTTCCAACACGCGCGTTCCTCGATTAACATCGTGCTGTATGCTCAATAAATCCTGCTGAATGTCGGGATATTTTCGTTTTAATACCTGAAGTCGCATTTGAATCGCAGACAGCGGTGAGCGTAATTCATGTGAAGCATCGGATGTAAAGCGTTGTTCCGCCTCTAAGGCTTGATCTAATCGACTTAATAAAAAATTCAGCTGTGTTTGGATCGGCTCTAGTTCTTGTAATACAGGTTCAGGTAAGACAATGGCTTGTAAGTCATCTACATTTTTTTCAGCGATTTGTTTTGAAAAAAGCTGTAAAACTTTCAATTGACGTTTAATCAAAATATGCAGTAATAGCCATTGGATCAACCAGACAATCAACAGAATCCCTGCATAGCCTAGTACGCTTTGCAGCGTTTCTCTGAGCCGTGTTTTCATCGGTTGAATGATTTGTACGCTTAATCCATCGTCCTGAAGTGCATAGCTACGCCAAAGCGCGCCTTCTCTCCATTGATAATGCAACCCTTGTTTTAAATTGGGCTGATGTTCAAATGCTGTGTGTTGTTCCGATGTGGTTAAGACTTGCGACCCTTGCATGAGTTGATATTGCATATCAAACTCTTCACTCAGCTCATCTATTTGTTCGTCTTGCTTCAGCGTGAGATCAGTAGCAGTGAGCATGTCAGCCACTTCGTCCATCAGGGCATCATGTACACTCATGATGTGATAAAGACCAAATCCCAACATCAGACACAGGGAGATTGCTCCCGCCCAAATTGCACTGAGCAGTGAGGTTTTAATCAGTTGCGACTGTAAGGAAATGCTTTTTTTATCACTCATAGACTTAACTTTGTTGTGGAAGATTCATGCGATAACCCAAACCTCTTAAGGTTTTGATGTAATCACTGCCAATCTTCTTACGCAATTGGTAAATAAAAACTTCGATCGCATTACTTTCAACTTCATCCCCCCAAGCATAGAGTGATTCTTCGAGTTGGCTACGCGTCATAATATGCTCAGGATTTAACATCATCTTATGCAAGATTTGATATTCACGCGATGTCAGCGTAATCAATTCCGCATTTTTACGCAGCGTTTTGGCTTGTACATCTAAACTTAAATCCCCGAAAGTCAGAGAATTATCACGCTGTTGATGATGCAAGCGTAATTGGGCACGTACCCTTGCTGACAACTCTTCCAAGCTAAAGGGTTTTACCAAATAATCATGAGCACCCAGATCTAAACCTTCTACACGATCTGCAATACTGTCCCGAGCAGTAATGAATAAAACTGGTGTAAGCGGATGCAACTGTACGATACGTTTTAAAATTTCATCACCAGTTACTTTTGGTAAGCCACGATCTAAAAGTATGCAATCATATTGATGTTGTTCTAAAGCCAAAATAGCGTGATCGCCGCGATCAACCCAATCGACACTATAGCCATCCATTTCAAGCCATGTTTTTATACTGTCTGCTTGGGATGCATCATCTTCTGCCAATAAAATTCGCATCTTACCTACCCTATTTCTATGGTTCCGACTTCAGTGTATCGAACTTTTGCTCATATCTACTCATATCATAAAAAAACCACAGCAAGCCGTGGTTTTTTATGGAGCAGCACTGAAATGAATAACAGGCTAAATTAAAATTTTACTTGATCGACATCAACTTCAACGCGTTTCGTCGGTTTGTAATCAATGTCGATTTCTCCAATGAGCGTTACCGGTGTTTTAGCTGAAATCGCTTTGCCTTGCCAAAGTTCATCATCAATATCCACTGTAATGCTGCCTGTGCTATCGCGGAACTGATATTTTTCATCGCCCATCGATTTCACAACATAACCTTTCAATTGAACTTTACTATCATCTTTTAAGCCTAAGGCATGTTTCACCGATGTGGTTTTCATCGGTGCAACTGCAGCCTGATTGACTACTGTATTCGCAACTGCCACTGATGCCACACCTGCAAATGCTAAACCACATACCAATTGAGTGAATGTTGTCATCTTCGGTCTCTCTTACTTTGTCTATTTCGATAGCGCTATTTAAACAAAGCAAGATGAGTCGAATCTTAAGCTGCAAAGACGTTTTTATTTATTTGATCGAACCATTAGTTGAGCGGTACGACACGCAGAACTTCCTCTAAAGTCGTCACCCCTGCAAGTACTTTACGCGCACCTGCAATTCGTAATGGCTCGACATGTTCTTTACGTGCCTGTGTACGTAATTGGGTTAGATCTGCATTGGCACCAATCAATTGTTTGGTTTCAATACTGAGTGGCATAAATTCATAAATCCCCACACGGCCTTTATAACCCGTTTGACGACATTCATCACAGCCCACCGCCTCGTAGACAAAATCAGGCATTTGTATCGCATATTCAAAGGTCAAATGTTTCCACTCTTGTTCATTGATAAAAGTCTCACGCTTACAATGTGGACAGAGTTGACGAACCAAACGTTGTGCCAAAACCCCTAAAATGGTCGCTGCCGTTAAAAAAGGCTGAATCCCCAGATCATGTAATCGCGTCAAACTCGATGGTGCATCATTGGTATGTAAAGTTGAAAGCACCAAATGACCTGTTAATGCAGCTTGGATTGCCATATTTGCCGTATCATGATCTCGGATCTCCCCGACCATGATAATGTCAGGGTCTTGACGCATTAAAGCCCGTACACCATCAGCAAAGCCTAAATCAATCCCTGTATTCACCTGCATTTGGTTAAAGCTCGGCTCTAACATCTCAATCGGGTCTTCAATCGTACAGACATTCACTTCTTCAGTTGCCAATTGCTTGAGCGATGAATAAAGCGTGGTGGTTTTACCCGAACCCGTCGGACCGGTCACTAAAATAATACCGTGACTATGACTGGTTAATGCTTTCCAATCATCCAACAGACGCCCTTCAAAACCGAGCTGTTGGAAACTACGTACCAAGACTTCAGGGTCAAAAATACGCATGACTAACTTTTCACCAAAGGCTGTTGGCAGCGTCGATAAACGTAGCTCTGTTTCTTGGCCTTTGGGTGTACGGGTTTTTAAACGTCCATCTTGCGGTTTACGTTTTTCAGCCACATTCATCCGACCTAAGATCTTAATTCGCGAGACCACGGCTGTCAGGGTATTTGCGGGCATGTTGTAGATGGTATGCAATACGCCATCGATACGAAAACGCACCTTTCCTGTATCTTTACGCGGCTCGAGGTGAATATCACTTGCACCTTGTTCAAAGGCAAACTGTAAGACCCAATCCACAAGCTTCACAATATGCTGATCATTGGCATCTGGATTTTGTGTATCACCTAATTGTAATAGTGCTTCAACGCCTTTATTTTCACGGTCATAACTCGATGATTTTTGCGAATTACTGACTGCGCGACTCACTTGGTAATATTCAACCAAATAACGCTGTAGTTGATCTGGACTGAGTAATACACGCTGAATCTTCCGTGGTAAAACTGTTCTCTCTAAATTGGCAATCCATTCATTTTTATAAGGTTGATCCGTTGCAATCAGCACATGCTCATTTTGTAATTCCACCGCTAAAATGCGATTTCGTACTGCAAATTCCTGAGACATAATGGCTGTCAAAGCAGGCACATCAGCTTTTAGAGGATCGATAATATAAAACGGTACTCCAGACTTTTCTGCCAACCATTGGCAAAGTCTATTCAATGTTAAGGTAGACTGCGGATGACTCTGATCGACTAAATTAAAATTGGCAATCCATTGTAGAGGATGCCATTTCAACTGCTCACGCTGACGGTGCGTGGTTTGAATCAGTATTTTGTCCCGTTCAGTAATACGTCCATCTTTTTGTAATTGGTCTAAACACCAAGAAGTGTCAATTTCAAAATTAAAAGTCATTGTTCTATGTTCCCCAAACATAAAACCACTATAGCAAAAAATTCTAAAGGCACGCTTGTGTCATTTGTGTTTTGCACATAGATTTTCTGAAAGCATACTATTTTTGTTATTAATGAAAACATTCATAAATTTAAGCTATAATAAATTTGCCTCTCAGGGCTTTATAACAACGATATAAGAAGATTTATGATGAAAATAAAAATATTAGCAATTTGTACCATGACTATTCTTAGCTTAACTGCCTGCGGCGGTGGCGGTGGAAACTCAACCTCTAATAATGACTCCAGCGAAAATCCACCAGTACCAAATGCTGCTTTCCAACAGTGGTCAACTTTTGAACTCGACAGTGAAAGTGATGTGCTGTCATACGAAAGTGATACTGCAACTATCGATAATGGTAAACTATATACTTCAGAAAGTAGCGATTCATTTATGGTCACAGCGAATGGCTTGTATGATGAAGGATCTCTACACAGTTCGTATGGCTATCTGAATGGCAATATATCCATTGCAAATAATGTGTGGACGCTAAGTCCTCATTCCTCTATTAATTCATCAGGTCTAAAAATTACGACAACAATGAAGTCCTTCAATCTTGAAGGTGAAATCCTAGCATCTCAAGTTGATGCCTATAATTATTGGATCATAAAAAATAATATTACTGATTCAAGCAACTATATTTCTAACGATGCTCTCAAATACTTAACAGCTATTTCAAATATTAAGTTTCCCGCTGGTTCTCGCTGTTTACAATTAAATAAAGTATCAAATAGTGAACAGTATTTAGATTTAACAGATTCCTCAGATAGTGATAGTCAAAGTTTTTTAGCTGACTGGTGGGCTGATCTTAGTACAGATATTACTGCGAAAAAATACATCATGAAAGATACTGTAGCCTATACCGTAGCTGATGATGAGAGTGAATATGGCGTAGCTCAATATAAAAATCGTTTTTATGACGCTTACCTATCTCCTAAAGGAGTGGAATACAATATGCAGGATTTAATTAAGGTTATTGATAATTGGATAAATACTTCAACTAATCCTACTCAAAAAACTCAATTTTTAGAGTTTAAACAATTAGCTGAGAACTCTTGCAGCATGTATAACGATGTTGCTCTTAACGCGATCAAACAAAGTTTTGCGGCAAATAAATAATTTACACATTTAATAAAAAAGGAGCTAAAAGCTCCTTTTTTATTAAGATATATCAATAATCAGAATTTGTAGATCACAGACCTGAAATTTTACATTCAATCCACCAAATAACATGCCATACACACGCTCATCATCATGCTGATAAGCAGGACGTGGATCTAAACTCAATACTTGTTCCAGTTCTGCTGTTAATTGTTCGGTTAAATTGCCATTATTCAAAAATACCTGTTTTTGTTGCTCAGCGTGCTCTGACCAAATCACAGATTTTCTTTCTGGCTCATCCTGCGCATAACCGCTTTGCGCATCCATAACTGCATCTGAATATTGAATATAGGGTTTGATATCTAAAATTGGTGTTCCATCCAACAAATCACTACCGACAACATAGACACGTACCGATTTTCCGACTTTTTTCACCCCTTTGAGCTGCACAACCGACAAGCCCATAGGTGACGGTCGGTACATACTTCGTGTCGCAAATACCCCGATTTTTTGATTACCACCTAAACGCGGAGGACGAACTTGCGGACGAAATTTTGTCGAATCTGCATTTTTATTTTCATGAAACTGCCAAATCAGCCAAAGATGACTAAAATCATCAATCCCTTCGAAAGCCAATAAATCGTTATAAGGTTCCACCATTTCAATATAAGATTCGACTTGCACCAAATTCGGCTGACGTGGAATACCAAATTTTTCTCGGTAGGGAGATTTCATATACCCGATAATTGGCATTTTAAGCTCAGACATAATCACTTTTTCTGATAAGTTCAATTAAATATATTCAGTTTATCGAGAATGATTTTAGATTAGAATAGTAAGCTGTTCTAATTTGATAATTTTATTGAGACCTTTAATGGCTGCTTTTAACGTCGAAAAGATTACTCACGTCCACCATTGGAATGACACTTTATTCTCTTTTAAAACCACTCGCGATACTGCGTTACGTTTTAAAAACGGTCAATTTGTGATGATCGGCCTTGAAGTAAATGGTAAGCCTTTAATGCGCGCTTATTCTATTGCAAGCGCAAACTATGAAGAAGAATTAGAGTTTTTCTCTATTAAAGTTCCAGATGGTCCTTTAACGTCTATTTTACAAAAAGTAAAAGTTGGCGATGAAATTTTAGTATCTAAAAAACCTACAGGTACGTTGGTTCTAGATGACTTAAACCCTGGTAAAAACTTATACCTACTTTCTTCAGGTACAGGTCTTGCACCGTTCCTTTCTGTAATTCGTGACCCTGAAACTTACGAACGTTTTGAAAAAATCATCGTTGTACATGGTACACGTTTCATTTCGGAATTGGCTTATCAAGATTTAATCTTAGATGAAATTCCTAACCACGAATTCTTTGGTGAATTAGGCGCGAAAGAAAAATTGGTTTACTACCCTACGGTAACTCGTGAAGAATTCCATACTCAGGGCCGTGTAACTACTGCCATTGAATCTGGTCAACTTTTCGAAAAAATTGGTCTTCCACGTTTCAACCCTGAAACTGACCGCGCAATGCTTTGCGGTTCACCTGCATTCCTAGACGACGTTGCTGCCCTGCTTGACCAGCACGGCCTGAAAGAATCTCCTAAGATGGGCGTTCTAGGCGACTACGTGATCGAACGTGCATTCGTTGAAAAATAAGATTTCTTATTATTTCCAATAATATTGGATCAAAAAACCGAGCTATTTAGCTCGGTTTTTTATTGCTATCATCACGAAAAAATTAACGTCCACGGCCTTCTTGGTTTGCAGAACCTGAACAACCTGCGCCCCCCCCAATAATAAAACCTCTTTCCGCCTTACATGAACCGATCATACGACCATGTGAGTCAAATGTAGTAACCGTCGATGCACAACCCGTCAGTACAACCGTTGCTACTAATGCAATAAGTGCTGATAATTTCACAATATTTCCCCTCTATTATTTACGGTGCTAAATTAATCTGATTTTGACTTGGTGGTACTGGTAATAGTCCAGTCTTGGCATCCACTGTATTGTAATTCACACCAATCGCATTGCCTGAGCCACCACAATGGGCACTGGCAGTCGAAAGTAAACCACGTGTTGCTTTACATGATCCAATCACCTGACCAGTTGCATCATAGGTCACAACTTTCGAGCTACACCCAGTAATTAACAACACAGCACCTACGACTAAAAATTTAATTATTTTCACTACACCCTCTGCTAAAAATCTCTAAAATATCCAGTTTATTTTTAGAAATTACTTACATTACTTATACTTAATTTAAATTCTATCAAAATGTTTTTATTTGTAAAGAAATAAATATTATGTGAATTTAAAAATATATTAGACCTCTTGCATAAATCATTTTTTATCCAACTCCATATTGTAAACCCCAGCAATTAAATTGAATCGTAATCCCAGTCTTTTATCTCTATTTCGATAACGCTCAGCCAAAATTTTAAAGGTTTTAAGGCAACCAAATATGTGCTCAATCCCAATTCTTCTTTTATTGATCTCTTGGTTATAAATTTTAAGTTCAGGATCTAACTTACAGTGACGTTTAGCTTTTGATAGCAACAGACTATTCACATATACAACATAAATTCTCTGATAACCCTTATCTGCGAGGATAAAAGCCCCCTATAGGAATCTGATTAAAGTTGCGTTTAAAGAGCTCAAAATCATGTACTGAACCTCGATCAGCGCATAAACTCAGAATTCTCTGAGTTTTATAATGAATGATGGCTTGTACTTTAAAGGTGTATTTCTTTTTCTTGCCACTATAGCTTTTCTTCTGTTTTTTAGACCTTTGGATTGGAATTTCTGTGGCATGCTTAAATGAACAAGCGTCTAAGGACATCCATTTATTCTTCACCATCAAACTGCCAGTACACATCACCCCAATCACTTTCAAAATCAGGGAATATATCACCTTGTTTAAAATATTGACGTGAGTTTTCTTTAGCAAAAGTATACCAATATCCTGCGTGAGGACATGGGCTACCGGCAATAACAATATCTATTCTTTCTGGTTCTTGAACTTCAACTTTCACTCGTTTTAATTCAGGCCAAGTGCTGTCTTCATCAAATCGTGCAATCCATTGCTTTGAACTGACCGCATCAAAACGTGGATTTGGATCATCTGACCATGCATCTAAAGTGGTCAGTTTTAAGTTATCACAACGTATCGGTTTAATTAGTTCATTTGCCATCACCAATAAATCAGGAACACCTTCTTCAACTGGATAAAGTGAAAGCTCTCCCAAACGTATCCATAAGCTGTATTTTGTTGAATCTTCTGGGTCTATAATTTTAGTAATTTCAATTCGTGGATCATCCAGTTTTTCACGAATTTGTTCTTCACTCAAGCCTAGTTTCTCTAGCCAGTAGGGAGAAAGTAAAAAGCACCATGTTGGGGTACGAATACCGCCACCTAAACCATCCCGATCTTCTGCAATAAACATATTTTCATGAGAAAACTCCATACCAGGATGATCAATATCGAGCCCGTAAAAATAATCCGTGAAAGTCCGTTCAACTGTTTCAAATTCAGGAGAAACAAATGCAAATTGACTTGTGTTTCCAATTTCATATCCACTATATGCTTGAATTGGGTTAAGCATTTCTAGACATTTTTGAACAAATGAGTACCAAATATCTTTATTGGATCTATACCATTGATCACCAAAAGTTAATTTTAGACTAGAATAGCGCTCACTAGAGTCTCTAATCTTTGCACTTAAAGCCCAACGTGGACTTTGATCTTGAGATTGTGCAGATGTTGCACCTAAATAGTAAATGAAATATTTTTTATAAATTTTTGCCATTTCAGCTGATATTTCTTCACGACTTCTAATCCATGAAATTGCCTTTTTCCAAACTTCAGTATCACATCGAAATCTTAAATGAAATGGCTTATCAATTATTTCGAATTCAAATTTCTCATAAATATCAATTACTTTTATCAAAAATTCTTGCGCATTTGTTTTTTTTTGATCAATATAAAATGTAATATAAGGGCAAACTCCGAACTCTTTTTTTTCTTCCCCATAAATTATTGATGTATCAAGAGGAATATCTCGAACTAATTCTTCTATTTCCTCATCATTTAAATAAACTTGTGCTGTGCTCATAAAATATTCTTTTAATTAATACTTCTTTTTTTAGAGATCCAATATTATCAAGTCCCGAAGGCATAAATTACTCTTCACCATCAAACTGCCAATACACATCGCCCCAATCACTTTCAAAATCAGGAAAAACATCTCCCAAGTTAAAGTATTGACGTGAGTTCACTTTAGCAACTGTAAACCAATAACCCTGTTGAGGACATTTTTCCCCAGCTTTAATTGAAAATTTATTATGATTTTCAAGAAAATTTATTACTGAAGTTTTGAGCTTGAATTTGTGATAAAATTCAACCAAATCTTTAGGGTAATATAAGTATTCATGTAAGACAGTATCATTCTCTATCTCTAACAGAATAACAGCGCACGCTGCTTCAAAAGCCCAGTATCCATAATAGCCACCTTCTGATTTATGAGTATCATGCCAAGGCGCACCTGATAAATCTTTGTACCAATTCTTTAAAAACTTACGGACAAAAGCTAAAGAAATTTCATTATCTTGATTTGAAAAGGCTTCACATAATAATAAGTAAGGTTTTGGTACTAATACTGTTGAACAATCATATCTATTTTCATCTGAAAAAGATAAATACTCTTCAATTAGCCAATCTTGAGCAACATTTTCTCTCATTTCTCCGTCAATTAATTTCGCAACTCTAGGTAGCAAATCCTTTCGGTGGAGTAAATAACACAAACTGATTAACCAAATACATGGACAATAGCCATCAATAGTAAATAATTCAAAAACTGGTAAGTTTATATTTTTATGATAACTTCTTAATTTACTTCCATATTGCTCATAATAGTCAATAACTATTTCAATTTGGCTTCTAATAAAAGGTAAACTATTGCCAGCTGTATATTCCAATATAAGCAGATTTAAATAGTCCTCTGCTACGATAGCATAAGAGTATACCCATCTTTCTTCTATTGAATCACCAACACCTGTAGGATTTACTTTAAAAGTTTCAATAGTGTTCAGAGTTTCCGCCTTTAATGTTTCATACATTTGAGGTGTAAGAAATTGTTGTCTTTTTATATTAACTAAATCCATTTTATGCCCAAAAACTGCCCCGAAGGGCATATTTTCACTTATTCTTCACCGTCAAACTGCCAATATACATCCCCCCAATCACTTTCAAAATCAGGGAATATTTCCCCTTGTTTAAAGTATTTACGAGTGTTTTCCTTGGCTACACTGAACCAATAACCTGATTGAGGACATTTTTTACCTGCTTGAATTGATACTTTTTGATATTTAGTTAGGAGGTCAATTTCAGCACTACTAGGTTTAAATGTACGATAGAACTCTATTAAGTCTTTAGGATAATAGAGGTATTCATGAAATTCTTTATCATTTTCTATTTCTAATAGAATAACAGCACAAGCTGCTTCAAAAGCCCAATATCCATAATATCCACCCTCTGATTTATGGGTATCATGCCATGGAGCTCCAGATAAATCTTTATACCATTTTTTTAAAAATTTGTTTAAATGCTTGAATGAAACTTTATTATCTTGGGTCACAAATGCATTGGATAACTCAAAATAAGGATTTGAAAAAAGGACATCTGAACAATCAAAACGGTTATCGTCATTAAAAGCCAAAAATTCCTCTACAATCCAATCTTTTCCTCCATTTTCTTGATCCTCTCCATCAACAAAGTTAGCTACCAATGGTAGTAAGTCAGTTCTTTTTAATAAATAACAAAGGCTGATAATCCATACATATACACAATAGTCATCTAAAATTTCAATATCAAAAACACTAAAATTATTATCTTTATAATAGGCTCTTTGTTTTATAGAAAGTACCTTGAATAATTCAATTACTTTATCGAATTCTAAACGTAAATATTCAATTGGTTTACCAGCAGTATAATCCAAAATAAACAAATCAAACTGATACCTAGATGCTATCGAATAAGAGTCGACCCATCCTGCTTCGATATCTTCATCATTATTTGATTCACTTAGAAAACTTTCTATAGCACTGACAAGTTCACTCCTCGTAGACTTATAGTAACTTTCATCTAAAAATTGTTGTCTACGATTAAACTTAAATTCCAACATAAATAAATTTCCAATTATTTATTATTAACAACGATACTAATGTCTTTATCAGTCCAAACCCTTGTAGCTTTATGAGTAGAATGTTCTTTTGATGAGTGCTGATAAAAACGGAGACTTTAACTTGGTAAACTACACATACTCATTAGGAGTTTACCATGAGCAAAAAACAAAAGATTTATACAGTGGAATTCAAAGCTGAAGCAATTAAAGCTATTGAATCAAATAAAGGAAATGTCTCTGAAACTGCTCGACAGCTTGGTATTTCAATGCAGACCCTTTCAAATTGGTACAACAAAGCAAAAGCTGGAACATTATAGGCACACAACAATATTCGCCTGATCTCGTTGCTCTACTCGAAGAAAATAAGAAACTCAAACAGCAACTCAAAACTGCGGAAATGGAAAGAGAATTTCTAAAAAAAGCAGCAGCGTACTTTGCCAAGGACCATCAGTAAGGTACGATTACATGAAAGAGAACAAAAACACCTATCCAACAACGATGATGGCTAGACTGCTCAAAGTTTCAATTTCAAATTTTTATGACTGGTTAAAACGAGGCATGAGCAAAAGAGTTGTTCAAAGAAATCAGCAGACGATCTTAGTCAAAATAGCTCATCAAGAAACTAAAGAAAGTTATGGTCATATTCGCTTAACGAGGTATTTACAGTCACAAGGCATCCCAATTAGCGAGTATGCAGTCCGTTGTATAAAAAGGCTAAATCAGCTGTATTGTAAGCGCCATAGGTGTTTTAAAAGAACGACGAACAGTGATCATAATCGAGCGATCTATGACAATTTACTCAAACAAGAGTTTTTAATGACCAAACCTAATCTTGCATGGTCAAGTGATATTACATAAATATGGACAGCTGAAGGTTGGTTGTACTTAGCTGCTTTAAAAGACCTTTGTACTAGACAGGTCGTTGGTTATAGCTTAAGTGAGCGAATGACAGCGCAACTAGTTTGCAATGTGCTGAGTATGGCAATTCGCAATCACAAACCATCACATGGGCTAATTGTGCACTCAGACAGAGGAAACCAATATTGCAGTCATGAATATCGAAACATGCTTGAAAAATATGGATTTCAAGGTTCAATGAGCAAAAAAGGAGACTGTTACGATAATGCCCCGATTGAGAGCTTTTGAGGAATACTCAAAAACGAGTTGGTTCACCATCGCAACTACAAAACAAGGGGAGAAGCCAAAGCAGATATTACAAAATACATAGAGCTATTTTATAATCAGAAGAGAATCCAGAAAGGACTGAGTTTTAAGACACCAAATCAAATGACAGAGGACTTTTACGAGTTGGCTGCCTAGAATCTCCCAAGTGGAAGTGTCCTGTGATTTCAGCACACATCAAACTCTTGAATCTAGATAGCCTAATTATTAAAAAGAAACTTATCGATAATTTAAAGATATATTTCAAAACTAAAAATTAATTTAATTTTTTATAGAGTTCCATCTTTCAACTTTAATAAATCATGATAAGTTTGTTTTTTTTGAACAATTGTCTTTAAGATAAAATCTGTCTTTCTTAATGACTCAGCATTGTTCAGATCAAGCATAATCGCCACTTCATTATACCATTCATCTTCAGGTGCATTATTTTCCCAACGATCCCCCCATCTGTCATCTCTACTAATTTGAATTGATGAATTCACATCGACTAAACCATCTTTATTTTCTTTTAAAATTCCTAAGTGAATTACTATTTCGATAGCATCATTAATAATTGTCAAAGGATAATATACCTCTCCATCTGGATTTCTTCTGAAATCAGAGTATTCATTTGCAGCAGACCAAGCTGTAATCTGCTCTTTTGGTATGTATGCTTCTAAAATATTCTTTAAACAAAGATACATACTACAATAATCGTCATATTCTCTATCCCACTGTAAAAATGGAAATTTTGGGTGATCCTTAAAAAAATTAACTATCTTTTCTATATTCGTCATTATTTAACCTTTTAATATTTCGCCCTTCAAAATATCTATATCCATTCTTCTAGCATCAAAATCTGGTGGAATAACACCAGTAAAATGACGACCTGCAAAACTAAAAGAATGTTTACCTACAGAAACTCCATATGGTGTCTTCGCTTCCATCCAAGCGATCATTGCTTTATAGGCTTGAGTTGCACCTTTGTGATAATCAACTGGACTTTTTATTTTAGTATCTGGTTTGCTATGACCTTCTAATTTTAGCATGGCAATACGCATGGAAAGTGCATATTGCTTACATAGTACTAGAGGCGGTGGAAAAGGGTGATTTGTCCAAACGCTACCTGCTTCAGTTGCAGTCACAATCATTCTATTTGCATTCTGCGCCTGTATACGACCACTATGCTGTTCGTTCTTACACTCCTTATTAGAACTATTACAAGATCTCTCAAGTTCCTTAGATTTCGCTTTACTTGCTGCCAATGCTTGATCTTTTTGCTCTTGAGTTATACCCGAACGACTATTATCGATATCCTCTTCAGCCAGATCAATTCTTTGATTGAGCATGCCTGTAATTGTTCCATCTCCTAATGGGGATGGAGTGAATATTCCAGTTAATATTACGCCTATAGGATTTGCTCTTGCTCCTACTTTAGCTGCAGTTCCTGCTCTTTCAGCAGCTTTTTCAGCAGTTGTCCCCCAACCACCAAAAATATCTGCTGCATCAGCCGCTATTGCCACGATTTTTTCTCCAATGCTTCATAGAATTTTTGACTATCTGAAGAATTTAAAGAGCTTTGTAAAACTCCAGCTAAGATATCAATTGCAAGAAATGGTGGAAATAATCTATTTATTAATAAACTGCGATTCCATGGATCATCATCTAAATTATTTTTATTCAAAATAAAACATAGTTCTCCATAAGCCGCTCTCCATTTGTCATAGTCAGCATGATTTTCCATTCCTACCAGATATTTTCGAATTTTTGTTTGGGCAGTAATCAGGAATTTTAGCCCACTATCTTCATTATTATTAAAATACTTTATCGCCAGTTCGCTATAAGTGTTTTTTAGCCGATTCCAGTTCCACAAGGCTAGACTTTCTTCACGATCTGCAGAAAATTCCTCAAGCTGTTCTTTAGTAAATTCGATAACCATTCTAAATCCTCTCCAATAACTTGAAATCACCAGATACTTCTTGATACCACCAACCATCAATAGGTTCTAACAGAATATCTAAATTTTTTTTATCTAATAGTCGATTTAATGATTTGATAACTGAAGGATCATAAAATCTGAACAATGCTAATTCGCCGGATGGTAATTCTGCTTGTAAGAATGGCTGAAAATGTTTGATCAATTCTTGGTTCGATAGATTTGTTTTCAATATCGAAAACATTCCTAAATTTTCTTCTATAACAAGTTCATTAATAAATTTTTGATTATTTAGTTTATTTAAATTCAACAATAAAGGGGAAAATTCTAATGGTGTAGAATCATCAACAGTTCCATCGAATAAATTACCTATATATTTGATATTTCTATCATAGTTTAAAGTAAGCCAATGGCGCATATAAGTATAATTTTTAGCTGCATCAATCAACAGGAAGAAATTATATTTAGATTCTTCACCACTAATTTTCTTTGATAACTGTAATATGTCCATCCTATATTTCCCTATACACAAACGGTAAACCTTTTCGAGCGGCATCAATTAAACAGGGAATACATATTTTCGTAGAAATATTAGGAAGCTGGAAATTATGACGTGTACCTTTGACAAATTGTGCTTGAGCAGACCTAACCTCAACGAGCCCAGGACTATTAATATCAATAGAACCGTCAGTCTTTATTTTTATGTACCCCCCACCACAAGTCAGCATAATTTCTTTTTTGGCTGCAATCGTAATGGAATTCTCAGTACTCATGATCTTAAAATCCTTGAGAGATGCTAGATCAATTTGATCATTTTGCGCATGAACTTTAATTTCACCTTGAGCCGCTACAATATTTATACCTTTTTCTTGAGTATAAAAGCTTAATCCCTTCGCAGCATGAGCAGTAAACTCACCATTTGAATTTATATCTAACTGTTGACCCGATATAATTTTTATATTTTCTTTAGCAACATGAGTTTGGTTTTTTTGACTTACAGAAACAAAATCCTGAGGAGTACTAAGCAGAATATTAGGATGCTCAAACTTTTCTAGACTATTTTCTACTTGAGCAATCAAATCATTACTAATTTGATAGTTTTCATCTTGGAAAGCCTTACTTACTCGAGCATTTTTTTCTAAACTTTTGAGTTTTTCTATAGATTCATTTAATTGCGTTAACAACTCTTTTATATTTAATTGTATATCTTTGGCGTTTTCTTGACTCGCAGAACTAATCAATAATCCCTTACCAGCTCGAATAGCACCCCATTGGTCGGTTCTCAGTTCAAAGCCTTCCCCTCGTCCCTCACTTTCTGAGGTTTCTTTGGGATGACTGAGGTTCCCTAGGTTGAGCTGGGTAGCACCATGGGTACTTTGTAATTGTGTCGAAATTTGTCCTGTGGTGTCATCAAAGCACAGTTGTCCAAAGCCCTCACCTTGGACTTCCTTACTTTTAATCCCAGCCAGTTTTTTGGTGTCTGGCAGTTTACCTTTACTATCAAATTGGGTCGGACTGCGCTGTGCTTCATGTATGCGCCCCACCACAAATGGTCGGTCGATATTACCGTCAAAGAAATCGATGACCACGATTTCATTAATGCGCGGTAAGAAACGTGCACCATAGCCTTCGCCTGCCCATGGGGTAAGCACATCTACCCATGCAGAGTCCGTATCATTGTCATTACTGCCTGCACCGCCATCATGGCTGTGGTCATCTCCACGGGTAAATAAGAAACGAACTTTGATTCGTCCCCATTCATCGACATGTATTTCTTCACCACTTGGCCCGACAACTTTAGCCCGTTGCGGATGGGTGCTTGGACGGTGTTCGAGTAGGTTATATTCAGGAACCGTCGCAATATTGCGGCGTTGTAATGTGAGCTGATTGGCCTGACGCTCGGCCTGTTCATGGATGGGTTTAATGTTCCACTGACTTTGTTCAATCAGTTGATTGACTTGTTCAGAGAGGTCTTTAGGTAAGTTATTTTGGTTATAGAATTTTTTTTCTGTGATTAAAAATTGTTTGTCTGCACCACTGTGTTGATCGATTTCTGGGTGTTCATTCAATTCAAACCAATAACCCACTTGGGTATCACGCACGGTCGATTGTGCATTGAATTTTTTCGATTGTAGCTCGTGATAGCGCGTTAGGTTTTGATTCAATTTTTCAATCTGGCTGTTAGATGAAGCCGTAGCTTGGTCTTCACCTTTTAAATCTTGCATCCATGCAGGGCTGATATGCCATGCTTGTTCCAAACTTAAACTGGCATTGTCTTGGCTTTGGCTATGCTGATGTTTGCTTTGAACTGAGCCTGCGCCTTCTTCTTGGCTCAGTCCATCGGCTTGCCAGCGCTGTACATGGACCGCAGTCGGTTGAATGCTACGTTCACCGATCAAGCTGGTGATGCTGTCTTGTTTTTCTGTGGCACTAGAGCGATGAAAGCGGATACTACGACGGCTGAGTGCTTGAT
Organism: Acinetobacter sp. YH12063; assembly: GCF_013419715.1. NCBI lineage: Bacteria > Pseudomonadati > Pseudomonadota > Gammaproteobacteria > Moraxellales > Moraxellaceae > Acinetobacter > Acinetobacter sp. YH12063. The sequence continues at coordinate 123,035 of NZ_VOZO01000004.1, read as the reverse complement.
ATTGGCTATTGTCATCAATCAGGCGGAGTTTTTGTTTTTCAATTGGCGCTGAGGAATGCGGCACTTTCAACTGTGCTTCATCGATGAGCCAATTAATGCCTTCACTGCGCCAAAGTCGGGTTAAAAAGTCATAATCGCTTTCATTCGACTGCATGATGAAAGGTCGAACGTCATAGTTTTGGCCTAAACCGCTTAGATCTAGCGTTAGACTGGCAGCAAAAAGCGGACTTTTGCTTTGCCATTCTTTAAAGAGAGTTTCACTGACATCGCGAACAGATTTGTTCATAAACACACGGCTGTTCCTGCGTTTATGCCACAGCGATGTTGCATCTTCTAAAGTGAGTTTATACAGCGTGAGTGAACCGTCACTCTGGCCTTGGGTGGCTTCGGTAATAATACCGGCGGTACGGAAGAGTTCGCCCTGATCGGTCACTTGATCAACGGCAACCTGTGCGCCAATAAATTGTTTTAGTGGAATAAGTGCATTGGTGGATAGGCAAATCAAAGTCGCTTGTACGCCTTGGTTTAAGATATGCTCCCCATCAATACGTTGAATAAAAAGCTCTTCATTCAACGCAGGGTTGGAAAATTGCACATGAATGGCACGTTTTTGGGCGGATAGACCCAATTGTTCTAATACAGCAAATATTTTGCCTAACATAATAAAAATTCTAAATTGTAATCATGGAAATAATTTTGCTGCTAGTTTAGTCAAATTCATCAATAAACTTAATGCTTAAAACCATAGAAGATGTTTCGTTATGTAAAATCCACGATTCAAAAATTCACTTAAAAATAAAAAGCGGAGAATCCACTCACTAATTACTTCTTGCATATAAAATATTCACCAAATGGTCTTAGACCATGTACTTGCACCCAACGAACAGCGTCATGCACGCAACTGTAAAAATAGTTTTATCGTCTAATTAACATCGAGCTTAATGATCAATTTTTTAATATTATCTTTAAAAATAGTGGATTAATTTAAACTTAAGCTAGATTAAAAAACACACAAACCTTTCTTTCCTGTCTTGTAATTCACCTAAGATCCCCTATAATTCAAAAAAACAGACAAGTCTGTCTATTTTGCTGCAAAAACCGAATGAATTTAGCATTCAGAGGGTAAAAATATAAATGAGAGAAAACGTATAAAACGTTCGAAAATCAAATCATTGACTTAAGCTAACAAAGTGAATGATTTGAACGCACAATTGTCAGCAAAGCGCGATTACCCCAAATAATCGCGCTTTTTATTTTCTTAGAATCTTAAGTCATGTGAAAAAATTGATTGTTAATCAATACAAATAAGTCGTCGCTAGATTTAAAACCTAAATGCCTACAAACAAATTTTTAAGCAGCCAATTCCAAACGAATTAAGGTTTCAACTCGCTTCCAATAATCTGCTAAATGCACTTGGTTGGGGTCAATTTGGGCTTGGATGGTCATGCCATCCAAAATACTACTCAGAAATGCAGCTAGTTGTTCAGTTTGCTGAATGCCCAGATTTTGTAAGGCAGTACTTAGTTTTGATTTGAGCCAATCTTTATAATCGATCGCAGGTTGTAATGACGAAGGATAAACTTTAGATATTTCTTCTACTGCTTTTTGAAACATACAACCATTGAAATCTGCAGTATGAAACCAAGCATCGTACCAAGCAAAAATGGTTTTAATATGCGAAAGATGGTCTTCTGGATCACATTCTGCAATAGCAGCTTCAAGTGATTCCTGTAAATTAAGATTTCGAATCACGAGACATTCTTCAATTAATTTGGCTTTAGAGGGGAAATATTTATAAAACGTCATTTTAGCAACGCCCGATTCCCCAATAATTCGATCTATACCAATCGAGTTATAGCTATAAGAATTGAAGAGTTGGAGCGCAACGTTAATGATGTCTTGCTTTTTCGACATTTAATTTACCTGATGCACCAATGGGGCCTAAACATAAAGCTTTCAAGGTAGAAAACCTAATTTTTAAACATGATTTTCGCGCGCTATTGTAAAGCATAACTTAATTGGAGTCTGTAGATAAAACCTCAGCACCCTATTAAATACAGTCTGATTTCAGATGATTTATCGAATTAGCAGTCAGGAAAATTTCGTATAAAACTGACGGCTATTTTAATTTCAACTAGCGATTTAACGACTATTCATCTGCGTTAAAAACATGGATAAAATGAATGCCATTAACGGTGGATTTAAGAGTAAGTATTTTAAGAGCAAGGGGTACTCAGAATATCTTTTTGCTTACGCTCTTGCAGTGCTTTTCGAATCACCTGATAACCACCCGTTAAACCTAAGATCGCCATGATTGCGGCCACGATCAAATCTGGCCATAGACTGCCTGTACCAAACACCCCGACTGCAGCTAAGATCACTGCGACATTACCAATCGCATCATTACGGCTACATAGCCAAACGGATTGCATATTGGAGTCACCTTCACGGAAGGCATATAAGACGTATGCACAGATGACATTAGCGACTAAGGCCAGAATACCAATCACACCCATGGTGATTGGTTCAGGAGCGATCCCATTGGCATAGGCATAGAGCACTTTGGCAATCACAACGATCCCAAACGCTGCCATGACAAAACCTTTCACCAAGGCAACTGTTGCACGCCAATATAAACTGGCGCCAAGCACGGCTAATGAAACCCCATAATTTACAGCATCACCAAAGAAATCCAGCGAGTCCGCCCAAAGCGCAGAAGAATGTGCATAAGCCCCACCAATCAGCTCCACCAAAAACATCATGGCGTTAATGATTAAGGCAATCCAAAGTGCGATACGAAATTTACTGTTGGGTTTGTTTGGTGCTGGCTCATGACTACATGTACATGCCATAAATGTGCTCCAATTTTAAAATCAATGGATTTGTATTACTCTTATTCAAAACTATGGACTCACTCCAAGGTCAAGCATGAACGTACAAAAACATTATTTGATTAAAGAATTGTCCACCAAATCTGGGGTAAGCATTGACAGTATTCGCTTTTATGAAAAGAAAAAACTGCTGAAACCTAGCTTCCGCGCAGACAACAATTATCGCTATTATGATGAAGAAATGTACAAACGTTTGGTTTTTATTAAGCGCTGTCGAAACCTCGATATTTCTCTCACCGAGATTCAAACCCTGCTTGAACTTGAGCAATCCCCTACGCAAAGCTGTCATGCTGTGAATGAATTAATTGACAATCACATTCGTCAAGTTTCTGAAAAAATTAAAGAATTAGAAAATTTTAAAATACAGTTAAGTAAGCTCCGTGCTAGCTGTAATGAAACCAGTCAAATTAATGATTGCCAAATTTTAAAACATTTGGAAAACGGAATATCTTGAAAACCCAACTAAAATACTTGGTTGAATCCTTTTTTTAGATCACTACAATAAAGCCATAAATTTTTTATGCCTTTATTGACATGACGATTCAACACGTAACCGAACTCCTCTCACCTGCTGGCTCTTTAAAAAATATGCGCTACGCTTTTGCTTATGGCGCAGATGCCGTGTATGCAGGTCAGCCGCGATATAGCTTACGTGTGCGCAATAATGCTTTCGACCATGACAATTTAAAAATTGGCATTGAAGAAGCTCATGCCTTAGGGAAAAAGTTTTATGTGGTGGTAAACATCCAACCGCATAACTCAAAACTGAAAAATTTCATCCGTGACCTTGAACCTGTGGTTGCCATGAATCCTGATGCACTGATCATGTCTGACCCTGGTCTAATCATGATGGTGCGTGAACATTTTCCAGAAGTGTCCATTCATTTGTCTGTCCAAGCCAATGCGGTGAACTGGGCAACGGTTAAATTTTGGAAAAATATGGGACTGACACGTGTCATTCTGTCACGTGAATTATCAATCGAAGAAATTGAAGAAATTAAACACAATGTACCTGATATGGAAATTGAAGTTTTCGTACATGGTGCATTATGTATGGCTTACTCCGGTCGTTGCTTACTTTCTGGCTATATGAATAAACGTGATGCAAACCAAGGTGCATGTACCAATGCATGCCGATGGGATTATAAAATTCACGATGCAGTTGAAGATGAAACTGGTGATGTTATTCCAGTCACACAAATTAAAGAATCATCATGCTGCAATAATAAAAATGCCGATGAGCAACACGCCCTAGAACAACACCAATTCGGCGAGCCGGTTTTATTACAACGCAATGAAGAAGACATGTTTGCTGCCGAAGAAGATGAACATGGCACTTATTTCATGAACTCGAAAGACTTGCGTGCTGTACAGCATGTTGACCGTTTAACCAAAATGGGCATTCATTCTTTAAAAATTGAAGGCCGTACCAAGTCTTACTTCTACTGTGCGCGTACCGCTCAAATTTATCGTAAAGCCATCGATGATGCCCTTTCTGGTAAACCATTTGACCCTGCTCTCATGTCTCAGCTTGAAGGTCTTGCGAACCGTGGTTATACCGAAGGTTTTTTACGCCGCCATGTACATAGTGAATATCAAAACTATGAAACCGGCTCTTCACGTTTTGATCATCAACAGTTTGTAGGTGAAGTCTTAGAACGCAATGGTGACTCTCTTAAAATCGAAGTGAAAAACCGTTTTGTTGTAGGTGATTCTTTAGAACTGATGACCACTTCAGGCAACATCACCTTCGTTTTAACTGAAATGAAAGATAAAAAAGGTAATCTAATTGACGATGCCAAAGGTTCAGGTCATATCGTGGATATTCCTGTGCCTGCCGATGTCGATATGCGCTATGCCTTACTGATTCGTAACTTACCCAATTCGACAGTGGATATTTCGGCTTCATCTTTAGCTTATCAGGCTTGAGTTCACTTTATGGCTTTGTTGATTACAGATAAATGCATCAATTGTGACATGTGTCTACCTGAATGTCCCAATGATGCCATTTATGAAGGCTCAAAGATTTATGAAATCGATGTCGCACGTTGTACTGAATGTGTCGGTTTCTATGCGCACCAAACTTGTGTTTCAGTTTGTCCGATTGAGTGCATTGTGCCTCATCCTGAACATGTGGAGACAGATGAGCAGTTAATGGAGAAGTTTAAAGGCTTGAATTTATTTAAATCTTAAATTCGTGATGTGATTGGTATATTAATTGCTTACTCCGCTTTATATTTTATAGAGAAACAACCTTGGGGAAAGTATAAAAATAAGGTTGTAAAACAAAAATAGCTGGGCAACGAATAGGATTCAAAATGTGTGGGGACATTTTTGAATCCTAATTTTGCAGACAAAAAAAGGAACTCCGGTGTTAGCATCCAAAGTTCCTGTAAAACGAGAATATTAAGAAAAATAATATTCAAATGACAACATTCAGCGCGGCCAGCGTGTTTCTCGAAACACACTGGCCTTTCTTTTATTGACCCGAACGGATGATGTAATCAAAAGCAGACAATGAAGCTTTCGCGCCTTCACCTGTTGCAATGATGATTTGTTTGTACGGTACTGTTGTACAGTCACCTGCAGCAAATACACCTTTCACATTGGTTTCGTTACGCTCGTTAATTACGATCTCACCACGGTTTGAAAGTTCAACCGCTGTTTCTTTTAAGAAATCAGTATTTGGTAACAAACCGATTTGTACGAAGATACCTGCCAATTCAATCGTTTTGATTTCATCTGTTGCACGGTCTTTGTAGTTCAGTGCAGTCACTTGTGAACCATCACCAACTACTTCTGTAGACAATGCATTCATGATCACAGTGGTATTCGGCAAGCTGTTTAACTTGTCTTGAAGCACTTGGTCAGCACGAAGCTTGGTATCAAACTCAACAAGCGTTACATGTTCAACAATACCTGCAAGGTCGATCGCTGCTTCAACACCAGAGTTACCACCACCGATCACTGCAACACGTTTGCCTTTGAACAATGGACCGTCACAGTGTGGGCAGTAAGCTACACCACGAGTACGGTATTCTTGCTCACCTGGAACATTCATCTCTCTCCAGCGTGCACCTGTTGAAAGAATCACTGTTTTAGATTCAAGTTTTGCACCATTCTCTAAAGTCACTTCAACCAAGCCATTGGCTGTTTGGTCAGCACCTTTGATGTCAGATACACGTTGCAAGTTCATAATGTCCACACCGTACTCACGTACATGTGCTTCCATTTCAGCAGCAAACTTAGGACCTTGAGTCTTTTGAATCGACGTGAAATTTTCAATGTCCATCGTATCCATGACCTGACCGCCCATGCGTTCAGCCACGATACCTGTTTTAATGCCTTTACGTGCTGCATAGATTGCAGAAGTATTCCCCGCAGGGCCGCCACCAATCACAAGAACATCAAAGGCTTCTTTGGCATTTAACTTTTCAGCATCTTTTGCGGCAGAGTTGGTGTCTAATTTAGCAATGATTTCTTCCAAGGTCATACGACCTTGACCAATGTGCTCACCGTCTTGGAATACCATTGGTACAGCCATGATTTTGCGTTCTTCGACTTCGTCTTGGAAGAATGCACCATCAATCATGGTTGCAGTTGTACCTGGGTTATAGATCGCAATTAGGTTCAAGGCTTGAACCACGTCAGGACAGTTATGGCAGCTGAGTGATACGAACACATCAAAGTCAGTTTTAAGACCTAAACCTTTAATGGTATTCAGTACTTCGTCAGAAACTTTCGGTGCATAACCAGAGGTTTGTAACAATGCCAAAATCAAAGAAGTGAATTCGTGGCCCATCGGTAGACCTGCGAAGAATACACGTGGTGTTTCACCTGCTTTTGCAATACCAAAGCTTGGCGCACGGCTGTTGTTACCGTCAAAACGTGCAGTCACTAAATCAGATAAAGCGGCAACTTCGGTCACCAATTCTTTAATTTTGTCTGATTTGTCCGTGCCGTTTAAAGTCGCGACGATTTCAATCGGGCCTTCAAGGCGTTCAAGTAAGGTTTTTAATTGAGCAGAAGTATTTTGATCTAACATTGCTAACGTCTCCAGAGGAGTAAATTTATTTGATGAGAGAATGATAGAACAAACCATTAAATAGGTGAAACGGTTTGTTTTTATAAAATTAATCGGTTTTACAAATTAAATGATTAAATTTCTTTCTAAATCATAAATATATGGGCCTATATTAACATTAAAATGATTTATTTCGTACATATATATCGTGATAAATCCCTCATTTTTTTCTTTTTTATTGAAATTACACCAAGCCTATGCAAGACATACGCACGACCTGATCAATTACAAAACCTTTATAAAGCTTTAAGTTTCATTTCAGCAAGTCGGCTTTAAATCAAATGAAATATCAGATGATTTGACTGCTTTAAAGAGCCATCGATCTACATGTATAAAATCAATAGTGAGCAGAATAATGAAAATTGAATTTGTCTTTGATATTGTTTATCCCATGAGTTATGTCGCATTTCAAAAGTTAAAACAAAACTGGAATGAACATACAGCAACCCGTGTAGAGCTATTACCGATTCAACGCGTTCCAGAAATTCCTGAACAAGGCTTAGATGTGCTGCAGTATTTAACCGATAAGTATGGTGCGAGTGCAGCAAAGCGAAAACTCGAAATGACGAAGTTCGCCGCTTATAGCGAAGACGTGATTGTCAATATTGAGTACATGAAACGTATGCCAAACAGTCAACTGGCTCATCAAGGTATTTTGGCCTTGGACAATATTCTGGATCAATATGCCCTGACTCAAGCCCTATTCCATGCATTATTTGCACACGGTCAAAATATTGCTGATATTCAGGTTTTAAAAAGCATCATTGAAGGCATTGGTTTAGATGGCTCAAAAGTACTGCGCTCAATTCAACATAAAGATATTGCAGACCGTCAGCATGAAATTACACAATATGTAAAATCAAAGGGACAGCACCCCATTCCTTTTTACCTTGTGGATGGCGAAGTGAATGATCAGACTTTTTCTACACAGGAACTTCGACAACTGTTTCATCGCGCAAGTTAATCTACCCAAGATCAAAAATCCCCATACAATGTGATGGGGATTTTTATTCTGAGCAATGCAATGATCTAAAAAGAAAATAGGCCTGTTAATGAAGTCCCTGCTCAATTCGATTAATCCGTGATTTGAAATGCTGAGATAGTAGATACAAAATTAAGCTCAAAACCAGCGTGAGTACCATCACGGCGATCAACACCCAACGTACAACAACTTCTACTACATTGGCTTGCTGAACTTGTTTTTCCACGCTTTGCGCCATCGGTGTCATGGTTTTATCAAATAGCTGATTTTGCATTGCCCAGAGCTGTTCAGGCTGAAAACCGTATTCACGGAATTTTGCTGGATTTTGTTGCTCGGCATTGATTAAGGATTGCACCAAAGGAATTGCTGTCGCACGATCTACAGGCTTATGCATCAAAGCAGCTTGTGCAAGTAAATAGGCTTGCACGGGTTTTGCCAATTGTGCATCTTCCATCTCGAAAGCCAGCTGGCTTTCTTGAATATTTTTTTCATAATGTACCAATTTTTGATCTGCTGCACGGTCATCATGATTAAGGTCATATTGCACATAAGTTAAGCCTGACCAAAGCACGATAAACGATAAAATCCAGCCGACAAATTTCAATACAAAAGATTGGAATCGAATTCTAAAAAATTGAAATTTCTTTAGAAATCCAACCAAGAAAAATGCGCCAATAAATGAAACGATAAGTTTGAGAAATAACCAACCAATAAAGGATAAAAAATTTGAAAAATAGTCGGAGGACTCACCGAGTTGATATGCCAAATCACCTGCACTAACAGGGATATGCAGTTGCTGTACGCTAGAACTTAGGCCAAAAAAGCTATAGACCATATCATGCTGAATAAACAGCATCACAGCCGAAACGATCAGCACAGAAACACTGGTTAAGGTCAATAACGTTAAATTACGTTGACGCTTCTTAATGGTTTGAAGCCCTGTTTCCAGTTGCTGCGGATTTAGCGAATATTCATCAATGGGAGGCAAAGACATACTCCTTCAGATTATATTTTCACCTCCCTCACCGTTTATGAAGAAGGGTTTGAACCACTCGATTCAATTACTAAATGATTCAAATTATTTTGTAAGGCACGAATACGTGTCGTCGCTTCTTCACGCTTTTGTACACCTTCTTTCTGAATTTGAATCACATCATTAACGGTTTTAATGAGGGTATTTTGCACATGTTCAAGTGTGTCAATATCAATCACTGAACGCTGATTGGCTTTCGCTGTATCGACAGAGTTTTGATGCAACAAATCTGCATTGCGTTTTAACAGGTCATTGGTCGCATCATCAATGCTATTTGCCAATTGCACGCTGTTCTTTTGTTCTTGCAATGAAATCGCCAAGCTAATTTGGTTTTTCCAAGCCGGTAAGGTGATATTTTTAATAGCATAAAATTTATCAACCAACATCAAATTGTTGGATTGAATAATACGAATCATCGGCAAGGTCTGCATCGCAGACTGTTGCAAGATCTGTAAATCACTCACACGTTTTTCAAGATTATTTGCCAAATGATTGAGGTCATAGATTTTTTGCGTAGTGGTTTGATCTTGAACTTGAGTGGTTAAGCTTGCAATTTCCTGTTGAATTTCTTGCTCTTTCAACTTACCTGCGGCGATATACACCCCTAATTGTTTATATTCGTCTTGTACGCCTTCAAACATTTTATCTAAGGTATTTACACGCGCTTTTAAGCCATTTTGCGAAGTTTCAATTTCTTTAACCAAAGCATCAATTTGCTCTTTGGTGGTATTAAAGTGCTGATCAAAACTTTGCTTGGCACCTTTAAATTTGCTGAGTAAACCACCAAAAAATCCTGAGCTTTTAGATTTATTTAAAATGCTCGTGGTATTCAATTGCTGTGCGACTTGTACCACCTGATTGAGCTTTTGACCTGTCGCATCTAGATCTTTATTTTGCACCAAATTTAATAATTCATCGGTATAGGTCGACGTCTTGGTGGCAATGTTTTTACCATATTCAGCAACACTATTATGACTTAAATCTGCCAATTCCTTACGTGCAGCTTCGACTTCGTGAAAATCCGAAGTTTGTAAGCCAATTTCCTGCAAATTGAGTTGCTGAAACTTTTCTTCAGTCAATTCTTTGCTTACTTCAACGGGTAAATTTTTGGCATCTAAATCGGTCATAACTCACCTTATATTTCTAAGACTTAGAGGAATTCTCTAATGATTTTTTTAAAGTTTTAATCAAATTTTCACGGCTATTATCAAGCTTTTCCAATGAACTTGTCGAGTTACTTTGACGACTTTGTTTCACATGATATTGCCATGCTGGAATCAACACCTGCTGAGCTTCCTTATATCGATCTAATAATCCAAAAGAAAGCTGCTGAGAAAGCTGCATTTGTGTAATTGCAATATCATTACTGGCTTGTAAGGTTTGCAACGTATTCACCTTTTTTGATAAGCGCTCTGCAAAGTTATCGAGTGGATGCTGATTTTTCACAAACTGTGGGTATTCCAGCAAAAACTCTTCAGCCGCGACGATATAGCGTGCCATTTGCTCACGTAAGCCTTGTAGTTGATTAAAACGTGCTTGGGACTTTTGAATTTCTAACTGTAGTTTTTGGCTCAGATGATTTGCCCGATCAAGCAATTGATCTAGATTTTTATAATATTCAACTTGTCCTGAACCATATTCCAAATCGATGCCTAACCATTTTTGCAGGGCATTAAATTTGCGTGTTTTTAAATATTTTTTTGAATTGGCTAAGGCTTGAATCAACTGCTCAATGGTTTGACTAAGTTGTTTCGTCAACTGAGGGTCAACACCGTCTAGCAGCACCGACTGTGCTTGAATTAATTGATCAGCATAATGATTTAGACGATATTGATCGGTCAGTAATGGCACAAGGTCATTCCGCTTAATCGAAAGCACTTCCGCCCGATCTACCGTAATATCCTTTAACGGCACCAATACATCAATTTGTGACATAGCCAATTAAACTCAATAAAATCATTTTTATACTACAAGTTTTGCCATAAAAGTCTTGTAGTATTTTGCAAAAAATACATCTATTTCATCAGTCAAATTTCGCCATCAAATTCAACCGTTGCCTATAGATCCGCCAAAGCAGCCATACAGCATCATATGAATGGATATGATGACCTACACAGATGAATTCAAGCTTAAGATACCCAAAGATTCAATCTAGATTTAAATTAAACAACTGACTCTACATGAATTATTATCAAAATTATCGTAAAATTTAATCCATATACTTTAGAACCAAATATTAGATCAATAATTTTAGAGGCTTAAATGGAACGTTTTTTCCATAACACAATGTATGCAGCACGTTGGATTCTGGCTCCCGTGTACTTTGGTTTATCCTTTGCACTGCTACTGCTCGCGATTAAATTTTTCCAAGAAGTCATTCATGTCCTTCCGCATATTTTAGAATATTCAGAAGCTGACCTGATTTTAGTCATCCTCTCTTTGGTCGATATGACTATGGTGGGTGGACTGATTGTGATGGTGATGTTTTCAGGCTATGAAAACTTTGTTTCGCAATTAAAAATTAATGAATCGACCAATCGCTTGAACTGGCTCGGCACCATGGATGCCAATTCATTAAAACTCAAAGTTGCAGCATCAATCGTGGCAATTTCTTCGATTCATTTATTACGTATTTTTATGGATGCGAAAAACATCCCCAATGACAAAATCATGTGGTACATCATCATGCATTTAACCTTTGTTTTTTCTGCTTTTATGATGGGTTATTTGGATAAAATCAGTAAGCACTAATCTAGATAAGGTTAATGAAGCCATTTGCGATCATGGCTTCTCGTCAAATTTTAAATCTAGTTATTCATCTAGTTCACTCATTTGCCTTAAACGCTCAAGATCCAATATCACGATTTGTCCATAATTCCACGCGATCACTTGTGTTTGGACAAATTGCTGCAGATGTTTATTCAACGTTTGGCGTGAAATATTAAAAGACTCTGCAAATTCCTGCTGACTGAGTCTCAAAGGAATTTCCTGCCGACATCCATATTGCTCATAGAGTCGAATCAAATGTCTTGCGATACGCTGCTCTAGCGTTGCCGTTAGCAAATAACGATTATGCTCAAACATCAAATACATGCGTCGACTGAGAGATTGCACGACATTCCAAAGCGCCTTCGGATCACGCTGTAAAACTGCTAAAAACCTTGTTCCAGAAATGATTGCCACCTCGACGTGTGTCGCAGCAAAATAATCATAATTCAAAGGCTTTTGTTGTAAGAGTGCGACAAAATTAAATACCGACTGGCGACGAATATAATCATTGACAATCAATTCACCATTATTTTGCAACCAACCAATTTGTAGCGTACCTGAAAGCAAAATATAAATATCTTGCACGATTTGTTGTTGTTTTAAGATGTGCTGCTGCGCATGAAACCGTGAATATTTCACCTGTTGCACAAGCTGTTCTAAAGTCTGATCGCTAAAGCCCTGAAAGATGTCTTCATTACGTAAAATTTGCAACAAATGCTGTTGGGCGGTGTTCTTTTGATCGCTCACGTCTATAAAAAAATGCCTAAGATCTCATTGATCTTAGGCAAGTGCTTAAAAATGTAAAACCATTGTTTTTCGCATTATTTATCTGTTTTTATGCTGTTTTAAATGACGCTCTCATACTTAAGATGCTTTCTCATAAATACGGCCTGCTTCTGAACGCAAGTTTGAAATATCGGTGTTTTGAATATTTTTCAGTACAGTACTCGGCTGACCATTTACATCGACAGGTACATCACCCTCGATAGTGACACGTGAGGCGATACGTAACTCATCACCATAGTCATTGATGGCACGATGCTGCGTTGCACGATTGTCCCAAATGGCAACATCACCAACCGCCCAGCGCCAACGCACAATATTTTCCCATTGCACGATTTGCTCTTGAAACAGTTTAAATAAACGACGTGACTGTGCCGGACTATATCCACTGAAGCGTTTAAAGAAGTGACCTAAAACCAAACTTTTTTCACCTGTTTCAGGATGTACACGCACCAATGGATGCTCGGTTTCCACTTCTACCGCGGTACGGAATAAATGGCGACCTTCTTCATTGTACTGACCTTTGGGAGTCGCATAGTCATAACTATTACTATGCACCGCGCGTAATTGTTCCGCCAGTTTTTGCAGCTCCGGACTTAAATCTTCATAAGCGGTCACGGTATTGGCCCAAACTGTATCGCCACCATGTTCAGGTGCAACTACATTTCTTAAAATTGTGGCTTTGGGATAATTGGGTAAAAATGTAATATCGGTATGCCATGAATCTGCGCGCCCACCACGTGAGTCAATTGACAACGTATGTGCTGTACCATCTTTGAGTGGCACACTTGGGTGATTCAACGGATTTCCTAAAAGTCGTGCAAAGGCTTCTTGTTCTAAATCGGTGAGATCTTGCTGCCCACGCACAAATACAACTTTATATTTTAATAGTGCATGATTAAATTCATCGACCACGCTTTTGTCTAAACTTCCAGACAACTGAATGCCAGAAATTTCGGCACCAATACGACCGGTTACAGGTTTTACTTCAATATGCTGATATTGATAGTCTGGATTGTAATGATTCGATTCTAATTGTGTCATAGGGCTCTACCTTATTCTTCAAATTATTAAGCAACGATGGTGTTGTTGAAATAAAGTGTGCCGACTTCGTGCCCATGACTCTGTCAATTATTTGACAGTTTTCCCAAGTTAAACTGCTATGGTTGTAATGAAATCTGCTTAACAACATTTACACATTTCATATCTAAAAATGCAATAAAGAAAAAATAAAAAAGCCATCGGTATCGATGGCTTTGTGTGCGGATTTTATCTGTATATCACAGCGGAATTATAGATAATTCCCTTCACGCTCAGGTTGATAGAGCACTTTAATGATTTTGACTTTCATGGTATGACCATCAGGCTGCGGCCATTCTATTTCCTGCCCTTCAGCCAAACCTAAAATGGCAGCGCCCACTGGAGCCAAAACATTGACTTGACCTTTATCGCCACGAAAATCATGTGGATAGACCAGTGTAATTTCGGTTGCTTCTGTCGCAGGTGCAATGTTAATGAGAACTTTGGCATTCATACTCACCACATTGGCAGGGACATCTTGTGGAGCAACCACTTCAGCGCGCGCCATCTCATCTTCCAAATGCTCCATCGTCGGCGTCAACTTAGACTGATGCTCCAACATGGTTTCTAAGCGATGTAAATCTTGTTCTGAAAGAATAATATTGGGTTTTTTCATATAAAGTTCCTTTGCGACCTTGCCAACAGATCTATAGCGATGGGCAAATTTTTTGTTATCTCTTATTCCGTTATATCAGAAATATAAATGTTTAGATAACTTTTGAATTTTTCTGATGACATAAAAAAAGCCCCCTTGAGGGGGCTTTTCTCAAGTCTGTTTTATTTTGCGTAAACTGGGAATTTAGCGCAAACAGCAGCAACTTTTTCTTTCACTGCAGCAATCACAGCTTCGTCACCTTTGCTGTCTAGAACGTCAGCGATCCAGCCTGCAAGGTCACGTACTTCAGCTTCACCAAAACCACGTGTTGTTACAGCAGGAGTACCGATACGGATACCAGAAGTCACGAATGGAGAACGTGGATCGTTTGGTACTGAGTTTTTGTTCACAGTAATGTGAGCAGCACCTAACCAAGCATCGGCATCTTTACCAGTAATGTCTTGTTTAATTAAAGATAATAAGAACAAATGGTTCTTAGTACCGCCAGAAACAACATCATAACCACGTTCGATTAGAACTTCAGCCATTGCTTGCGCATTCTTAACAACTTGTTGTTGGTAAGCTTTATATTCAGGCGCCATTGCTTCTTTGAAGCAGATCGCTTTAGCCGCTACAGCGTGAACTAAAGGACCACCTTGATTACCAGGGAATACAGCTGATTGTAATTTTTTCTCGATTTCTTCATTTGCTTTCGCAAGAATTAAACCAGAACGTGGACCACGAAGTGTTTTATGTGTAGTCGTTGTAGTTACGTCAGCAATTTGTACTGGGCTTGGGTAAACACCAGCAGCAACTAGACCAGCTACGTGAGCCATATCTACGAATAAGTAAGCGCCAACTTTGTCCGCGATATCACGGAAACGCTGCCAATCAACAACTTGGCTATACGCAGAGAAACCAGCCACGATCATTTTTGGCTTGTGTTCTTCAGCTAAACGTTCAACTTCTTCATAGTCGATTTCGCCAGTTTCTGGGTTCAAACCGTATTGAATTGCGTTGTAAGTTTTACCAGAGAAACTAACTTTAGCACCGTGAGTCAAGTGACCACCGTGAGCCAAGCTCATACCTAAAACTGTATCGCCTGGGTTAAGTAGCGCAAGGTAAACTGCAGAGTTTGCTTGTGAGCCAGCGTGTGGTTGAACGTTTGCATAATCAGCACCAAACAATTCTTTAGCACGGTCAATGGCCAATTGTTCGATCACGTCTACATACTCGCAACCGCCGTAGTAGCGTTTACCAGGGTAGCCTTCTGCATATTTGTTAGTAAGTTTTGAACCTTGAGCTTCCATTACTGCAGGTGAACAGTAGTTTTCTGAAGCGATTAACTCAATGTGCGCTTCTTGGCGAGCATCTTCATTCGAGATCGCTTGAGCTAATTCAGGGTCAAATTGAGCAATAGAGGTGTTGGCAAACATTAGCGAGGTCCTATTAAATTAGGGCTTTTAAGCCGTGCTAAGATTGGCGCGTATTGTAGCATGAAGTTTTAGAAATGAGAGAGGGAAGTTTGTGCTGTTTTTAAATAAATAATGCCCGTGTTGAATCTGCACGAGCACTATTTAAGTCAAATCAACTTATTGATTTGGCATGAGAGTCTCTACATCTTGCACAAAATTTGCCAGATTATCGGTATAAATACTAATATGATCTGCTGTCGCTTGCTCACGATAGTCAATCGATGTTCCCGGCTTAGCAAGGCTAATCATAAATTTAGTCGCATCTGCTGGAATGGTCTGATCGGCTTTACCTTGATAAATGATGATCGGCGTTTTCACCGCTGTCGTTAAAGGCTGTGAACCTTCACTCATAAAGTTTTGGATTGGCTTTAAAGTTAAGAAATCAGGCTGAGTTCGACCATAGTTATCCAAAGTCGTGTTCTGACTCGCATAACTGAGCATGTCATCTTGAATTAACTTGGTTAACTCGCCTGAACACACTGTTTCAGCCTGAGGTGCAATCGCAGCCAGATGTCCACTAAATACTTTTGAATAATCCACACTGTTTTTATGCCCTTGCATACCCGCAATGATCTGCGCAGTAAAACTGTCTAAAGGCGCATAAATCATACTTTGCACGGTTGCAGGTTTGTCTTTGGCTAACTTCTCGCCTGCGTCAAGAATGAGCGCAAGATTATTTGCAGGTGCTATGGCAATCGTTCCCTTATAATTTAAGTCAGCACGCGATGCGAATTCAGCTGCACCTAATACGGCTTGACCACCTTGAGAATGCCCGATTGACACCCAATCCTTCGACACCGTTTTACCTTGGCTGGTTAAATAACTTCGAGCAGCGACAACGGCATCGGTAATCGAAAAGGCTTCACTTTTTAGATTCAGATAAGGATGGTTTTCACGTCCACTAGGTTCCCCTAATCCTTCATAATCGGGTGCCACAACGACATAACCCTTTGCCAATAACATTTGCAATAAATATTCAGTGCCTTGCAAACCTTGTCGGCTCGGAGCGCATTTATCAGCCACACCGGTCGTTCCATGTGCCCAAGCCACAATTTTCCAACCACCTGCCGGAGCAACTGTTTTTGGGGTAAAGACTAAGGCTGTGGCTTGAACAACTTTGCCATCTACTCCTAGCATTTTATAGGTCATCAATCGGCTGTCTGCACTCACAGCAGGCATATTGTCTTGACTATAGGCTGTTGTAGTTACCACCGGATTTTTGATCTGATTGAGATCAGCGTTTGTTTCAGGATTACTAAATTGTTGGTCATTACTATCATTACCGCAGGCTGCTAAAAATAGCGCACTGCTGACTAAAACCGTTAAACGCAGCATTTTCATTCCATGATCCTTTTGTTTGTTGTTTTAAAGTCAATTTTTCATTGAATATGAATCATTAAATACATGGAACAAACTTTTGTTCAAGCCTAATTTTTAAGCAACTACTCTTATTTTAATTTATCAAATTAATATAGAACTAAAACTTTGTTTTAGCTCGATATGGATTAACAGCATTCAAATAAATCAGCCACCCCGATCTCAGAAAAATGGCTGAACTTATATTTCTGATCATTGGATACAGATTGGGCTATTTTTCGGAGGTTAAAGCAAAATGTAAAATCAACAAAAATGCTGTACCCCCTGCCAACTACACAAACATATGCACAAAAGTAAAGCCGAAAAACCACCATGCCATTGATCGTGAACATACTCTAGTGCTTAATCCACTTAGCGACATTTTTGGATATCCAGATGGACAAAAGCCTTTAAAACAAGTCGATTTAGAAGATGGTTTAGCTTTATCCCGCTGTAAAGGTTTTATTTCGGCAGATGCGATAAAAGCAGATTATTTAAACACTGCGCAGCCATCTTCATAATATTCCTACAAATAATCACAGCATGGGTTTGTCAGTGTGGATGTGATAATGTACATTCATAAAC
This sequence comes from Acinetobacter sp. YH12063, assembly GCF_013419715.1. Classification (NCBI taxonomy): domain Bacteria; kingdom Pseudomonadati; phylum Pseudomonadota; class Gammaproteobacteria; order Moraxellales; family Moraxellaceae; genus Acinetobacter; species Acinetobacter sp. YH12063. Next base: position 105,402 of record NZ_VOZO01000004.1, on the reverse strand, counting down.
ATTATTCAACATGCTGGAACTGGACATGCAAGCCATCATTCTCGACACAGAAACCCATACACTAAATGGACAACCCATCGAGATTGCCTATGCTCCAATTCAGGTGGCAGATGCCAAAATTACCCTAGATAAATCTAAAATTTTTGATCAACTTTATCGTTGTGATGAAGCAATTTCTTTTGCAGCAATGGCTGTACATCATATTTTAGAATCAGATCTTGAAGGTCAGCCCCACTACAGCAGTTTTGAACTCCCATCAGAGACGACATATATCATTGGGCATAATATCGACTACGATATTCGAGCGCTCGAAAAATGCGGTGTAGATAGTTCAAAAATCAAAGCCATTTGTACCCTTGCCCTTGCTCGTCGTGTTTGGCCTGATGCAGAAGCGCATAATATTTCTGCCTTGATATATATGATCACCAAAGGCAGTGAAAAAGCCCGTGAAATGATCCGTAAAGCTCACCGCGCAGATATGGATATCATTTTAACTGCCAATATTTTGATGCATATCGTCCATCACTTAAAAATCAACAGCATCGAAGAATTATACGAAGCTTCGGAAGATGCTCGCATTCCACGCAGTATTAATTTTGGTAAACACCGTGGTACTGCAATTGCTGAATTACCTGCGGACTATGTGCAATGGCTATTACGTCAAGATGACTTAGACCCGTACCTACGTAAAGCTTTAGAAAATTCTGCTGTCATTACTTTATAAATCATTGATTATTTAATATTTTCTTAATATTACTGTCATTATTACTGCATAGGATTGCCTTAATTCTTTTGAGCTATGGAATTAAGGCATGTTCAACTATCAAAAAACTGAGCTGGGTTTTCAAACTTTAAAAGACCGACAGCTCGCATTAAATGCAAGACAACGTCGTCTGCTACTCTTAATTGGTAGTGATGACTTTAACCAAATGCCAGTGCATTATCAGCAGCGGATCGCTGAAGCGACATTGCTCGAGCAACTAATGGAACTTGGGCTGATTCAGCCAATTACAGCACATGATCTTCAACGCCTTCAAAACTCCGATTTTTTTGCTTTTAATACTCCTAAAATAGCGCCTAGCAAAACCTCCGATCTCAATACCTTTAGCCCTCCATCCGAGCTCACAGCGCAAGAACATGTGACTTTTAATGAACTTTCAATGCCTACAATGGAAGTTCCTCAGACTCAGTCACAGCACGAAATAACTAACTCCCTCTCAATGGATGCAATGGGCTCTACACCCCATCAACTCCCACAAGCCACACCTGAAACTACGACAACGAACGACCCTGTATTACCGGAAAAAACCGTTGATTTCATCGAGCATGATTTTGATGAGTTACAGAGTTTTATGTGCAGTTACTTACAGCGCTATTGTGGGCTTATGGCAAAAAAATTAATGCTTAATATTCAACAGGCCACGGATATTGCAGACTTAAAAGCCTGTCAAATGCAATGGATCACCTGTCTAAATGAATCCAATATTCAACCTAAACTCTTACAACATGCATTACAGCAAATTAATTACAGTCTAAAAAATCTGCAACAACTGGTTTAACTTAGAGACTTTTCCTCACTTCTCATTCAAAAAACAACTTAATGAGGTGAGTTATTTTTCAAGCATATCAATATAAGAAATTGAATTTTATTAACTTTATTGATTCACTTATTTCTTTTAAGGTTTTAACTGCTGTTTTATACGACCTTCCCCTAATGTCAATCAACAGTAAAAAATCGCAAGAATTAAACCGACCTCCCAGCGTTTGAGCATGTCAATGTCACAACAATTTTGTTTAGAATTTGATTCTTTCGATAATCCAATGCAACTCAGCAAAATTGGCAATTGGGTGTTTACATTCTTAACCTCACAAGACGAATTGCCCGATGTTCAATTGGCCATTACCTATGTCATGCCACGAAGAATTAGTGATGAATTACAACCTCGACGGGTGGTCATTCAAAATACAGCCCTTGAAACAATTTGGCGTATAGAACAAGTCGAGTGCTTCAACAGCCAAACGAACCAAGAACTCACCTTTACAGCAGCGGAACCTCAAGCTCAAATGGTTTTAAACACTATCATTGAAGAATTTGCCCGTTATGATGTCCCATTGCTATTCAAGCCGCTTTAATTTAAAGCGAATTCCAACTTATTTTTCATAAAGATTTAAGCTGTCTCAATGATTTAACCAAAGTTAGCTAGATAGACATTAAATGAAAAATAATCCATACAGATTATTGTTGCTCAATTCATATACACTATTCCTGCTCAATAATTTTTGACCATGGATAATAAAAATGAATTTAGCCAATTATTCTAATGATCAGGCACTCATCCTTTTCAACCTATATAGCAGCCTTGAACAATGTCTAGATGCGATTGGACATCTGCACCTTGGACCAAAACTAGTGCTGACCGACCATGATGTATCAAAAGATCATATGATCGTGCAACGTTTTCAAGCTGGAGTTTTAACTCAAGAAATTCAAGTGCGTAAACAAGACGTTGAACTGTCTTCTAGCAATCCGATGACGCGATATCAGTTACTCTCTTATATTTTGAATCAATTTAAAGTAGATCAAACAACTTAAATTTTTAACTCTAAAATAAAAAAAACTCACCATAAGGTGAGTTTTTTTTATTCATTCAATTTAAGCTTCTAAAAGCTTGTAAATACTGTCCGATTTTTGACTTTCAAAAAGTAGTTCGATACTGGGTAGGATGATTTCACCTGCAATAATGATATGTTCAATGCGATGAAACAGCCCTCTTGAATCTTCTTCTGAAGGATTACGCACCAAAGCTTGTGCTTCATAAACCTGACTAAATTGGTCCTTCACTTTAATATCGATCATCTGTGTCATAGTGACGTCTCTACTTGTTTTAATAATTGAATTGTTTATATCACACCTTTACGCAACAACCTGCTTTGTAAATGTTAGATTTCATGGCAATGTAAACTTATTTTACTTTAGTAAATATATATCAATAACATAAGTTGACTATTTAATTATTGTTTGACAAAAACACTATATTTTCACATTTTGAAAGACATTAAAAAGCCCGCATTGCTGCGGGCTCTATGTTGGAAGGCTAGTGCTGATTTCTTGTCTGCAATATCTTAAGACTAAAATATTACGAAACTCAACGAGCTGTCATTGATCCGTCCAACTTATTGGTAGCGTCGTTTTATGACCTACCGTGATTTAAATATAGCACTTTTTTACCCCTTGCCAAGGGGGCGTGACACTTCTAAACATTTGATCAAATAAAATACAATTGATATTTTTTCAAAATAAGCGATCATAGCTCTGCCCAATGCTTGTGAAAGATTTAAATAAATAGGCCATTAAAAATAAATTCTACACTATCAATCTATAAACATTCTTTTCTCTTACTTTTAATTCTACCTTTGACAACCCTTGTATTAATTTCTGACTTGAATTTTAAGTGTGATATCCATTTTTAGCATTGCTTAAAAATACTAATGAATAAGATTGCCGTCTCAAATTAAAATCTAAGACAAAAAAAAAGCCCCTGTATCACTACAGGGGCTTTTTTGAATTTGGCGGAAGCGGTGAGATTCGAACTCACGGAGGACTCGCGCCCTCGTCGGTTTTCAAGACCGGTGCATTAAACCGCTCTGCCACGCTTCCATGTGCGCCATAATACGGAGGTTTTATTCATCTGACAAGTAAAAATTACAACTAAACCTTTCAAATGAATATTGTTTCGCCAAATCCTTAAAGTTTAGCCGCAAGCTCCGCACCTTCACGTATTGCGCGTTTCGCATCTAACTCTGCTGCTAGTTTTGCGCCACCAATAATATGGTAATTGGCAAGGGTTTTCTCACCCTGTTCTGGCATCAAATGCTTCACCGATTCCTGACCCGCACAAACGACGATCGTATCTACACGTAATAATTGATCATGCCCTGCATGTTCAACCCAAAGCCCTTCATCACTAATGGCTTTGTATTGAACACCACGCAGCATACGAACCGCATTTTTCTTTAATTGTGCACGGTGTACCCAACCAGATGTTTTACCCAACCCTGCACCAAGTACAGTTGTTTTACGTTGTAATAAATAAATTTCTCGAACAGGAGGTTCGATCTCAGCAGCCTGCATACCGCCTTCTGTTACGTAGTTCGGATTTGGATCGACACCCCACTCTCGCTGCCAATCCGCTAAAGGCATTGGTTGTGGCTGATGTGGCGGTTTGAGTAAAAATTCAGATACATCAAAGCCAATGCCGCCTGCACCAATCACAGCAACTTTATTCCCCACAGCTGCGCCTTTCAGCACTTCTGCATAAGACAAGACATTTGGTGCATCACTCCCTTCAATTTTTAAGCTGCGAGGTACCACACCTGTTGCAATGACAACTTCCTCAAACCCTTCACGTTCAAGTTGTTCACGGTTTACACGCGTGTTTAAACGCAGATCGACACCCGTTTTTTCGATTTGAACTTTAAAGTAGCGAATCGTTTCGTGAAATTCTTCTTTGCCGGGAACGACTTTCGCCAAATTAAATTGACCACCCACCTCTGCACCAGCTTCAAATAGTGTCACCGCATGGCCTCGGCTTGCTGCAACCGTTGCAGCAGACATGCCTGCCACGCCACCACCGACGACTGCAATACGCTTCGGTTTTTTAGTTTTTAAATAAACCAATTCAGTTTCATATGCCGCTCGTGGGTTGACCAAACACGTCGCACGCTGATTTTTAAAAGTATGATCTAAACAGGCTTGGTTACAGGCAATACAGGTATTAATTTCATCAACACGGTTGGTCGCCGTTTTATTTACCCAAAATGGATCTGCCAAGAATGGACGTGCCATCTGCACCATATCCGCCTTGCCTGAAGCTAAAATTTCTTCAGCAGTATCTGGCATATTGATACGGTTGGACGCAATGACAGGGATCGCAACATGTTTTTTGACTTCAGCGGTATAGTCCACAAACGCTGCGCGAGGCACTGAGGTCACAATTGTCGGAATACGTGCTTCATGCCAACCAATACCCGTGTTCAATAACGTCACACCCGCTGCTTCCAATGCTTTAGCAACAGTAATGACTTCTGCCATAGTGTTCCCATCATGAACCAAATCAAGCAATGACAAACGGAAGCAGATAATAAATTTCTCACCCACTTCAGCACGTATTGATTTCACAATATCAACCGCAAGGCGCATACGATTTTCAATTTCACCGCCCCAACGGTCTGTCCGTTGGTTGACATGACGGCTTAAAAACTGATTCAACAAGTAGCCTTCTGAACCCATAATTTCAACACCATCATAGCCGGCCTTATGTGCAAGACTTGCCGTTTTGACATAATCATCAATGGTTGAAAGAATTTGTTTGTCCGTTAATTGACGTGGTTTAAAAGGTGAAATCGGAGATTTAATCGGACTTGCTGACACTGCAAAAGGCTGATAGCCATAACGCCCAGCATGCAAAATTTGCATTAAAATTTTGGCACCATGCTTATGTACTGCATGGGTCACCAATCGATGTGGAGCAATATCACCTAAAGTATTCATGGTTCCGCCAGCAGGTAACAGCCAACCTTGGCGGTTTGGCGAAATACCGCCTGTAATAATCAGGCCGACACCCCCTTTCGCACGCTCACCAAAATAAGCCGCAAGCTTAGGATAATTATAAAAACGATCTTCCAGCCCACTATGCATGGACCCCATCACGACACGGTTTTTAATCGTGGTAAAACCCAAATGTAAAGGCTTTAAAATATTTGCATAGCTAGTCGTTGTCATGCTGAATCCTTATTTTGGCTTTGCAACTTGTTGCATAACACTTTAGCGGTTTTTTTATATTTTGGGATGACAATTTAGAAAATATTCTTCGCCTTTATGGTCAATACCTCCTGATATATAAATCCTCGAACCATAAAAAAAGCCGTGAAGTTTCACATCACGGCATGTTGTTTTTAAAAGCATTATTTCCAATGTTTCAGCTTGCTGGTTTGTCCAATCCCGACATTAAAGCTATTAGTCGGATCCAGCTTTTGATAATGATTTTTTAATGCAGGTTTCGCCACATACAAATGCCCAACATTGTGTTCTGCAGGATATTCAGCGCCACGGTCATCGAGTAAATGCCACATTGCATGTTCCATTGCCAAAGGATCTACCCCTTTTTTCACAATATAATCTTGATGAAAAACATGACAAAGAAAATGTCCATAATAGAGTTTATGGATAATTTGCTCATCCATGTCGTTCGGCAAAGTTTCCACCCATTCACGATCATTGCGACGTAATGCAATATCCAATGCAACAATGTCTTCCACTTCTGAACGATGCGTATCACGATATCGAATGGCAGCACCCGCCACCGCAAAACGATGTAAAAATGCCTTGCGTCCTTCTTCATCCGTACATTTAAAATAATTGCCTGACGTTCTATCTAAAAAATACCTTTTCAAATACTGATCAACTTGATCAACATCCTGATTTTCAATACGAATCATCAAATGATGTTCATATAAATCACGAAACTCATTCATACGTTTTGGCAGATGATTCGGCATAAATTTAGTGACGAGTTGTAAAACTTTATCCGATAAACCTTGCAAACCCAGTTTTTCTAAATAGCCATCGACTTTATCTTTCATGGCAAAAGCAGCAGGAACTTTTGCGGTGCCAAATTTTTCGATAAATACAAAAGAATCTTTACCGTATTCAGCCCCAATATCGTATGCCACGCGATGAATGTACTCACCTGCAATCGGGAGGCGTGCAAGATCTTTTAGTAGAAAACGACGAATTTCTGTTAAATCATCTTGTGAATTGGTTCCCACATAAAACACCTGACTTGGAATCTTTTCAAAAGTATCTAAACGCACGGCAAAGACGCAGACCTTACCTGCTGAACCTGAAGCTTCAAATAAACGGCTTGGATCGGCATTAAAACGTGCAGGCGTATTTTCATCAACTTGTTTAACGTCATGTGAATAGCGTTGATCTGACGCACAGCAACTTGAATTATTCACAATGTCGTTGATTTGATAATTTTTATTTTCGAGCGCTGTGAGGATTTCTTCAGGCGTATTGCCAAGATGGACACCTAAATGATTGACCAGCTCCAATTCACCTGATGAATTGACTTGTGCATACAGTGCAAGCTCTGTATAGGCAGGACCACGGCGCACCAAAGCACCACCTGAGTTATTGCACACGCCGCCCAAAACCGATGCCCCAATACACGAAGAACCAATCACCGAATGAGGTTCACGATTAAATGGCACCAAATCTTTTTCAAGCTTGTCTAATGTTGCCCCCGGTAGGCAAATGACTTGCTGACCGTCATTAATCACCTGAATGCCAACCAAACGGCGAGTACTCATCAGCACCACAGGACGGTCATAGTCATCGCCAAAAGGCGTTGAACCACCTGTCAAACCGGTATTGGCGGCTTGCATAATCACAATACAATTTGCATCCACAGCTGCTTGCAACACATGCCATTGCTCAAGTAATGAGCCCGGTGTAACCACAGCTAAGACTTTTCCTGCACCGTAACGGCGACCTTGGCGGTATAAACGTGTGTCTTTATCTTCAGTTAAAACGTGTTGCTTACCGACGATGTTGATGAGGTTTTGAATGGTTTGTGATGATTGAGTTTGCATGCTCGTAGAATTTTCCATTTTCAATATTTTCTCTCCTCGCTAAAGAGGAATAGCATTGTTATGCAAGGAAAAAATATTGATTTAAATAATTTTAAACAACGTAGGTTTATTTGCACATATCAAAAGTTTTTAGTCATTGTTATTAAAATCTATAATGAATATCCCTTCTCCCTTTGGGATGAGTAGCAATGCTACGCAAGAGGATGAGGGTAATTATTCAATAAATACCTCTCCCTAACCCACTCCTACAAAGAGAGGGAACTTTCATTGCTAATTTTTTTGATGACGAATAACTTTCCCAAGAGATCTATTCAAAAAATCACCCGGCCAACTCTTTCTCTAACTTCACCAAACAATCAGATGTAATATCCGCAATGGTTTTTGCACCAGTTAAGGTCATCGCAACACGCATTTCTTTATCAATCAATTCTAAAAGATTTGAAACACCTTCACCGCCTGCTGCACCGAGTGCATAAACAAAGGCACGACCGAGCATACAGGTGTCCGCACCCAATGCCAGCATACGCACAACATCTAGACCATTACGAACACCTGAATCTGCGAGGATTTTAATATCGCCCTTGACTGCATCGGCAATTGGCGGAAGCGCACGTGCCGAAGATAAAACACCATCGAGCTGACGACCACCATGGTTTGAAACCACAATCCCATCTGCACCGAAACGCACTGCATCTTTGGCATCCTCAGGGTCAAGAATGCCTTTAATCACCATCGGGCCATCCCAAAATTCACGAATCCACTCAAGGTCTTTCCATGAAATTGATGGGTCAAAGTTATTGCCCAACCAGCCGATATAATCTTCCAAACCTGTTGGTTTACCCAAGTATTTAGAAATATTCCCCAAGTCATGTGGACGACCTAACAACCCCACATTCCACGCCCAGTGTGGGTGGAAACACGACTGCATATAACGGCGCATGGCTGCATTTGGCCCGCTCATCCCTGAGTGCGCATCACGGTAACGCGCGCCCGGAACAGGCATATCCACGGTAAACACTAAAGTTGAACAGCCTGCAGCTTTGGCACGTTCTAAGGCATTTTTCATAAAGCCACGGTCACGTAGCACATATAACTGAAACCACATGGGACGCTGAATCGCTGGCGACACCTCTTCAATAGGACATACTGAAACGGTAGACAGCGTAAATGGAATGCCCTTTTTATCTGCGGCTACTGCTGCTTGAACTTCGCCGCGGCGTGCATACATCCCGGTTAAACCCACAGGTGATAGAGCCACAGGCATCGATAAGGTTTCATTAAACAGTTGGGTTTCTAGACTCAGCTGTGACATGTCATTCAGCACACGTTGACGCAACGCTATTTTTGATAAATCTTCTACATTACGCTTTAAGGTATATTCGGCATACGCCCCGCCATCGATGTAATGAAATAAAAATGGCGGTAAACGACGACGTGCCGCTTCACGGTAGTCATTGGCAGAAGAAATAATCATGCTTATATCCTGTTTAATCGACTGGCACGCTGACGTCGAGCTTCTTCTTCATCAATCATACGCACCTGTTGTACTACAAACTCAATGTGTCCACAGACTGCTTTACGTGCAGCTTCAGGATCACGACGTTCAATTGCATTCATGACTTGAAAGTGCTGATCATGCAATTGATCAAATCGGTGTGCTTCGCTATAAACTTTTCGACGACCTAAAACAACATTAAATTGCAACAGATCAAATAGACCACGCATCATCTGAATCAACACTAAATTGTGTGAAGCTTCAGCAATTGCTAAATGAAATTTGGCATCTGCACGCGCTGCTTCATCGTCATTGCCTAAAGCCTGAAAATGATTGATCTGATCATAATAATGTCGGATATGTGCCAAGTCCTCTGCTGTAGCACGTTGTGCCGCATACCATGCGGTACCACCTTCCAAAATAATGCGCGCCTCTTGCACATCAAAACGGTAGGCAGGGTCTTCACTAATCAAACTGCTGATGGGCTGCACAATTTGATAACTCGACCAAGTCGCAGGTAATTGCTTTAAAAAAGTCCCTGCACCGACTTTACTGACCAACACGCCCATGCTGGTCAATTGAGAAATCGCTTCGCGTAAAGAGGTGCGTGAGACGCCAAGTTGTTCACACAATTTCCGTTCAGCAGGCAGACGATCTCCAACTTGCATATTGCTTTGTTCAATCAATACACGAAGACTTTGAACAGTTTTATCAGAGACTTTCATCTGCTTTCCTTAACGTTGTTACACAATTCGTGTTATGGAATCATCCAAGGGAACACATAAGCTTGTAGGGTGATTAAAATCCCCATCATGATTGTGAACGTTATACTGTGTTTTACGGTAAAACGGAATAAATCCGACTCTTTACCTACCAACCCGACTGCCGCACATGCAATTGCAATTGACTGTGGTGAAATCATTTTCCCTGTCACACCGCCACTGGTATTAGCAGCAACGAGTAATACTTCTGGCACACCGATTTGTTGTGCAGTAGTCGCCTGCAATGCTGCAAATAGCGCATTGGCTGACGTATCTGAACCCGTGAGGAATACACCAAGCCATCCTAAAAATGGCGAGAAGAAGGTAAAGGCTTGACCTGTATGTGCAAGGGCCAAAGCCAAGGTCGAAGACATACCTGAATAGTTGGCGATAAAAGCAAAAGACAACACCATCCCAATCGAATAAATTGGAATTTTTAATTCATTAATGGTTTCACCAAAGGTCACAATCGCGTCTTTCGGCTTCATTTTTAAGAAAATAATGGTAATGATCGCAGCAATGACAATTGCCGTACCTGTTGCCGAAAACCAATCAAATTTATAGATGGCATCGTAGTCCTTCATTTCAGGTACGACTGGCGGCATCTTTTGAACCAATTGGTGTAAGAATGGCACTTTGATCGAAATAACCAAATCATGTAAAGCACCGTCTTTGGTAAATAAATCCTTAAACGGTTTAATACTCCAGATCGTGACCATCACCGTTAAGATCGCAAATGGCGACCACGCTTTTGCAATTTGACCCAAGCTATATTTTTGCTGTTTTTGTGCAGCCACATCTTCACTCATCGTCGCATCTTGATCTGCAAAGCGGAAAATATGTTTAGGCTGCCAATATTTAAATAAAATCGTTAATGACACTAAAGAGGCAATCGCCGCAGTAATATCGGGTAATTCAGGACCGACAAAGTTCGAGGTTAGGTACTGTGCAATCGCAAAGCTACTCGCCCCAACCACAACCGCAGGCCAAGTTTCCTTCACACCGCGCCAGCCATCCATAATCGCCATAATCCAAAACAGTACAATCGGCACCATAAATGGCAGCTGTCGACCAACCATCTGACTGATTTCCATCGTATCTACACCAGACACTTGTCCAGCAACGATAATTGGAATACCCATCGCACCAAAAGCCACTGGCGCAGTATTGACGATCAGACAAAGACCTGCCGCATATAAAGGTTTAAAGCCTAAACCTACCAATAGTGCTGCGGTAATCGCCACAGGAGCACCAAAGCCCGCAGCACCTTCTAGGAAAGTACCGAAAGCAAAGCCGACTAATAGCATCTGTAAACGTTGATCTTCAGTAATGGAAAGTATCGAAGAACGGATGATGTCAAACTGCCCTGTTTTGACTGAGATTTTATACAGGAACACCGCACCAATAATGATCCATGCGATCGGCCATAAACCATAGAAAAAACCGTAGACCATCGAAGCCAATGCCATAAGCGCAGGCATGTCATAGGCAAATAAAGACACCAACAGTGCCAGTACAACGGTCATCGTACCTGCCACACTGCCTTTTAAACGAAATACAGCAAGCGCCAAGAAAAAAAAGATAATCGGAATGAGCGCAATTAAACTTGATATCCATATATTCCCCATTGGGTCATATATTTGCTGCCATTGAAGCATTGTCATCTCCTTGAAATGCTTACTAAGATTTAATTATTGAGCAATATCAGCATGTGGTCTTTTTACATTGGTATGACCAATATAAATATTAAAAACATAAAAACTCATACTATTGCTGAAATACTCCGCAATTTTTAATTATTTCAACTCAATCATTCAAGCTTTTCTTATTTTTGGTATGACCAATATAAAATACAAAAACATTATTTTTCCGTTTAAAAACCTCCATATCAACTTTTAAATAATTGTTTTGTAGTTATTATTTATGAATGTATTTTATGAAATATACTTTAGTCTAATAACCACGCTTTGTTTGACCTCAGTCTCATTTCAATGAAAAGCATAAAAACCAAATTAACTCAATATTGGTATGACCATTTATTTAAATCTAATAGATTTCTTTATATTTGCATCCTATTCCATTCAGAAAATGCATTTTCCGCCTGCAAAAACTAGATGAAGTATTCAACAATAGATTTCAACGATCATTTTTTTCCACCTCATCGCTTGTATCTCATGATTTTTTAGAAAAACCCCGCAGAAAAGTGCTACAATCATGCACATATATGTATTCTTTCAGGCCACCCATTCTCGGTGCCTATATTTATATCGTTAGGATTAACAATGACTGATAATGCAACTATCTTGCAGAATGTCCCAGTTGGCAAAAAAGTTGGTATTGCCTTCTCTGGTGGTCTAGATACTTCAGCTGCGCTTTTGTGGATGAAACAAAAAGGTGCAGAACCTTATGCTTACACAGCAAACTTAGGTCAACCTGATGAAGACGACTACGATGCGATTCCAAAAAAAGCGGAAGCGTATGGCGCAGTTAAAGCTCGCTTAGTTGATTGTCGTTTACAACTTGCATTAGAAGGTATTGCGGCTATTCAATGTGGCGCTTTCCACATTTCAACTGGTGGTATGCCTTATTTCAACACGACTCCTCTTGGTCGTGCAGTTACAGGTACGATGCTTGTAACCGCAATGAAAGAAGATGACGTAAACATCTGGGGTGACGGTTCGACTTATAAAGGTAACGACATTGAACGTTTCTACCGTTATGGTCTATTGACTAACCCAGCACTTAAAATTTACAAACCGTGGTTAGACCAAACCTTTATTGACGAATTAGGTGGCCGTGCAGAAATGTCACAGTTCCTAATCGACAACGGTTTTGACTATAAAATGTCAAAAGAGAAAGCGTACTCAACTGACTCAAACATGTTAGGTGCGACTCACGAAGCAAAAGATCTTGAATACCTTAATGCGGGTATCAAAATCGTAGACCCAATCATGGGCGTTGCTTTCTGGAAAGATGACGTAGAAGTTAAAGCTGAAGAAGTTTCTGTAACTTTCGAAGAAGGCTTCCCTGTTGCATTAAATGGCAAACGCATCGAAAACCCAGTTGAGTTCATTCTTGAAGCCAACCGTATCGGTGGTCGTCATGGTCTAGGTATGTCTGACCAAATCGAAAACCGTATCATTGAAGCAAAATCTCGTGGTATTTACGAAGCTCCGGGTATGGCGCTTCTTCATATTGCTTATGAGCGTCTTGTGACTGGTATTCATAACGAAGACACCATCGAACAATACCGTATTAACGGTCTGCGTTTAGGTCGTCTTCTTTACCAAGGTCGTTGGTTCGATTCTCAATCATTAATGCTTCGTGAAACTGCGCAGCGTTGGGTTGCTAAAGCAATCACTGGTACTGTGACTTTAGAACTTCGTCGTGGTAATGACTACACTATTCTAAACACTGAATCTCCTAACCTCACTTATGAAGCTGAGCGTTTAACTATGGAGAAAGGTGACTCTATGTTTAGCCCTGCTGACCGTATCGGTCAATTGACTATGCGTAACTTGGATATCACAGATACTCGCGCTAAATTAGGTATCTACACAAACTCTGGCTTACTTGCAGTAGGTACAGGTTCTGCAGTGCCTCAATTAAAAGACAAAAACAAATAAGATTTGTTGAGTCATAAAAAACCGCGCATTTTGCGCGGTTTTTTATTGCCGATTTCAGAGAAGTTCTCAATTTTATTAAACATTAAGCCACATGTGCTGAACGAATCGACTGATAGTAAATTTGATTCCGGCCTAATTGTTTCGCACGATACAACGCCTGATCGGCAATATTTAACAGTTCATCCTTCGTCATATTTTCAGCACGATATACCGTAATACCCAAACTAATAGTGACGTGATTTGAAACCTGTGATTTGGCATGTGGAATTTCTAAACGATCGATTGCTTTATAAATATTTGAGGCAACTGCATAAGCACCATGCGCATCGGTTTCAGGCAATAAAACCACAAATTCTTCACCACCATATCGCGCTACGAAGTCCATATGTCGAATGGCATTTTTAATGGTTTTGGCAATGGTTGAAATTACATCATCGCCTTTTTGATGACCGTAGAAATCGTTATAGTTTTTAAAATGATCAACATCGATAAATAGCACAGCAAGCGAGGTGTTATTACGTCGAGATTGCTCATAAAATGTATCAAGCATTTCATCAAAAGTACGTCGGTTTGAAATCTTGGTTAATTCATCATGCTGACTTAAATGTAAAAGCTCTGTGGTATGAATACGATGGATTTTTTCACTAATATCCGCGCGCAGCATATTCAAAAAAATCATCCTTTCACGCGCACAGAGCATCTTACTGATTGCAAAACCCAATACACAGCTTCCAATCAGTACACGCCCCAACACCATTACATCAAATTTCACTTCTAACGAAAAAAGCATCAACATGGTGACCACAGCAGCCAACAAGCCAGACATCAACATTTGGACCGGTTTCACCCCAGTCAAAATATAGCTCAAGATGTAAATCATACAAAGGATCATCATGGCCTGATGTTTAAGTGCTTCGGTATACACGGTCATGGTGAGCCAAGACATTGAAATAACTGCCCAGAACACCACAAACATACTAGCATGTGAAAAATAAGGCTTCAGACGCTCGTAACGAGCAAAGGCATATAAAGTCAAAAGACACAGCGCACCATTGAGCTGTCCAAGCAAACAATGAATAAAATCATGCACAAAATGCTGTTGATCAATAATCCAGTAATCGCCGGGAATGATTAGCATGGTAAGCACAAAGTAGATCAACACCCCCATCCAGAAAAAATGACGTATGTTGGTTTGCGCACGATCGAGGTTTAAAGTCCAAAATTGGGTTTCCAGTTTTTTAGGAAACATTTCCCCTACACGACGAGTTTGCCGTGTAATCAGTTCCTCTATTTTTTCTTTATCGTATTGCAACTTTGCAAGGTTATACTTGTATTCCATTTCCAAGCATTTATCTAATTCTTTTAGTCATTTAAAAATACCACAGTTTTATTCTTTATTTATATCTGTTCAGTCATTTGTACAGAAATCTCGTTACCATTTTCACATTATTTGCATTATCATTTGTTTTATTTCCAAGCTTGGAATCGCTGTGAACACGATTACTCTTCTTCAGCCAGATGATTGGCATGCACATTTACGTGACGGTCTAGCCCTAAAGCGTACAGTTCCTGATTTAGCACAACAATTCTCTCGCGCGATTTGTATGCCAAACACCGTACCACCGGTAAAAACCGTTGAAGAAGCAAATGCATACCGTGAACGTATCATGGCACATGTTCCTGAAGGCGTTCACTTTGACCCGCGTATGGTGCTTTATTTCACAGACAACACCCCGGCGAGTGAAGTTAAAAAAATTAAAGAATCTGAGCATGTTAATGCCATCAAGCTCTATCCAGCGGGTGCAACTACGAACTCGGACAGTGGTGTCAGCGATATTAGTAAAGTCTATGGTGTGATTGAGCAACTCGAAGAACACCAAGTGCCATTACTGTTACATGGTGAAGTGACCCATAACCATGTCGATATTTTTGACCGTGAAAAACGTTTCCTTGATGAAGTGCTTTCTCCACTGTTAAAACAGTTCCCTAAATTAAAATTGGTGCTAGAACACATCACTACTAGTGAAGCTGCGCATTTTGTATTAGAACAAGACCGTAATGTCGCTGCGACAATCACACCGCAACATTTATTGTTTAACCGTAATGACATGTTGGTGGGTGGCATTAAACCGCATTTCTATTGTCTACCGATTTTAAAACGTCAAACCCATCAGCAAACTTTGCTTGAAGTCGCGACCAGTGCGAACCCTAAATTTTTCTTAGGTACAGACAGTGCGCCGCACTCAAAAAATGCTAAAGAAAATGCATGTGGCTGTGCAGGATGTTATAGTGCACCAACAGCAATTGAGCTATACGCTCAAGCATTTGATCAAGTCGGTAAAATCGACCGTTTAGAAGGTTTTGCAAGCCACTTTGGTGCAGACTTCTACGGACTCCCTCGAAATACCAATACCATTACTTTGGTAAAAGAAGATCAAGTGATCCCTGAAAGTTTAGACTATTTGGATGGCGAAAAAATTATTCCGTTGTATGCGGGTAAGACCATCCAATGGAGAAAAGTGTGACAGATGAAACTCGACCAGTCATTGGTCAACGTTTCCGTGGATTCCTACCTGTTGTTGTCGATGTCGAAACAGCAGGTTTTAATTCACAGACCGATGCCTTACTGGAAATTGCAGCTATTCCTATTGTGTATGATGCAGAAGGTAATTTTGTACCGGGTGAAGCCCACCATGCACATATCAATCCATTTGAAGGTGCCAACCTTGACCGTCGTTCACTGGATTTTATTGGTGTAGATCCATTTAATCCGATGCGTATGGCCATGGCTGAAGATGAAAAATCAGCATTAAAACGTATTTTTAAGTCAGTGAATGAAGTACGTCGTCAACAAAACTGCACTCATGCTGTTTTAGTTGGTCACAATGCCCATTTTGATTTAGGGTTTGTACAGGCAGCTATTGCACGTACAGGGACAAAAAATCAAAATCCTTTCCATAGTTTTTCCGTATTCGATACAGTGACTTTGAGCGCTGTAATGTTTGGACAAACTGTGCTGGCAAAATCATGTATTCAAGCAGGTATTGAGTTTGATGGTAAAGAAGCACACTCTGCACTTTACGATACTCAGAAGACCGCTGAACTGTTCTGCTATATTTTGAACAAACTCGGCCCTCACCTACTTGACACTATGATGGCGGATCAATAAGATACCGCCATCTTCTAAACGTCCCTATCGTCTAGAGGCCTAGGACATCGCCCTTTCACGGCGGTAACCGGGGTTCGAATCCCCGTAGGGACGCCAATTCTTATTCAGACTTTCTCCAAGCTGAATATTCAAGTCTATTGAATACACATCACCATCTCTCCTGATTATTCAAAATTTTCATTGAATTTGTTGTGTATTAAAAAATCACTTATTGCAAATAATTCTCATTTCTATTGATTATTCTTGTAAAGTTAATGATAATCGCTATCGTTTTTATCTGCATAATTGTTGACAGCCATGCGCTTTGCCTATTCTCCCCTTAATATCGCAATTTTGACTGCTTTAGCATCTCAAACGTATGCAAATGAAAGCCAGATCTCCGAAGAAATCAAAACCAATACGGTGTCGATGACACCTATTGAGGTTGAAGTCAAAGCCAAGCAAGAAGTAGGTAAAACCGTCTACACCAAAGAAGATTTAGAAAAAACGCCGAATAGCTCAAAAAATATCACAGACTTTTTAAAAGTTAATCCAAATGTGCAGTTTAGCCGTGAACAACGTTCTGCAGATTCACAGGCTGAGCTACGACCATCCGAGATTTCTATTAATGGCGCGCAATCTTACCGAAATAAATTTGTAATTAACGGCGTCAATACCACCAATAACCTTGACCCTCTGGCAAGCGGCAACTCCTATTCAGGCAAGCTTGATGGTGGCTCACAAGGGATTGCCCTAAATACCGATTTAATTTGTAAATTAGAATTGATCGATAGTAATGTTTCTGCAGCATACGGCGAATTTACAGGTGGTGTAGTTAATGCTGAAACTTGTGCACCAAATACTGAAATTGGTCAAGTTCATGGCAGCGTGACTTATGACTATACCGAAAGTGATTGGAATCGTTATCATGTCAAAACCGATGCTGACAAAGCACTTTTCGAAGGTGATTCAACACAATCAAACCAAAAGGAATATACCCGTCAAGGCATCAGTGCCAATGTATACAGTAAACTCTCAGAAGTTTATGGCATAAATCTATATGCTTCTCAAAGAAGCTCAGAACTGCCTGTATACAGTGGTTTGCCCTCACCTGACATCATTAAACAAAAGAAATTAAACACCAACATTGGTGCAACACTTTTTGCAAATACCAATTCTGATACATCGATCAAACTCGGCTTTAGCTTGGGCGATTTAGAAAATAATAGCTATGCTGAGAAACGTCGTAATTCATACAGTACAACCAACAATGAATCGGCATTGATCTTTGCTGAAATAGCTAAGGTCTACCAATGGGGTAAATTAAACCAAAAATTAAATTATCAAAACATTGATAATTCACGTGTTAATGAAGCAGATATTGGTATTAATTGGCTGTATGCCGCAGGCAGTAAAGACTGGAACAACACTGAAAAAGTTTGGGAAGCCGCATCTTCAGCAGACATTGATTTAAAACAATCGACTGTCAATTATGAAATCGATAGTGTTTTTAACACTTTTAAACTGGCAGGCACACAGCATCAAATCAGTACCGGTTTTGCTTACCATTATGATGATGTTCAATGGGAACGTACCAAAGACTTCTCTACTTTCTACGGCGTTACTTCAGGCAATGCTAAAAACCTGTATGACCTCGAAGGCGGACAATGTCAAATCAATGACCCACTTTGTGATGAAAATACAACTGCTCCTTTTATAAACAATAAAGTTCCTACAGTGTTCCAAGGACAATATTTCAAAAAAGGAAGTTTATATCGTGCCGGTGAATTTAATAAAAAATATCAACAAGCTTCAATTTATGTAGAAGATGATATTCGCTGGAATAATATAAGAGCACGTTTAGGACTTCGTGCAGATTATGATGAATCAAATAATCACCTGAATTTTGCACCGCGTACCAATATTAGTTACAAACCTTTCAGTAATGATACTTTAACCTTAGTTTCAGGTTGGAACCGCTATTATAGCGCTCCGACGTATATGACTGATTTAAGACAGTCCTTATCTGATTTAAATTTTGAAGTAACTCGCGCAGATCAAAATTCACAATGGATTGAATCCGAAAGCTCAGGTTCGCAAGATACACGTAAAAAAAACCTAAAAACACCTTATGCAGATGAGTTTGTGATTGGTCTTAGTAGCGAATTCAAAAATGCTTATTTCGCTTTAAAATGGGTCAATCGCCAATATAAAGATGAAATTTCGAGAAATAAAACCTCTATTCCCCACAATGGGTTTAACTTTTCTTATGAATATGGAAACAGCGGTTACGGCGAGAATGACACCGTAACCTTTGAACTCGAGACACTTGAACCGTTAGAATTCTTGGGTACACAGCATAATTTAGGTTTAGCAGTGAATTACACTGACTCTTACCGCAGCACCCCTGATTACACAGAGAATCTAACTGAGGAAGACTTATATAAGTTAATTTCTTATGATGGAAAAATTATGCATTTTGGCGATAAGCCTGCATCAAATTATAATCAGCCCATCACAGCACGTTTCACTTGGGATATTGGCTTTAATGCAGTTCCTGTAAAAATTTCTAACTTCTTTAGCTATAAAGATACCTATAAGCAAGTGCTGACTGCCAGCAGTGCGGACAAAGTGATTCATGATGGTGTAAAAATTGATACTTATACCCTTCAAGATGTGAAACCTCGTTTTAGTTGGGATATGCGTACCACCTATGATTGGAAAATCTCGAAAGATTATTCAGCTATATTAGGACTAACAATAAATAATATTACTAACCGTAATAATCTGTATGTGAGTGGTAGCAAACTCTATTCCGAAATAGGACGACAGTTCATTGCGGACATCACGTTTAAATTTTAATATTCATTATTCAAGAGCGCCACAAGTGCTCTTGTTTTATTTTACAGAGACACAAAGTGAAAAAAATAATACTTCTCATCACATTTTGTATATTCTTTATAGGTATCTTTGTCTATATATTACGCCCTACAGCTCCCCTAAAGTTAAATAATCTAGACACTGCTAAAAATTTCACAGTAGCTGAAAATCAAAATGTTTCAAATGTAGATCAAAGCGCGACCTATTCTGATACAAATAAAAGTGAAGCTCAGCTACAAAATAAAAAACCTAAAAAATTGAGTGCAGAAGCATCTGCATATTATACACATGCGCTCCGCTACGGTTGGGAATCTGTCGTTCGTGATTTTGAAAATGGAACCATCCTAAAAAGCAAAATGCCTAAAGAAGAAAAAGAAAAACTTTGCGAAATTACACTGAGTCTAAGTACTGCCGATCAAACCAAACGCTTATTTAAAGCAAATTGCAAACCACTCAATGGCCGTTCATCCTCCATGATTATTAATGGCGCATTAACCAATGCAGAAGGCAAAATAGATCAAAACGAAATCATTGAAAAATTAAAGCTCTACAAGGCGGAAAACGTTTTACAAACACACGTTACGTATAAATTTGGCCCGTATGAAGAAAAAAGCTCTTTGCAATCCAAAGCAATTGACTGGGGACTAGAAGACGTTTCTGATTATTTGCTGAGTATTGGAGTCGATTACACGGGCGTGGATGGTAATTTAATTTTAGACAATATCAAAGGCCGTAACCCTTCTGTGAGTTTGGTTCAAAAACTACTGAATGCAGGAATCGAGCCCAATAGTAACGTTTATAAACAAATGGAACAGAATGACTTTTCCACCAAATATCCTAACGTTTACAATTTATTAAAAGCACATAAACCATGAAAAACATCGTTATTACCAGCTGCCTGCTAATGAGTATGCATTGCTTTGCAAATGCTCCAGTGCCACAAAATCTCGCCACCAATGCACCATCAGTGAAAAACATTCACGACTTTAAAAAGATCAAAGGGATGACAAATGATGCATCTCGTTATTATAAATTTATAAACATATATGGTTGGTCAGCCATAGTGCAGGAATTTGAAAATAAAAATATTCAAAGCAGTAAAATGAAAAATAAAGAAGTTAAAAAAATGTGTGACACAGCGCATCTTGTACTTCCACTTCAAGATATCAAGCGACTGATTGCTGCTGATTGCAAACCCAGCTCAAACGATGTGACTTTTAACACCATCAATAGGACTTTAAAAAATGGCGATGGTTCTATTAATGAACAAGAAATTATTGCCAAGTTAGAATTTTATAATGCATTAGGATTATTAAAAACACATCAAACATACGGCCGTGGCTATCGTGCAGAAACATATAATTTACTCTACAAAGCTGCCGGTTTTGGTTTGCCTGATGTTTTTGATTATCTCCTGAATATCGGACTCACAGTAAAATATACCGATGGTAACTTACTGAATACACATTTTGATGGTCGCTCCCCACAACTCGCTTTAACCCAAAAAATTTTAAAACTGGGTGTTGAGCCAAATGCTTCAACCATCACGATCATGCAACAACGGAACTTTAAACAACACTACCCCGACATTTACCAAGTCATCCTGTCCAATCTAGAACAGAAAAACCGTAAACTTTAATTAATTACAGCCTGACTGGTTTTGTTTATACTTCAGCTTGATCTATTTTGATGTAAGAACACCCTATGTTTAAAAAGTTGCTCTTGGTTTTAGCCATCTTATTTCCATCTGCACTCTATCTGTATATTGTGAGCCGCGATGACACCAAAGCCCCTGTAGCTGAACAAACTCAAGTACCTGCAACTTCTGAAGCTGAGTATCAAACTCCTGACCATTAATCCAATGGTCAGTGCTAAAGATTTAAATTTTAGATCAGTATTATTACATTATAAGAAAAATTCGATTTATCAATCATTTCACTGCATTCAATCATAAAATATACCTTTCATTCAATTTTCTTTTCACTATGCAATCTCCCTCTGAACCTTCGCAACACTCGTCTGCTGAAGGTAAAAGTCCATCGCTTAAACGTGCGATGACGACTCGACACCTTGTGATGCTCTCACTTGGTGGTGCAATTGGTACTGGTTTGTTTATGGGTTCAGGTGAAGTTATTTCACAAGCTGGGCCTTTGGGCGCTGTACTTGCCTACATTATTGGCGGACTAATCGCCTACATGGTTATGCTCTGTTTGGGTGAGCTTGCCGTACATTTACCTGTTTCTGGCTCTTTTGGTGCTTTTGCGACAAATTATATTGGCCCGGGTACCGGTTATATGGTGTCTTGGATGTACTGGTTGGGCTGGTCTGCCACCTTAGGTACAGAATTTACTGCGGCGGCTATTTTGATGCAGGAATGGTTTCCACAAACCTCTATTTGGTTATGGACACTGATCTTTGCAGCTGGCGTACTGATCTCTAATCTAAGTTCTACACGTGCGTTTGCAGAGTCAGAATTTTGGTTATCAATGGTGAAAGTTGCAACAGTGTTGATTTTCATCATCCTTGGTTTTGCCTGCATCTTTGGTTTCGTACCTTTCCAAGGCTATGAATCAGCTCCAATGTTCCACAATTTGACAGAACATGGTTGGCTGCCAAATGGTTTGTTCCCTCTGTTTGCCACGCTATTGATCGTGAACTTTGCCTTTAATGGTACGGAGATGATTGGTATCGCTGCAGGTGAAACTGAAAACCCTGAAAAGAATGTGCCTAAAGCCATTCATGCTGCGGTATGGCGCTTAATCATTTTCTTTGTCGGCACTATTATCGTCATCAGTTCACTGTTGACCTATACCGATGCAGGTTTAAATGTCGGCGGACATGGCGGCTTAAGCAGTAGCCCTTTCGTTTCCGTATTTAACCTGATGGGCATTCCCTATGCAGAAGACTTAATTCGTTTCGTCATTATTACGGCTTTACTGTCTACAGCTAACTCTGGTTTATATGCTGCATCACGTATGATGTGGGCGCTGTCCGCACAAAAACAATTACCACGTGCTTTCGGCAAATTAAGCAAAACTGGTGTGCCTTATATTGCTGTATTGGTCACTATGATCGGTGGTTTACCAGGCCTATTGTCAGAACAATTTGGCGCAGATGTCATCTTCAAAAACTTGATGGGGGTTGCCGCCTTCACCATGGTGATCGTGTGGATGAGTATTTGCTGGAGTCAATTTAACTTCCGTCGCCAATGGCTGAAACAAGGTCATAGCGTGTCAGAACTTAAATTCCGTACACCATGGTTCCCGCTGGTTCCAATTCTTGGCTTTGTCTGCTGTACCGCAACAGGTTTAAGTATGGCTGCAGATCCTGAAATGCTTTCAGGCTTTATTGGCTGCCTGATCTTTATGGCAGCATGTTATGCAGGTTATTATTGGTTATATCACGATAAATAAAATAGTTAAGGTGGCTCATTAGCCACCTTTTTTTATGAAACTATTTCTCTTCCCTATGAGAGAAAAATTAGGGTTTCCATATAAATTCAAAAATGATTTGTGGGAGCAGTTTAATCCACAAAAACCACTGTACAAATTATAATTTAAGGAAATCGTTCAACTGCTTTTCGTCAATGAGTTTTTATCCTCGCTCAACACCAAGATATAATCCCATACTTTCAACTCCAATGAGTCCTTTTCGGATTTTGCCCCTTTAGAAACATTAGCTAAAAGACACGCAGCTACTATTGCTAGAAATATTTGGATAGATACTCTCAAACTTGTATTAGATATTAATTCAACAAAAGTAAAGTTAAAAACTATTAATGAAAGTGGCAAAAGCACCCGACTTAAATTCATCTGTTTTTTAAATTCAGGAAAATCACGATTAATAACCAATAAATCTTGTTTGTCTTTACTCCACAACATTGGCTCAAAACATACATCCAATTTTTTTTCTAATTTTTCAAGTTCTACATCATCACTAGACAACTGATATCTTCGAACCTTTAAGATTAGATATAATTTAAAAAAGCTCTGGATATCTAAAAAATAATGAGAATCATCTAAAGATTTGAGGTGATTATACGTAATTCTACTTTCCCCATCTAAATCCCTAAATAAAAGTTCATCAATAATTCTTTCAAACTCTGATTTACTAATATACGAAGAAAAATTATTTGTATAAACTTCAAACCAATGCAAATAATTCAATAAAACTATATAGAATCTTTCATGGACTTTGCCCACATTAAATTGATTGATTTCAAATAAAATTTCAGAAATAAACTCATTAAAATTATTTTTCATTAAAAAAATTCTGTTTTTGTTTCATTTATATACATTTAGAATATAACAATGAAACTCTATTTTGACAAATATAGATGGGCTATGTACTATACACCCACCTCAAAACGTCCCTATCGTCTAGAGGCCTAGGACATCGCCCTTTCACGGCGGTAACCGGGGTTCGAATCCCCGTAGGGACGCCAATTCTTCTGTCAGCTCTGACAAACTTAAAGTTTATTTATCTATAATTTATATTAATTGATTGCATCATCATTGCATTCTTCTCTACAATTACTCGCTTCATTATTTGATTCTCCTTTTTCTCTATGCAGTCATCACATTCTCCGAATGATGCTTCGCATCAGGGCAATTCTGCGCCGTTAAAACGCGCTATGAGTACTCGACATCTGGTGATGATTTCGCTTGGCGGCGCAATCGGTACTGGTTTATTTCTTGGTTCGGGTGAAGTCATTGCACAAACGGGGCCTGTAGGTGCCATTATTTCGTATTTTTTAGGCGGTATTATCGCCTATATGGTGATGCTTTGCTTAGGCGAGCTCGCTGTACATATGCCAGAATCTGGTTCATTTGGCGCTTATGCTAAACGCTATATCGGACCTGGTACGGGTTATACCATCACTTGGCTCTATTGGCTGACATGGTCAGTAACGCTAGGAACTGAATTTACTGCTGCTGCACTTTTAATGCAGGAATGGTTCCCAGACAGTTCTATGTGGATGTGGACCTTAATCTTTGGTGCTTTTGTATTCTGCTTGAATATGATTTCAACCAAATGGTTTGCTGAATCTGAATTTTGGCTAGCCTTAGTCAAAGTGATTACCGTTGTAGCCTTTATTATTTTAGGTCTATTGGCCATTTTTGGTGTTCTAGGCTATCGAGGCTATGAAGCTGCACCGCTGTTTAGCAACCTCACTGCACAAGGCTGGTTCCCTGAAGGTTTGTTCCCAATTTTCGCTACAATGTTGATTGTTAACTTTGCATTCTCAGGTACTGAGCTGATTGGTGTTGCTGCGGGTGAAACCAAAGATCCAGCGAAAAATGTACCTAAAGCCATTAATACGGCGATTTTCCGCTTGTTGATTTTCTTTGTGGGTACCATTGTTGTTATTACTGCATTATTGCCACACCAAGAAGCCGGCTTATCTGCCGAAGGTGTAAGTAGTTCACCTTTCGTAACGGTATTCCAGCACATTGGTATTCCTTATGCAGAAGACATCATCCGCTTTGTGATTATCACAGCCCTACTTTCTGCTGCAAACTCAGGTTTATTTGCTGCATCTCGAATGATGTGGTCATTGTCCTATAGTAAGCAATTACCTGCGGTGTTCTCTAAAGTGAACTCACGTGGTATTCCTTATGTTGCGGTGATTGTGACCATGATCGGTGGTATGCCAGGCTTACTTTCTGAGCAATTTGCACCAGAAACCATCTTCAAAAACTTGTTAGGTGTTGCGGCATTTACCATGGTGGTGGTGTGGATGAGTATTTGTTTAAGCCAATTCAACTTCCGTCGTCAGTGGTATAAAGAAGGCAAAACTGCAAAAGATTTAGCTTTTGCTGCACCACTCTTCCCAATCGTGCCGATACTCGGTTTTGTATTCTGTCTGATTACTTGTATTAGTATGGTATTTGACCCAGAAATGTTAACTGGCTTTATCTGCTGTATGATCTTCATTGTGGCGTGTTATATCAGCTACTACACCTTGTATCACAACAAAGATTGATCTGTGTTGTCATGCCAAACACGATAAAAGAGTAACTTCGGTTGCTCTTTTTTTATGGCTATATTTTAATAAAAGTAGAATAAAAACTGATCCGTCGATGAGGTGCAATATGCAGATCATCTTTATCCATGGCATGAATCAACAGCAACAAACTGCACGTTCGCTCGAACAGCATTGGCTTGCACTGTTGTCTCAAGGCTTAAAGCAAAGCCATCAAGAGACTTTTTTATCATATATACAGCACCATATGCGCATGCCTTTTTATGGAGATTTACTCACGCGTTATCATTTGCAGAATATGCTTCAAGCCAGCACCTTGACGCCTCAAACGTGGCCACATTTTCCGTTTATCCATCGTACTGAACTCCCAGAAAAATCACCAAAAGTACTTGAGCATCATGCTGTACAAAATAATCTACCTGACATCACCCTCAATGATGCTATTGGATTGAGCCAGTCATTCAAATCGATCACCGCACTCGGCAAAGATCTTGCGCTACGCGATTTTGCAGTTTTAATGAATTATTTCCCCAAATTACATGCCACACTTTTGCATAAATTTTTGGTCGAAACTTATCTCTATTTATCCAATCCACACTTTATTCAGGCAGTTCATACTCGTCTGCATGAGCAATTACATCAAACGAAACCCACCCTGTTGATTGCACATTCGCTAGGTAGCGTGATTGCGTATCATTTTTTACTGTTACATCCTGAACTCAACATACAGCGCTTTATCACCTTGGGCTCACCTTTGGCTTTTCGTGTCATCCAAGCCCACTTACCTCAGCCTTTACAGCGACCTGATGCAATTTCAGGCGATTGGTTAAACTTTTATTCACATGATGATTTTCTCAGCGCTTTTCCACTGAGTCAGGCACCATTTGATTTTCAACCCGCCATTATCAACCAGCAAATTCAGACATCGATTGAACACCCACACGATATTGCTGGATATTTAACGCATCCAGAAGTTATTGCTACAATCTTACAAGTGTTGAAAAAACCGACATAAATAATGTATTTTTCAAACATTTTTAGCAAATTGTTTTAATTTTATGCACTCAACAACAAAAACTGAATTTATTTATAGAAAAGCGTTTGACACCCCCCGATTTTCACCCTAATATACGCCCACCTCTGAAACGTCCCTATCGTCTAGAGGCCTAGGACATCGCCCTTTCACGGCGGTAACCGGGGTTCGAATCCCCGTAGGGACGCCAATTTTCAGAAGTACATTTTATTAAGTCCCTATCGTCTAGAGGCCTAGGACATCGCCCTTTCACGGCGGTAACCGGGGTTCGAATCCCCGTAGGGACGCCATTATTTAGTCTAAAAACTTAGACTGAAATAAACGGTTTTAAAATTTGCTTTCTGTACTGTCCCTATCGTCTAGAGGCCTAGGACATCGCCCTTTCACGGCGGTAACCGGGGTTCGAATCCCCGTAGGGACGCCATATTCGAGTTGGTTTTAACCACTCATTAAAAAGCTCAAGCATTGCGACTTGGGCTTTTTTATTGCCTTAATTTCTAAATATTTCTTTTAAAAGTTTTGAATCATAAATGGCCTTAGGGGCAATCACCTGCTCATTTAGCGGAATATTTTGACCATAGCGCTGCCGCATTAGACGCTGCACTTCATATTGTTTTAAATCAAATTGTTTCAGTTTTTGTAATGGAGAAAGTTCGATACCTAAAGCATGCTGATAAGCTTTCCAAACAATTTCAGAACAGTAAATTGCACGGTCATCCCATTCAAAATAAATATCATAGGGTTTGCCCAAGTACTTTTCTGCATTTTGTACTAGCTTCGTTTTCTGCGGCACATTTAAGGGTTGTTTGAGCCTTTTCACCACATAGTGAGCATTCTCCCCACGCGCGATCCATTGATTTAAAGCGGTATATTGCACAGGTTGAATAGCTTCAAGCACCCAAGTTTGGTTATTTTTATTTACGATCATGCCCATGTGACTATAAGGCGAATGTGTCGCCTTTTGAATGCTTAAACTTTGTTGTGACTTTGAGATATGAAAAATGATATCCCCCGTCTGAAATGTAGACTGGGCATAGAGAGCAGAACTGAGCCCCGAAAGAATGACTATTAATATTAAAATTTTAGACATTTTTATTGTAAGTAATATTGATATGAATGAAGGCAACCATAACATGGATGTATGCCGATTGCCCTTATTCTAATAATTCAATGATTGACTAAGCCGACTTACGTGAATTGACTTGCCCTTTAATGACCGCGGTTAAATTGCCTTTGAGATATTTAAAAAACACTTTTAACGGTGAAAGTTTAGGATTTGGCTGTTTTCCTTCACCAATCGATTTAAACTGAGCGGCATACCAAATAATTTCCATAATCGCCATTTTATCAATCATCGGTATGCCAGTTTTAATTTTGTCCACACCATAACGAACATCCTGACCCGCCAATAAACGATCAGCCAAATCGACTTCAACAGCGAAAGGACGTGCAATACCAATAAAATCACAAGCTCCACTGTCTAGTGCAGCATTCATGCCTTGGACGGTTCTAAACCCGCCGGTAACCATTAACGCGCATTTCACTTCTTTACGGATATTGTCCGCAAAATCGAGGAAATAAGCTTCACGAGCAATGGTACTGGCTTTACGTTTTTCTTCTTTAGCACCCGCCATCGCTGGCGCTTCATAGGAACCGCCCGAGATTTCAATCATATCAATCCCTGCGGCATCTATAGCTTTAAAGACCTCAATCACATCTGTTTCGCTAATTCCGCCACGTTGGAAATCAGCAGAGTTGAGTTTGACCGAAATAATAAAATCATCTGTCGTCGCTGCACGAACTGCCTTATAGATTTCAAGCAAAAAGCGCATGCGGTTTTCATTTGAACCGCCCCACTGATCTTGACGTTTATTGGTCAGTGGCGACAAGAACTGACTAATTAAATAACCATGCGCACCATGCAATTGCACGCCTTCGAAGCCTGCCTTTTCACAAATGTGTGCGGCACGTGCAAAACGCTGAATGATATCTAAAATTTCATCTTCACGAAGTTCGCGCGGTGTTCCAAACGTTGTAGCTAACATTGGACTAAATGGCACAGCAGATGGTGCAACCGTTTCTTTATTTAAACCTTTAGGACATTGGCGGCCAGGATGTGAAAGTTGAACCAATTGCACCATGCCGTGCTTCTTGCCTAGCTCAGCCCACTGTGTTAACTGTGCTAAATCACGCTCTGTTTCAGCGACAACAACCCCAGGCTCATTTTTAGCACAAAAATCCACCATGACATTACCCGTAATGGCACAGCCTAAACCACCCTTCGCCCAAGCTTCATATAACCCAAAATGTAAGTGATTGGGTTGGCCTGCGGTATTGGCCAATGCTTCGCTCATTGCACCTTTAATGATGCGATTTTTAAATGTGGTATTACGAATTTTAAAGCTTTCAGCTAAATGGCTCATGGCAATGTCCAAAATGAAATAATAAGTCCTGAGTATTTACTCTAATTATTATTTTCTAAAGGTCAAGGATATTTTGACAATGACACATGTCAAAATATCCATAGCTTTGATTTTAGTATTGGCTGGCTGCAATTAATTTACGGGTATAGTCCGTTTGTGGTCGTGCAAATAGATCTGCAGTGTCTTGAAACTCCATGACTTTGGCATGTCGCAGTACCAACACTTTTTGACACAGGGCTTTGACCACGTGTAAATCATGACTGATAAATAAATAACTCATATTAAATTCTTGCTGCAAACGCCGTAGTAGCTTCACGATGGCTTTTTGTGTCGTCCGATCTAGTGCCGATGTGGGTTCATCGAGTATCAATAATTTAGGACGTAATACCAACGCACGTGCTAAGGCGACTCTCTGCCGTTGCCCACCGGATAACTCATGTGGATAACGCTGCTTAAATGAGCTGGCTAATTCGACTTTCTGCAAAGCTTCATCTATACGCTGTACAATTTCATTTGCAGATAAATGCTGTAAGGCCAAACCTTCGCCAATGGTTTGCTCTACATTTAGCCGTGGATTTAAACTACTGAATGGATCTTGAAAGACAATTTGAAATTCACGACGTAAAGGTCTGAGCTGTTTTTCTGAAAGTTGATGGATGGCGTGTTGATTTAACATAATTTCGCCATCACTTTCTATGAGCCGAGCAATAGCCAATGCTAGGGAGCTTTTCCCAGAACCACTCTCTCCAACAATACCGATCGACTCACCTTCAGCCACTGTTAAATCCAAAGCCTCTACCGCAACGACATAATCTTTGATGCGGTTCAATAAGCCTTGTTTGACTGGGAACTTCACTCCTAATTTGTGTAATTTTAAAAGTGTCTGCGTTTGTGAAACCTGTATTGCTACACCAAAATCATGGTCTAACAGATTTTGGGTATACGCCTGCTTCGGTTGCTCAAAAATTTCCTGAACATCTCCTTGTTCCACCACTTGTCCACGATTCATCACAATCACATGTTCGGCATAGCGCTTGACCAAATTCAGGTCATGGCTAATTAAAATCATGGCCATATTACGCTGCTGTTGTAGCGACTTTAATAAATTTAAGATTTGCGCTTGCAAAGTGACATCTAAAGCCGTGGTTGGCTCATCAGCGATTAAAATATCAGGATCTAAGGCCAATGCCATGGCAATCATGACACGTTGCCGCTGCCCGCCTGATAATTCATGTGGATAGCGCCTTAACTTATCTTCAGCATCTGGAATACCCACATCATTTAATAATTCTATAACCCGCTGCCGAGTTTTTGCCTTCGACCAACCTTGTAACAATAGTGACTCACCAACAATCTTTTCCACCCGATGCAAGGGATTTAAGGCCGTCATCGGCTCTTGAAAAATCATGGCAATTTTCTGTCCACGAATGTTTCGATGCTGTTCAGGGCTGAGTCCAAGAATATTCTGTCCATTCAGGCTGACGCTGCCTGTAACCTGCAGATCACTCGACAACAAACCGAGTATAGCTAGGCTGCTAATCGATTTACCTGAGCCGCTTTCTCCAACAATGGCTATCGTTTCACCTGCATGCAATTTAAAATTCAGCTCTTCAACCAAGACCTGTGCTGCATGTGAAATATTTAAATGTTCCACCGCTAACACGATGGGAGGTACATTAACTTGATGATTATTGACGTCTAGGATCGAATGCATCACGTGTCGCCTCCCCAATGTAAATCAATAAAGACAGCACGATCGCTAATGTAAAGAACCCCGATAAGGCAAGCCATGGTGCATTCAGATTGTTTTTCCCTTGAAGCAATAACTCACCTAAGGACGCGGCATCAGGCGGTAAGCCATAACCTAGGAAATCTAAGGCTGTCAGTGCTGTAATATTTGCCGTGAGCATGAAAGGTAGCTGTGAAAGACTGGAACTCATCGCATTTGGTAAGATATGCCGAAACATAATGGTGCTATCTGTAACGCCAAGACTCCGTGCTGCACGGACATAATCAAAATTACGAGCCCTTAAAAACTCTGCACGAACCAAGCCGACTAAAGTGGGCCAGCCAAACAACAGCATAATAACAAAGAGCCAATACACACTCGGCGTAAACATGCTGACCAAAATCATCACCATGAATAGCATCGGGAGTCCGCCCCAGACTTCTAAAATCCGTTGACCAATCAGATCTACCCAGCCACCATAATAGCCCTGTATCGCCCCAACCATGATGCCCAATATGGCTGAAGCAAAGGTTAATGCAAAACCAAACAGGAGCGACACACGTAATCCATATAAAATACGCGCGAGCACATCACGCCCTTGGTCATCTGTACCGAGCCAATTTTGTGCAGTCGGTGCAGATGGTACGGGCACAGCCAACTCTAAATTCGGTGTTTGATAGGAAAATTTAATCAGTGGCCACACAGCCCAGCCTTTCTCTTCAATCAGTTGCTGAACGACTGGATCTTTATAATCTGCCTCAGTTTCAAACACCCCACCGAAAGTGGTTTCTGGATAACTTTTTAGTACGGGTACATATAAAGAATCATCGTATTTAACCAAGAGCGGTTTATCATTGGCAATAAACTCGACAGCTAGTGACAACATAAAAATCAAGGCAAAGCTGATAAAGCATGTAAAGCCTAATTTATTTTCTTTAAAACGTTGAATTCGCGCTTGCATGATCGGAGACATTATTTTGCCCCCTGCGAATCAAAATTAATTCGTGGATCAATCATTTGATACATGACATCACTGATTAATCTTAAGATCAGCCCCATCAAGGTAAAAATAAACAAGGTGCCAAAAATCACTGGATAATCACGCTGCACGATGGCTTCAAATCCTAATAACCCCAGCCCATCTAGATTGAAAATAATTTCAATAAATAGATTTCCCACAAAGAAGATGCCAATCAAGGCTTCTGGTAGACCAGCAATGACAATGAGCATTGCATTACGAAATACATGCCCATACAGCACACGTGATTCGGTCAAACCTTTAGAACGAGCAGCAAGAACATATTGCTTATTCAGTTCTTCCATAAAAGAGTATTTGGTCAGATAAGTTAAGCCTGCAAAACCACCAATTACCATAGCAAACAAAGGCAACGCCATATGCCAAAAATAATCTGCAATTTTGCCAAACACACTTAACTCAGTAAAATTCTCTGAAACTAAACCTTGTAGAGGGAACCACTGAAAATATGAACCACCTGCAAAAAAGACAATGAGTAAAATGGCGAAGGCGAAAGCAGGAATGGCGTAACCTATAGCCAATAAAATAGACGTGCTTTTATCAAATAACAAACCATGTTGACGGGCTTTTTTAATACCTAATGGAATAGACACCATATAGATCAGCAAGGTACTCCATAAACCAAGGGATAAGGATACAGGCAGCTTTTCCCAAAGTAGCTCGGTCACAGGCTTATCTTTAAAAAAACTGGTACCAAAATCTAGCGTCACATAGCCCTTTAACATCAGCCAAAAGCGTTCGAATAATGGCTTATCGAAACCATATTGCGCTTCGATTTTTGCCACCATTTCTTCACTGAGGCCTTTAGCACCTTGGTATTTACTGCCTGTCGTCGCAGTTTCACCACCACCCGTGTTTCCCATGCCTTGAAAGGATTCTGCTTGCTGTATAGCTTGCTCAACAGGTCCTCCCGGCGCAATCTGAATCACGACAAAGTTAATCAGTAAAATGAAAAACAATGTTGGAATAATCAGGAGCAATCTTTTTAAAATATATGTGCCCATGTTGCTTTCACATTCCTTGTCATTCAGGTGTATTTATTGCTGCCGTAGATATTGTGTTATTTGCTTGGCTTGAGCTGCATCACTCCACCAATAGTCAATCCCTGCAGAAAGTTTAGGTTTGACATAAGGTTGCTTATACATATGCCAATAGGCAAACCAGTTTTCACTTTGCCCAAACATTGGGATTTGATAATAACCTGCTCTAAGCAGGCGGTCTAAAACACGCGTACGAATAATCAATTCTTCCCGATTTGGAGCATTGATCACCTGTTGAATGAGCTGATCTATTACAGGATTTTTAATCCCTGCGTAATTATAATTACCCACTTGGTCAGCTGCTTGACTGCCCCAAAGTTGAGCTTGCTCACCCGCTGGAGTGAGCGATTGAGGCATTTCATCCACGATCATATCAAAGTCAATATTTCGCATCCGCTCGGTGTATTGCGGTCCATCTACTTGTCGCAATAGCACCTGAATACCTAAACGTTTCAAATTTCGTATAAATGGCATTAAGGTTCGCTGCAAATCTTGTTGCTGAATCAAGATTTCGAATTTCACAGGCCGAGATTTTGCATCCACCAATCGGCCGTCTTGATAAAGATAACCCGCATTCAATAACAGTTGGCGTGCATGCAGCAGATTTTTTCGATTAAATCCACTGCCATCAGAAACGGGATATTGCCAATTGGATAAGACCCCCTGTCTTTGAATAGGATCAAGTTGCGATAACATCGGTTTTAAAATATCCAACTCTTGGATAGAGGGTTTCCCCTTCGCTTCTAGCACACTATTACTAAAATAACTCTGCAAACGCTGATACTGCCCATAAAATAATGCTTTATTTTGCCATTCAAAATCATAAGCATAGGTTAACGCTTGTCGAAAACGAATATCACTAAATGGCGCACGACGGGTATTAAATACGAGACTTTTTGTGGGAATCGGTCGTTCATGTTTAAAGCGATATTTGACAATTTTACCGTCTTTAAAAGCAGGAAAATTGTAAGCCCCCACCCAATTACGTGCGGTCTTTTCCTCATATAACGTAAATTGACCTGCTTTAAAGCCTTCAAAGGCTATGTCTGGGCTGCGATAATATACATATTTCAGATGGTTAAAATTATATCGACCACGATTAACAGCTAAGTTCTGCCCCCAATACTCAGGATTGCGCTTGTAGCGAATACTCCTACCTGCATCGATCGTCTCAATTGTGTAAGGGCCTGAGCCTAATATGGGCTGCAATGTAATTTGAGTAAAATCTTTTTTTGCCCAATCTTTTTTGGAATAAATCGGCATTTGCGCCAAAATCATGGGCATATCAGTGTTGTGTCCAGATTTAAAACTCATCCTCACCTGATATTTAGATAAAACATCTGTTTTGTCCAAATCCGCTAAGTACATTTGTAGACCGGGATTTGATTTAGTTTGAAAGGTATCAAAACTAAATTTAACGTCTTCAGCAGTGAGTTCAGAACCATCACTAAACCGTGCTTTTGGGTTTAAATGAAAAATAACAAAATTAGTTTTTTTCGGGTCAAATGTCACCTTTTCGGCAAGCAATGGATACATCACACCCGGTTCATCTAAAGATGAACTCATCAAGCTATCAAAAAGATAATTGATACCTTCAACAGAACGCCCTTTTCCATTCATGCTGTTTAAATTATCAAAACTCCCAATACTCGAGGTCGTGATATATCCCCCTTTATTGGCAAGAGGATTGGCATAGGGCATTGCCTGTAATTGATGATATTGAGGGCTACTATGTATGGCAAGAAAAGGCGTGGTCTGCAACGCAGCCCACGCCCCTGTTGAAAGTATGCTCAAAGTCACACCAAACACGTAACGCGAAGTTGAAGCAGAATACATTCAACTTAACTCCTTAATGTTTGGACTCAGTTTGGTACTTTAATGACTTCACCAATACGTAACTGAGCAGACGGTTGTATATCATTCATTTCAGCAAGTTTTGATGTATCAAGTCCATAACGGCTTGCTAAACCAATCAATGTATCGCCGCGTTTAATACGGTATTCACTGATAGTTTTAGGGACTTGTAAATTTTGACCGACACGAAGCCCAGCACGCGGATTCAAGTTATTTAATTCAGCCAATGCTGCCACAGTTAAACCTGTCCGACTAGCAATCGAATTTAAAGACTCGCCTGATTTCACAGTATAGCTTTCAGTATTTGTTGGTTTCACATTGCTCGTAGAGGATTTAGCTTCCGTTTTTTTGGTTTCAGTTGCTTTACTAGCTACATCAGCAGGTAGTTCACCATCTACTTTTAAACGCTGCCCTACACGAATCGCACTATTGGTATTTAGGCCATTTAATTCAGCTAAATAACGTAATTGAAGATGATATTTCTTCGCAATCACACCCAATGTTTCACCTGATTTCACCACATGAATATCGGTCGCATCAACGGAATTCGTTCGTGTATTGGTTTTGCTTTCAATTTTGGCCGGCTCAACTTTAGTTTCTACTTTAACCGGTGCGACATCACCTGTTAATTTTAATTTCTGCCCAACGCGTAGACCAGAACTACGCTCTATACCATTTAAATTTGCGACATAGTCCATGCCTAAATCATAGCGACTAGCAATGCCTGTCAGTGTATCGCCAGACTGCACCACATATGTATCCGGAACAGTTGAACTTGCAGGAACTTTAATGCTTTGCCCAGCCATCAGCCCACTATTTACCGACATATCATTTAGACTCGCCAATTCTGACAAACTGATTTTTGACCGCGTCGCAATACTGTAAAGGGTATCACCACGCTGCACTTTATAGCTTTCAACTTTATACGCAGGATCAACTTTGACATTTTCAATGCGATTCACGACTTTGCTTTCGAGCTTCTCAACTTCTGCTACAGCTTGTAATGGCACATTAATTTTTTGTCCCACCATCAAGCTACTGCCAGCCGTTAAACCAGTTGTTAAATCTGCCAACTCTTGATTTGACAGCGCATAACGATCTGCAATGAGTTTTAGATATTCACCACGTTTTACCGTGTAGGATTTGGTTTGAACTTTTGCAGATTTTTCGACAACTTGAGCTGCTTTCTTGTCAGCTTCCAATTTTGCTTTAGATGCTGGCGTTTCTTTTAAGGATAATTTCTGTCCAACATATAAACCACTCGTGGTGGTTAAACCATTGTAATCGGCGAGTTGCTTCGTACTTAAACCAAATTGACTCGCAACAGCTGTAAGACTGTCATTTGCTTTCACCACATAGCTATCTGCAATAGGCTTAGCTTTCGATTCTTCATTATTTTGCACAATCGGTTTCGCATCATATAAATAGATGGTCGTACCGACATACAAGGTCGAATCTGGCGAAATTTGGTTCCAAGCTGCAATATCACGCCAATTCACGCCATTTTTCATCGCGATCAACGCTAATGTGTCGCCCGCCAAAACTGTATAAGTACTGCGTTTACCTTTAGGTGGTACAACTACAATTTCAGAATCTGTACGAATGACATTTTTACCTTGGTTGCGTTTGGCTTCTTCGGAATCTGCACCTGTATTTTCAGCCACGCTTTTCGGGTAAGAGAACCCTTTCGTCAGTTCTTTACCTTGTTGATCTGCAATCGACTGACTGGTCTGAATCGCAGTTAACTTAATCTTACCATCGTAAGGATCGACAATTTCAGTGCCCTTCGGCGCAATAGCTTTAATTTCCTGAACGACTTCTTCTTGTTCTGCTTTAGTCGCTACTGGTTTTAATACCTCATCTATTGTTTTGGTCTCACCTTCAGCTTTAATAGCCGCCATGATTTGCTCACGCTCATTTGCGCTGAGTGGTGGCTCGACAGACACGGTTTTCACAGGAGTCGAAGGTGTTACAGCGACTGGAATACGCGGCGCACTTGGAATATCACTATTCGATGCAAAGGCAGCTAAAGCAGATGATCCCATTGGCGTTTTGCCTTTCGTTCCTGATGGAATACTTGGCGTTACCGTTGCAGCAACTACAGGTGGTTTGGCAGAAGCTGTCACTGTCGGCTGAGTGGTCAGCGTAGGCGGTGTCACTTTTGCAGGCTGAATGGTTTTACTGTTTAAATCTGGCGGAGTGACACGTGACGGCGTAATTTCAACATTATTTTTCGGTAAGTTATAAGTTGAATTACTTGCCCAATAACCTGATGAACTACCTGATTGTAATTTTTTCAAACGTGCATCGACTGATGGACTCACATCCGCAGGAATTAAAATCCGCATTGGGCTGCTGCTATCAATCACATCGCCACGATGACCAGGGTTTAGTGCATAGAGTTCTGCACGGCTTAAACCGGTAATAGATGCAATTTCATTTAAATTTGCAGGCCCTACAGCCACTTCACGAAAGTGTGGACGGTTGGCAATTGGCGGTAAACTTACGCCATAAGCACTTGGATTTTTAATAATTTGAGCAACAGCCAAGAAACGTGGGACATAGTTCATGGTTTCTTGGGGCAGTTTTAGTGACCAATAATCCGTTGGCAAACCTGCCGCACGGTTACGGTTAATCGCCTGTTGAATGCGGCCCGGCCCTGCATTATATGCAGCCAAAGCCAATTCCCACGAACCGAACTGGTTATGTAGCGCACCTAAAAACTCATAAGCTGCACGCGTTGATTCCACTACGTCACGACGACCATCATACATTGAGGTTTGTTTTAAGCCGTAAATACGTCCAGTACTTGGAATAAATTGCCATAAGCCCGCTGCGGCTGCACTTGAGGTTGCTGCTGGGTCATAAGAACTTTCAATCACTGGTAATAACGCCAACTCCGTCGGCAAACCACGACGTTCTGCTTCTTTAACCGTGTGATATAAATAACGGGACGCGCGCGCACTTAAACGATCAATATATGGTTGACGTGAAATAAACCAACCACGCTGCGCTTCAATTCGCGTATCCCAGTGGTTCAAATCCATTTTGAAACCCACAGTCATACGCTTCCATACATCACCATGCTTAAGTACTAAAAGGCGATCGCCTTCTACGGCACGCATGTCTGTTGCAGAAAGTAAATCTTCGAGTGAATCTAAACTATTGGCATCGAGAAAGTTTGAGCCAACTTGTTTACTTGCTGAGTTCTGCTTAGTCGTTTGCGATGAAGAACAGCCCGTCAGACCAAGAGCTGCGAGCGCAGAACCCAAGACTGTAAATTTAAAAATTTGTGGTAACGTAGGCTGCCAGACAGTCGCAGTTGATTTATACATAAAAAAATCCAGACAACTCATATAAAATTTATTTTTTAGATATGCCATTGTAGTGAAGCAGGACACAGACACAAGGCGTTAATTTAACGCTATTTCAGTATAAATGTTACAAGAAATTAAAAAAATCGCCAGAAATGGATTTCTCCCTGTCATTTGCGTTATACAATATACGGTTCTGAATGCTCGTTTTTCTCCGGATTTGATTTATGTCTCAAACAATCACGCTTTATGTTGATGGTGCATGTAAAGGCAACCCTGGCTTAGGGGGTTGGGGGGCGTATATCATCCGTGAAACTGGAGAAGAAAAACTCTGCGGCGGCGAAGCTGAAACCACCAATAACCGTATGGAATTGACTGCCGCAATTGAAGGCATTCAACATTGTCCGTCCGATGCAAAACTGATCATTTGGACAGACTCCAACTATGTCAAACAAGGCATTACCGAGTGGATTCATGGTTGGAAAAAGAAAAACTGGAAAGATGTTAAAAATCCAGATCTGTGGAAATTACTGGATGCAACTTGTCAGGGTCGGGAAATTGAATGGAACTGGATTAAAGGGCATGCAGGCCATCCCGGAAATGAGATGGCCGATCAATTGGCCAATCTAGGCGCAGAAAAAACCCTCGAACGCATCAAACAAGCGGCATCAACTACAGCTGAAGCACCTAAAAAAAAAGCTGAACCCGATTGGCTATTAAACGATCCGTTTGGACTTGAATTTGCTGATAGCGAGGATGAAGCAGAAGAAATCTCTGCTGAGACAGCTATTGACGCAGAGCAGATTGATGACATTGCGATAGAACAACAAGCAACTGACACTGCTTCAATGTTGAGTGCAGGTGCTTCTACACAGTCTAAGCAAGCTGCTGAAATCCATCCAATGATTGTCATTACACCAGCAACCGTCGATGTATCTGGCCCACGACAATTAATTTTAGATACGGAAACCACAGGTTTCTATTTCCAAGATGGCGACCGTATTATTGAAGTCGGTGCGGTGGAAATGATTAACCGCAAACTGACCGGTAGCTCAATTCATATTTATATCAACCCGCAAAAACCTGTCGGTGAATCTGAAAATATTCACGGAATCAGTGATGACTTTCTAAAAGACAAACCACTGTATGCTGAAATTGCTGATGTCTTATTTGACTATCTAAAAGGCGCAGAAATCATTGCGCATAACGCAACCTTCGATATGAACTTCCTTGATATGGAGTTCAAACGTGCCGGTTTTGTGGCCTTATCTGAAGTTTGCGAAGTCACCGATACCTTGGCTATGGCCAAAGCCAAGCATCCAGGCCAGAAAAACTCACTCGATGCATTAGTGCGTCGTTACGAAATTCCACAACGTGACCGTACCTTCCATGGTGCCTTACTCGATGCGGAAATTCTGTCTGACGTATACTTAGCAATGACGGGTGGTCAGGTATCCTTTGATATCGATGCCCTGACCCACTCGCAAAATGAAGATGGTTCGCAAACCCGCGCCGCTGTTGAAATAGAATTACCAGTGATTTTACCTTCAGCCGATGAACTTGAAGCCCATGAGACATGGGTCAAACAATTTGAAGAAAAACATGGTACACCTTGCCTTTTTGCGAAATAAAATCTAAATTTCGTGTTACTTTTTGTATATAAACAATTCTTACATACGCTATAGTAAAACCATAAACATGGACCGCCTTAAGGGGCGGTTAATAAACAAGATAAAACATCTAGGAAAGGTGCAGATACATGTCTTACCAAACCTCTATCCATTTTGATCCAACGGCTTTGCTGATAATAAAAAATGAGGTTGATAACTCAATCAAGTTAGTCGAATCAGCAGTCAGCACCTTAGTTGAAGATCAAACTTTACCTTTCGGGATTGATGATGCACTGATTCAATTTGAACAATGTGCTCAAGTATTAGCTTTAGTTGATATGCCAAGTTTGGCAAAAATCGCTCAATATTCAGCAGAGTTAATGCGCAAGATCATGGGGAATCCTGCGCAAATTAACACTCAAGATGTCATCGCACTGAGCGAAGGCACAACCATGCTGAAACGCTATATTGAATTTATCTGCTTACGTGAAGTTAAAATCCCACAGTTCCTACTCGACAGTCTGAATCGTCTAGAACTGTCTTTAGGTAAACCTTTAACGTCGGAAGGCCAACACATTGAGTCCCTACTCGATTGTATTACTCCTGACTTTGACCTACCTCAAGCGCCTGCACTTGAAAAATCAAAATACGTTCACCGTCTGTATAAGTTGGCGTTGAATAAATTGATTAAACAAGAAGAAACTGAGCTGGATCTGCAAGCGATTAAATTGGTCGGTGCGTATTTAGCAGGTCTTTCAGATAAACATCCAAGCAAACAATACTGGAACTTGGTTTTTGTTGCATTTAATCAAATTGATCAAATCTTAATTACCGATGCTCGTTTACGTACCTTGGTAAGCATTGAACGCAATATGGCTCAATATTTTGCAGGAACTGAGCGCTTTAAAGCATCCATTTCTGATTTAGCCAATGTCTTAAGTCTAAGCATTAGCCAAGAAGATGACATTTCTCATCATATTCGTGGCAAGTTAAATATCGGTGAAGACCTTCTTACCGACACCCAATTGCAAGTTTTCAGTCGTCATTTATATGGTCCTGACTTCGAAACCATGCATACCATTGGTGAATTGGTTACGACTGAAATGACGCAAATTCGTAATGATATTGAATTTAACTATCAAAATATGACGCCTGAAAAAACCCAAGAACTTCAAGCGAAATTGAACGAATTGGCAAATATTTTCAAAGTCTTGAACCTAAATGAAGCGTATAACGACCTGTCGCGTCAAGCTGCGTCATTAGGTAATGCTGAGATTTTACAAGATGAAAGCTTTGCCCAGCAGTTGATGAACAATATCTTGTCTGCCATGAACTCGATTGGTGTGCTTGAGCGTCATCACACTTCTAGCCGCTTACAACTTCGTGTGAATAATATGAATATTTCACTCGACCGTTTAGATGAAGCACACGCTGCTCTGTTAAATGAGACCAAGGTTTTAATTGATGCTGCTAGCCAATCTTTGGTTCAGTATTTACAAAACCAAGATTTGACACAACTTGAAGCGACTGCAACTCAATTCCGCGAAATTGGTGGTGCAATGTTGTTCCTCAATGCAGATGCGGCTCAAAATGCACTGAACTCAACAGCTCAATTCATTTTGAAACGAGTTGAATCGTCAACAGCCATTGAAGCAAATGAAGTGAATCAAGCATTAGATTCATTGGCAAGCGCAGATATGTTGATTGACAATTTAAAGAACAAACAACCTGTTTTACAGGGCATGTTTAAGGTAGCATTGGACAGTAGCGAAAAACTGAAATCAGCAGCGGCCTAATGTCTAAATTATCACTTGCCTATATCTTTAAACAACAGCAATTGCTGGTCGATGAAAACTTTCAACTTCCCGAAGTTGAGCAACTCGCAAGTGATTTAAATATTGGCACGGGTGATCGAGTGATTGCCCGTGACCTACTTGAAAATGAGCCTATTCCTGATGGCTTACAACTCATCCCTATTCGCCAGCTTCTACAATTGTGGAATGTTCAACAATTTGAACAAGCCAGCCGTGCTATTCAACTCTTAGAATGGCGTCGTAATCATAAATTTTGTAGCCACTGCGGCACAGCAACTCAAGTCCATGCCACAGAATACGCCATGGTTTGTCCCACTTGCGGTTATCACCAATACCCTCGTGTCAATCCTTGTGTCATTACCGTCATTACCCGTGGTGAAGATGAAATCTTATTGGCAAAAAATGCAAAAAATGTCCGTGCCATGTATGGACTGATCGCGGGTTTTGTTGAAGTCGGTGAAACTTTAGAAGAAGCGGTTCGTCGTGAAACTGAAGAAGAAGTGGGTTTAAAGGTCAAAAATATTCAATACTTAGCCAGCCAACCTTGGCCCTTCCCAAGTAATTTAATGATCGCCTTTAAAGCAGAATATGCTGCTGGTGAACTTCAATTACAAGAAGAAGAAATCAGTGATGCAGCTTTCTTTAAATTTGATGCATTACCTGAAATTCCTTTCAAAGGCAGTATCGCCCATTCGATGATTATGCATGTCATTCATGGTTCTGCTGTTGCAGATGATACCCAGGCATGGTTATAAGCTACTGCTTTTGAGGAACTTAGAAATAAAAAAAGCCGCCTCAGTGTGGTTTTTTTACTTCTCGCTAATCATGTGTATTCGCTGAATATTTAAATGATTGAATATTTTTTATCCACAAGCCAGTCGATTTATTCTATTTTTAAATTCAAATTAAAATAACTTATCCACAATATTAAATTCAAAATAATGCTGCTAAATAAATCCATCTGCAAAAGATAAAATATAAAAATCTAATATAAATAAATAAGATAGGAAATTTATGAAACTAAATTTAGCAATTCGGTTGCTTATTTTTAAATAAACTAAATAGTTTAGTAAGTTTATGGCAGATAGTACTTTATTTAATCAAATAATTATGTTAAAAATGCGTTTAAGAAATAGTAATTAACGATAAATAGATCGGAAAGAATATCTATGAAAGTCGTGCAAGAAGAAAACTTATCGCAAGTTGACCATCACATGGAATCTCGATATCAAATCGAGCCAATGTCCTGCTTATTTTTTATGTTAGGTATGCTGATTTGTGCATACGTGTTACATACTTTTATTTTTTAATCTATTCAATAAAAAAACCGGCATTTGCCGGTTTTTTTATGCCTTTAGGATTATGCGTTGCGTTTTGCAAAGTCATCCATAAAGTTAACCAGTGCTTGAACGCCTTCTAGCGGAACAGCATTATAAATACTTGCACGCATACCACCCACTGAACGGTGACCAGCTAAATTCAGCAAGTGGTTTTCTTCAGCTTCTTTCAAGAATTGTTTTTCCAATTCTGGATTCGCCAAAGTAAATGGTACGTTCATGATTGAACGGAATTCTTTTGCAATTGGATTTGCATAGAAATCGCTTGAATCAATATAACCATAAAGTAATTCAGCTTTTGCCATATTCGCTTTATAAATTGCGTCTACACCGCCCTGCTCAAGTAACCATTCAAAAACGAGGCCAGATAAGTACCATGCATAAGTTGAAGGTGTATTCACCATTGAACCATTTTTCGCTTGAGCTGAATATTTCAAGATACTTGGAATATCTGCTTTCGCTTGATCCAATAAATCATCACGAATAATCACCAAAGTTAAACCAGCAGGACCAATATTTTTCTGAGCACCTGCATAGATTAAACCGAACTTAGATACGTCTAATGGTGCAGATAAAATGCTCGATGAAAAATCGGCAACCAATGGTTTGTCCGTTTCAGGAATGTTGGCAAACTGAAGACCACCAATAGTTTCATTATCTGCATAATGCACATAAGCCGCATCATCAGATAAGTTCCAAGTGCTTTGATCAGTAATCGCAAGTTTACCGTCAATGGTGGTACCCGCTTCAACAACATTAATGTCGCCATAACGCTGTGCTTCTTTCAACGCTTTTTCAGACCAAATACCAGTGTGGATATAGTCTGCTTTGCTTTTTTTACCCAATAGGTTTAATGGGATCGCAGAGAATTGAAGTGATGCGCCACCTTGAAGGAATAACACTTTATAGTTGTCTGGAATATTCATCAGCTTACGAAGATCAGCTTCTGCTTTCTCTGCCACAGCGACATAGTCTTTACTACGGTGGCTCATTTCCATGATCGAAAGGCCTTTGCCTTGCCAGTCAAGCATTTCAGCTTGAGCTTTTTCTAAAACGGCAGTGGGTAATGCAGCAGGACCAGCACAGAAGTTGTACGCGCGCATGAGTTTTCCTTTCAAAGTGAAACACAATAAAATGATGGCATTTAACCATATCTGACGCGTGCTTGCAGTAGTTAAAGCTGAAAATATTCCAATGCTGTCTGACATTTGAAGTCAAATTTTCAATAAAGATCAAAATTAATTCTTATTAATTCAAATTATTAGATTTACTGATATTTTTTATCCCTTGAATTGATGCTAATTTAAGGTCTTGATGTGCGAAAATGACGTGCGCTGCAAAGATAAAATTTATTTACATATGTATATGAAACAATACAACAACTTAGTGAATTTACCCAACTTCATCACAATGACTATAATGAACCC
This sequence comes from Acinetobacter sp. YH12063, assembly GCF_013419715.1. Taxonomy (NCBI): domain Bacteria; kingdom Pseudomonadati; phylum Pseudomonadota; class Gammaproteobacteria; order Moraxellales; family Moraxellaceae; genus Acinetobacter; species Acinetobacter sp. YH12063. The sequence goes on along the minus strand of NZ_VOZO01000004.1, from coordinate 61,233 downwards.
ATCCCAGCTGTGAGTGTGTTTTTATGCCTTTACCTCGAACAGATTATTCTATAAAAATTAAACATACATTTCGTTCAGGATTGCTGCTTGGCCTTGGTTGTTTCAGTGGCTTTTTTAGCCCCACCGTACTTGCGCAAAGTATCAGTTATAGCCAAGCAGAACAAAGTCTACTCACCAGCTCGTATAGTACTCAGGCCAACCAAGCGCTACAACAATCTGCCGAACTTCAAGCTCAGGCCATTAAAGGCCTTGGTTTACCTCGTGTGGATTTAAACGTCCGTGCCTATGCCTTTCATAATGAACTCGATATTCCTCTCGGCGCCTTAAAAAACAACTTAGAACAAACGCTGAGTAATGGCATTAATAATAAAATTGATGAAAGCTTACCGAGTGATTTGGCAGACCCATTAAACAGTCTGCAACAGCCAATCCGTGATGGTGTCGAATTAATTCCAGATTCTTCCCAAGTGGTCTTAGATGATCAAGTGATCCGCCCTACCGTTTCCGTAATGATGCCGCTGTATACCGGTGGGTTAACGTCTAGCGCCAAGGAAATTGCCAATATTCAAGCCAAACGCAGCGCGATAAGCAGTGAACAACAACAAGATGTGCAACGTTTTGAATTAATCCAAGCCTACTTCAATGCTCAATTACAAAAAAAATTAGTCGAAAGCAGCCGCTTCAATTTAAATGCGATGCAACAACACTATGCCAATGCGCTCAAAATGGAACAACAGGGTTTTATTAGCAAAGGCCAGCGTATGCAATTTGAAGTGGCGAAGAATAATGCACTCAGAACTTTTCAAAATACTGAAGCGAATCTCCGCTCTAGCTTATTTAAGTTAAACAACTTAATGCAAAGCAGCCAAATTACTGATCTTACAACGCCATTATTTATCAATCAGCAACACAATCAAAATATAACCGCCTTACTAAAAAGTTATCAGGATCAGTCTAGTTTGGTGCGTAAAATGCAATTGGACAGTCAATTGGCTGGTGCTAATGTGAAAGCCCAAAGCGCAGCAAAAAAACCCAACGTCTTTGCCTTTGGTGAATATAGTCTTGACGATAAACAAAACTGGATCGTTGGTGTTGCCGCTCGCTACAACTTATTTTCAGGTATTGATAAAAACAAATCCGTACAAGCTGCTGAACTTCAACGCTATGCATCTGAGTTAATGACTGAGCGTACCAAACAAGAAATTGAAAGCCTGATTTATAGCTCATTTAATGAAGTCACCAGCGCTCAGCAAAGTCACCTGTTGTTACAGCAAAACCTAAAAGCTGCTCAAGAAAATTTAAGAATTCAACAGCTTTCATTTAAGGAAGATATGGGTACGGCCACACAAGTCATTGATGCACAAAATGCATTGAACGGGCTACAAAGTGAAATGGCGCTTAATGCTTATAAATACGTGATGTCACTCGCAACACTGCTACAAAGTCACGGGAGCATTGACCAGTTCCAAAGCTATATCAATCAATCACACACCGACTATATTCGCTAAGCTTAGCCGAGGGGAAACCATATGAATCAGGAACCGACTGATCACCAAGAAGATGCCTCCGCGAAAGCTGAAACATCCCAATCCAATGTCTCGAGTTCAAACGTTTCGTCTACAGCAAATACTGCTGACGATACTCAAGAAAAAGTGGCGACTAATACCGATGCAGAGACGAAAAAAAGCTCAGTGCAAAGTCGCAATAAATCTGCTTTGATCAAGCTCGTGATTGGCATTGTCTTAGTTCTGCTTCTGGCATTGATCGCATTTGGTCTATGGAAAAGTTATCAGCCTAAACAGGTTGAATTACAAGGTCGAGTAGAGGCAGAAACCATCCACATTAGTACCAAAGTACCCAGTCGTATCGAAGAAATATATGTGCATGACGGTGAAAAAGTACAAGCAGGTCAAGCACTGGTTCGTTTAACCAGCCCCGAAGTCGATGCAAAGAAACAACAGGCTTTAGCTGCTCTCCAATCTGCGCAAGCACTGCAATCCACAGCTGAACGTGGCTCTCAACAAGAAAATATTGATAGTTTATATGCCAATTGGCAAAGTCTAAAAGCACAGCAACAATTGGCGCAAACCACCTACCAACGTGGTCAAAACCTCTATAAAGAAGGTGTGATTTCACGACAACGCCGTGATGAAATGCAAGCTGCCGCAGTGTCTGCTGCGCAAATGACAGAAGCGTCTTATCAACAATATGCGCGTGCAAAACGTGGCAGTACACCGCAACAACAAAGCTCGGCAGATGCCCAAGTCAAGATTGCGCAAGCCGCGTTGGCCGAAGCAAATGCACTTGAGGCTGAAACCAAATTGTTTGCACCGTCCAATGGCACCATTTCAAAAACCTATGGCAAAGTTTCAGAATTAGTTGCGATGGGTGTGCCCGTTGTAAGCCTGATTCAAGATGATAGCTTATGGATTAGCTTAAATGTCCGTGAAGACCAGTATGCTCAAGTGTATCAACTCAAGACCATGCAAGGATTTATACCGGCGCTAAACAAATCTGCCGAGTTTAAAATTGATCACATCGAAGCCGAAGGTGAATTTGCAACGATTAAAACCACGCGGCAAACGGGCGGCTATGACATTCGTAGTTTTAAAGTCCAACTGAAACCCGCTCAGCCGATTGCTGACTTAAAAGTGGGTATGAGCGTTTTGTTTAAAATTGAAGAGCGTAAATAATGTTTAGGGGCATTCTGCGTGAGTTTCGCTATTTGATGCAGCATAAATGGGACTTGTGTATGGTCACACTTGCCCCTGCCCTTGTGATTTTGCTCTTTACCAATATGTTTGCTCAAGGCAAACCAGATCATTTACCCATCGCGATCATAGACCAAGATCAAAGCAGTTTAAGCCGTAACATTACTCATTTTGCGCAGCTGAACCATACCTTAAAAGTAGCCACCATTACACCCAGTATGGATGATGCTGAAAAGCTTTTAAATCAGACTCAAATTTGGGGCTATATTCATATTCCTGCTGGTGCAGAGCAACGACTGGTTCAAGCAAAAGATGCAGAAGTCAGCATTGCCTATAACCAAAGCTATTTTAGTGTCGGCAATAGTATTTCATCAGCCATGCTGCTAAGTACATTGCAAGCCATGGCCGATTTTAGTGGTCATCAGTATTTAGAAAATACAATTCCCTACCTCGATGCACCGACACCCAATGTCAAAATTTCGCCCTTATATAATCCAGGTTTAAATTATGAGTTCTATTTAGAGCCGTACATGATTCCTGCGATTCTGCATTTATTACTGTGTTGCTGCGTCGCATTTTCGGTCGGTCAAGAAATCAAATATGGCACTGTAAATCAATGGGTGAAACCGACTTCTGTCTTTCAAGCTTTAATCGCTAAAAATCTTAGTTATGTTTTCATTTTTACCGCTTGGACATGGGCGTGGATGTTGTGGCTAATCGTGTTTCGAGGGTGGTTTGTTCAGGGTTCATTATTGCTCATTTTGCTCGGGCAATTGTTTTTTTATACAGCCTATGCCTTTATCAGCTCTACCGTAGTTTTGGCGACACGTGATCTCACCAAGTCCTTTGGTTTTATTGCGGTATATGGGGGCTCATCACTGAGTTTTGCAGGGGTGACATTGCCGCTGAATAACGCGCCGATGTTTACAAAATTCTGGGCCAATATTATTCCCTATACGCCTTATGCCAAATTACAAACAGAACAATGGGTCATTGGTAGCCCAATCTCTATTTCAATCACACCGCTTGTCACTCTGATCATTTACTGTCTGTTCTATTTGGTTCTTGCCAGCTTCTTTTTACGGAAAGTACTGAAGGAGCAAATCATATGAATAAAATCGTGTCATTTCTATCAACTTTGCTCAGATACTATATTCAAAGCTTTAAAGATATTGTGAAGCACAGTTCGATTTTTACCACTTTGGTGCTTTCTGTTTTTCTTTATAGTTTTTTTTATCCCATTGCTTATCAAGCGGAACACGCGGAATCGCTCCCCATTATTGTGGTGGATGAGGAACAAAGCATACTCACCAATACGATTATTGGTGCTGTAGCCAATAGTCCCAATGTAGAAATTCGAGCTGTGACTGGTAATTTTGCGGAAGCTGAAAATATGCTCCGAAGTCAGCAAGCTGACGGGATTTTACTGCTGCCGAGTAATCTTTCAAATAGCATTCGCCGTGGTGAAACCGGTGGAATTGGTTTATATCTCAGTGCTGCAAACTTTCTAAAGACGCAAAAAATTGGCTTAGGTTTAGCCAGTTCGATGGAAAATGCTCTCGGCGAATATGCAGAAAAATTCCAGAACATATCCGATTTTAGCCCAGCTTTATCTATCCATAAGATTCCATTGTTTAATCCACTTTCAGGCTACGGCAGCTATATTTTCCCAGCGGTTGCTCCCTTAATTATTCATCAGACGATTTTATTGGGTCTGTGCATGCTTATTGCGACCTATCGACAAAACACAGCATGGCGTCCGAGCTATACACAATTGGCTGGCATCTTCTTGTGTATTTTGACCATTGGAACGTTGGGATGCTTCTATTTATTTGGTTTTACCTTTTGGCTGAATGATTATCCACGCGGTGGAAATTTTTGTGGCATGTTCATTGCTGTACCCATCTTCCTCAGTTGTATTATTGCGATGACGCTCTATCTAGCCACCTTTCTTGACCTGCCAGAACGTGCAGGACATGTCATCGTTTTTAGTTCTATTCCGCTATTTCTACTTTCGGGAACGGCATGGCCACATGCAGCTATGCCTGAATGGATGCAAATACTCGCTCAAGCATTACCTTCGACCCAAGGCATTCAAATGTTCCTTCAACTCAATCAGATGGGTGTGCCTACAGTAATCGTCACCCCAAAACTGCTTTACCTCACAAGTATTGGACTGATTTTTTTATGTCTTGCTGTCTGGCGTTTAAAGTTTGCCAAAAGATAAAACTGTTTGTGCTGTAAGACATGTCTGGTCTCAAGCGAAATGCGTTCAAACCTATTCATCATGGACTCGAACGCTTTGCTTCTTAGCATGTCTGAAATTTTAATGCTTTCTGTCGCCAATTAACTGTATGCTGTTGGCGTCACAGTCGATGCCTCATCCACTTGAATATCAAAATCATCTGCATCTGAAGTGATCTCAGTAACCAAATCATCTGATTCTTTTTCTGCAGCGTTTTCAAGCCAGAATCCTTTCACTTTATCGTCCCCATCATGACCTGCAAAGACCACACTCATATACAGTTCTTTTTGCGGATAATCATATTTATACACAATTGTTGTGGTCTTACCTTCTCCCAGCCGAGTATTTGCCATTCGCTGAATCACTTGCGCTTCAGCGCTAGTTTGACCTGCAGGAATCAGCTTTTTCATACGTGAAAACAGCTCTGGATCTGCTAGCATCGCATCACGAACATTTTCTTCAACCAATGCCAAAAAGCTGTCTTGATGGGGTTGGTGTAGTGCTGCGAATAATTTTTCTGACTTAGTACGCTGTGAGCTTGTCTCACTTGGTAGGCTTGATTCGAATTTTGCAATCAAGAAATCGCCAATTTTCTCACAAGCCGTTATAGGTAAGATTAAAGCGATGATGACGACTAATTTTTTCAACACCGTACAAGCCCTCTGGTTATTATTAAAAAATATAAAGTTAAAATTTATTTCGGATAATCTGTGTGATTTATAGAATTTTCACTGATTTATCTGCCTGACAAGTATAAAGCAAACTTCTATATAAAAATGAAAAATACAGGCTCACATTTAGTTTTTCGATCTTTCTAGGCAAATCAGAAATTTTGTGAAGTGTTTATTAATAACTCAATTTTATTCGTTTTATAAATTAAACTTAATAATCAAATCGCTTATACAACTAAAAATGATAATTTATCGATCAAACAGTTTGGTTTTGATCAAAATCGTTGGCTGTATTCTCATATAAACTGCAAAATATTATCGTATTTATCTCCCAAATTATTCAGAACTTTTTGTCATGGCGGATTCAGTCTGTCTGCAACATTTGTTCGTGGATGACTGTGGGCTTTTTTCTCCCAAATCTGACATAAGAGCTGATGTATGAAAAAGATTAAGGTGAGCCTTGCCTGGCAAATCGTGATTGCTCTCATTCTAGGTATACTTGTTGGTGCTTTCCTACACTATTCTCCTGAATATCGTGATGCTTTAGTTAATAACTTTTTGACGCCTTTGGGCTCAATTTTTATTAATCTTATTAAGATGATCGTTATTCCGCTTGTTGTGTCGATGCTTATTTTAGGTATTGCCAATACAAGTCACGGTAGTAACTTAGGTAAACTAGGTTTCAAAACGATTATTTATTTTGAAATCATTACCACTGTTGCTATTTTAGTCGGTTTAGTTGCAGCCAACGTATTCCAACCTGGTGCCGGCATTGATATGTCTGCATTGACGCAAGTCGATATTTCAAAGTATCAAGAAACAACACATGAAGTCAGTGAACATTCTCATGGTTTGATTCAAACAATACTTTCACTTATTCCATCTAACTTTTTTGCAGCTTTGACTAGTGGTCAAATGCTCCCAATCATCTTTTTCTCTGTGATGTTTGGCGTAGGTTTAGGTGCGCTTGATCAGGAAGTAAAACAACCTTTAATTAAAGTGTTGACCGCTGTTTCTGAAACGATGTTTAAAGTTACGCACATGATCATGATGTTTGCACCTATTGGTGTATTCGGCTTGATTGCTGCAACTGTTGCGAATTTCGGCTTCAGCTCACTTGTGCCACTGCTTAAACTCGCAGTTTTAGTTTATGGTGCAATCTTCTTCTTTATTTTCATTGTATTAGGTGCAGTTGCTAAATTCTGTGGCTTCAGTGTTTGGGCCATTATCAAGATCTTAAAAGATGAATTGATTCTCGCGTATTCAACTGCAAGTTCTGAAACTGTCCTCCCCCGTATTATGGAAAAAATGGAAGCTTACGGTGCTCCGAAACCGATTACCAGTTTCGTGATTCCAATTGGCTATTCATTTAACCTCGATGGTTCGACCCTATATCAAAGTATTGCAGCTATCTTTATTGCTCAGCTTTACGGGATTGATCTGACAATCACCCAACAAGTGATTCTAGTACTGACCTTGATGATTACCTCTAAAGGGATTGCAGGTGTACCTGGCGTTTCTTTCGTGGTCTTGCTGGCGACTCTCGGCAGTGTCGGTATTCCTCTCGAAGGTCTGGCATTCATTGCAGGTATTGACCGTATTTTAGATATGGCGCGTACTGTACTGAATGTGATTGGTAACGCGCTTGCGGTACTGGTGATCAGTAAATGGGAAGGCCAATTTGATACTGAAAAACAAAAAAATTATGCTGCTAATCTAAAAGATGCCGCTTAATTTTATGTCATAAAAAAGGACGCTTCGGCGTCCTTTTTTACAGCTTTGTTTTATTTTTCCAAACTTTATTTATTTTTTTCGCCAAAAACTGAAATATTAAAATCTCGAATTTTGTTACTTCCTGCGGGTTTATCAAAACTTACATCATACTGTACAAGGTTTTTATTGGTATAACCGTACTCATAAGTGACCGTATATAAAGACGGTTTTTCAGTCGATTTTTCAATGTGCTTAGCCACTATATTTTTGCGTGAGTAATCTTGTTTCGGAATACCTCGTGCAAATTTACGCAGCTCTTTTTCATTCTGTTCAAACTTGGCTTTGAGTTCTGGTTCAAAGTAGGTGTACAGCTTTTCAAAATTGCCTTCACGCAACTGATCATAGGCAGCTTGGGCAACTTCAGTCTGTTCAGTACTTGGGTCTGGTATTGCATTTAATGCTTTTTGGCCAATTTGGTCACAACCTGACAACGCTATGACACAACCTAGTAACAAAAAATTTGCCTTCATAACCACACTTATTCCTAATTTAAGCTTTTGAGTATATATAAAACTTCAAAGTTGATATTAAAATTAAGATATCTCTTTAACTTTTCTCTTTCCAACTTGTTGACAATACATTAAATTAAACTCTGTTCACTTACGCAAGGTAAATGAGCTTCACTTTTAATGTATTTAAATAAAGTACCACTGAAAATTCTAAGGGTTTATTTAAGTACCAACTTTAGATGACTACCGATAATTTTAGCCAAAGGATCATCTTGTTTAAATAATACGGTGTAAAATACAGTTTGCTGCTCGTATTCATACTTAAGGTTTGCTTCAATTAGTTCACCGTGCACACTATTTTTAATACTTTTATATTCCAACATTTTATAATCTAAAACTTTTTCAAAATATGGAATATATGAAGATATTTCTGGTAGTAATGTTGGATCTTCTAACAAAGCTTGATAAAACTTCTCATCTGTTATTTTCTGGATTTGATCTAAATCTTTATCACGTATAGCAACATACAATTGCTCAATGTGTTTAAGTTGCAAAGGTGTCAGCTTATAAGGAATAGATGATTCTTTTTTTATACCTTCATTAAACTCTACAGACGTCGGCTCACTACATCCCATTAATGCAAAACAAATGACTATTCCTTTGGTTCTAATTAATTTTTTGAAATACATTTAAGTCACTATTCTTGTTTATATAAATTTTTGTTAATACTATTCATCTATCAAAAAGGACGCCGTAGCGCCCTCTTTTCTCAATCTTCAATTAGTCTTCTTCAGGCTCATTGAGATCTGATTCATTGTCATTTTGATCAATAATCGTTGAGTCATCTACAAGTTGCTCAGTTTCGATTGCTTCCACTTCTTCAAAAGTTTCGTCTTCTTCAACTGCTTCGATCGCCACAACACCGACTAAGATTTCGCTTTCACCTAAACGGATCAGACGAACACCTTGAGCATTACGACCTGTTTGTGCCACTTCAGACGCACGTGTACGAACCAACGTACCGCCATCTGAAATTAACATTAGCTCTTTAGACGCATCAATCGCTACAGCACCAACAAGCTCACCGTTACGTTCAGATGTTTTAATTGCAATAACACCTTTACCGCCACGTTTCTTGGTTGGGAAGTCATCTACTGGTGTACGTTTACCATAACCATTAGCTGAAGCACAAAGTACTTCACCAGTTTCCGGAACAACCACCAATGACACTATACGGCTAATGAGAGCTGAATCAGAGGTATCTTCATCATCAGACTCTACATCCGCATCCTCAGCGTCTTCAGCTTGAGCTGCTGCACCAATGGTCACGCGCATACCACGGACACCTTTGGCAGAACGACCCATTGAACGCACGTCAGTTTCTGCAAAACGAATGGCTTTACCTTCGTTTGAGAACAACATGATTTGTTGTTCGCCGTCGGTAATGGCAACACCAATTAAAGTGTCATCACCATTGAGTTCAATCGCGCGTAGACCGTTTGAACGAACATTCGAGAATTGTTCTAACTCAACACGTTTAATCGTACCGTATTCTGTTGCCATAAATACGTAGAAGTTTTTACGAACGGCTTCTGCTTGCTGTGCAAAGTCATTGATGATTTCGTCATCAAGATCAGTGGTAGAAAGCTCTAAGCCCAACTGTTTCAATTGAACACGTAATGCATCAGACAAGTCATCTGCACCGTCTTCAGTCTCAGCAAGTGCAGCTTCTAATCCAGCAAAATGACTATTAATCACTTCATTGGTTTGTAACTGCGCACTATTGGCTTTTACAAATGCTTTAAAGTCAGCCAAACGTTCTTTAAATTTCTTCGGCGCATCAACCACAGGTAAAATAGCGGTGATGGTTTCGTTTTCATCTAATGGCAATAAGTTCACCATTGGACGACCTTTCGCACCACGAGATGCTTGAGGTACTTCATAGACTTTCAGACGATAAACTTTACCTACATTGGTAAAGCAAAGCACTGTTGCGTGGTTTGAAGTCACGATCAAATGCTGGATGTAATCGTCTTCTTTCATTGAAGTTGCAGACTTACCACGTCCACCACGACGCTGTGCAGCGTAGTCTGACAATGGTTGAGTTTTTGCATAGCCTGATTTAGAAACAGTTAGTACCATTTGCTCTTCAGGGATTAAATCTTCACGAGAGAAGTCGATACGTGATTCCACGATATCGGTACGACGTGCATCGCCATATTGTTGAAGGATTAAAGCCAATTCTTCTTTAATTACATTCATCAATAAGTTAAAATCGTTCAAAATTGCAGTGTATTCAGCAATTTGACCTAGAATTTCTGTATATTCAGCTTGTAACTTGTCTTGTTCTAGACCAGTTAAGCGATGTAAACGAAGTTCTAAGATCGCACCTACTTGGGTTGGAGACAGACGATAAATATCACCTGTTAAACCAAATGGACGTGCTGGATCTTCGCCTTCAATTTCATCTGGTCGGACAGATACCGCACCCGCTTTTTCAAGCAATGCAACAACACCACCGCCTGCCCACTCGCCCGCTTGTAAACGTTCACGTGCTTCGCTAGGGTTTGCAGATGTTTTGATGGTTTCAATGATCGCATCGATATTTGCCAGAGCAACCGTCAAACCTTCTAAGATATGTCCACGTTCACGTGCTTTACGCAATTCGAACATGGTACGGCGTGTAACCACTTCCTGACGGTGACGGATAAACGCAGCGATAATATCTTTCAAGTTCATTAACTTAGGCTGACCATTATCGAGGCAGACCATGTTAATGCTGAATGAATTTTCTAATTGGGTATTTTGGAATAAGTTATTTACAATCACTTCAGCGTTTTCACCACGCTTCAAGTCAATTGCAATACGCATCCCTTCTTTATCTGATTCATCACGAAGTTCAGAAATACCTTCAAGTTTTTTCTCTTTGACCAACTCAGCAATACGTTCAATGGTTTTTGCTTTGTTGACTTGATAAGGAATTTCAGTGAAGACAATCGTGCTACGGCCCGATTTTTGGTCTTCTTCAATGTGATATTTACCACGGATATGCAAACGGCCTTTACCAGTACGGTACGCATCGACAATGCCAGATTTACCGTAAATGATACCGCCTGTAGGGAAGTCTGGACCAGAAATGTGTTCCATTAATCCTTCAATGCTGATGTGCGGATCGTTGGCATAAGCAAGACATGCATTAATGACTTCTGTCATGTTATGCGGAGCCATATTGGTTGCCATACCTACAGCAATACCAGCTACACCGTTAATCAACAAGTTAGGCACACGTGTTGGCATGACTTGTGGAATACGTTCAGAACCGTCGTAGTTGTCTTCCCACTCTACGGTATCTTTCTCAAGATCCGCTAAAAGTTCGTGGGTCAATTTACGCATACGAACTTCGGTATAACGCATTGCTGCTGCACTGTCCCCATCGACAGAACCGAAGTTACCCTGACCATCAACCAATTGGTAGCGTAAGCTGAAATCTTGAGCCATACGAACAATAGTTTCGTATACAGCTAAGTCACCATGTGGGTGATATTTACCGATGACGTCACCGACTACACGGGCAGACTTTTTGTAAGCTTTGTTGTAGTCATTGCCCAATTCGTGCATTGCAAAAAGCACACGACGGTGAACAGGTTTGAGACCATCTCGGACATCTGGCAACGCACGTGACACAATCACGCTCATTGCATAATCGAGATATGAGCTCTTCAGTTCATCCTCAATGGCAATCGGTCTAATTTCCGATACGCTCATGCATACTCCTTGTTATACAAGCAGAATTCTGCCCGCATTTATATATCGTAAATCTGTAAAAATTAGTTCAAAAAACACTGAACCAATATCAAAAATCAAGTCGGACAGTATAGCATAAAAACCCTGATTTTTGTGCCAATCATCTTGCACTAGAACCATGATTTTTTGTATTTATTTTAAGCATTTTGATTTTATTTGCTGTGAAAAAAACCTCTACGAATAGAGGTTGTTTAATGTTCAAAAGATTTCTTTTCGAAGCTTCAAATTTAGGGGCATAAATGTGATAAAAATCACTCTTTATGATATTGCATAACCTCTAATTCTTGAGGCACATGATCCTGCTGCATCCATGGGTATGCTGTTAGAAACAAACCTAAAATAAGCAGAAATTCATAAACTTCTTCGATGAAATCTTTATAAGCCAAATCGTACAAAAATAAAAAACTAAGACTTCGACTATGCTCAACTGCATCAGAAATAAGTAAGCCCAATATCACCAAGCCTAATGGACAAATTGGCAAAGCCAAGGTTTTTAGTTTATGTACAATTTCTTGACGCAAATAAGGCGAAAATAGCATAAAGACGACTGGTGCAATCATGAATACCGAAATTAAACGAAAATACGGTTTAGGCGCATCAGGGAAATAGTCACGCCCCCCAGCTAATGCTACGACCAAATAGCAACAACCACCATGCGACAGCCCACAACCAAAATTGTTTCTTTCCATCTTGCATTTCAAGTGGTCGAATATAGAAAAAAGTAAAAATCGCAAAAAACAGCAATAACAATGCTTGGACCGATTCAACTGCTGTAACAGTCATTCCATCAAATAAAGGAAAAGAGATACTTTGTAAAACAGGAAAAAGTAAACAGCAGATCATCAGCACCAATACACTGACTGGTAACTGAAAATCAAATTTCAAAGGGAGACTCAGCCTAAAGGGCAAGTTCAATAAAAAAGCAATGTTAACACAAAATATACAATCCTTTAAGCTTGCTTTAAGTTTAAGATTCAAACTTGAAGGATAAATTTTTATTATTTTATTTTAAATCTTTGTATTTTTTATAATTTATTAATTTCCATCCTATTACCAAGCGATTGCGCCTGCTTACTTACCATTTAAGTTTTAACATACAAATACCTTACGCTACAGTAGTGTCTAATACCAATAATAAGAAACACTATATGAATTTTGAACTACTAAACTAAGAATCCACTACCCTCATAAGCATGAAACATCTAAGTGCAATTTATATATGTACATTTACGTATAATTAATCGATTAAACATTGCCAAGAAGACCTACTAATTCTTCAAACAATAAAAACGCCCCTAAACCATAAGCTTAGGAGCGTTTTGAACTGCGTTCAGAAATTAGATTTTAGATACTAATTCTGGAACTACAGTGTTCAAGTCACCCACTAACCAGTAGTCAGCTACTGAGTTAATTGGCGCTTCTTCGTCTTTGTTGATCGCAACGATCACTTTAGATTCCTTCATACCTGCCAAGTGCTGAATCGCACCTGAGATACCTACAGCGATGTACAAGTCAGGAGCAACGATTTTACCTGTTTGACCCACTTGCATATCGTTTGGTACGAAACCAGCATCAACAGCAGCACGAGATGCGCCTTGCGCAGCACCAAGCTTGTCCGCTAATGGATCAAGTACAGTGTGATAGTTTTCACCTGAACCAACACCACGACCGCCTGAAACAACTATACGCGCAGCTGTTAATTCTGGACGTTCAGATTTCACGATTTCTTCAGAAACGAACTTAGAAATACCAGCATCACCAGTAGATGCAACAGCTTCAACTGCAGCAGAGCCGCCTTCGCTTGCAACAGCATCAAATGCAGTACCACGAACAGTCGCAACCACAACAGACTCGCCAGACTCTACAGTTGCAATCGCGTTGCCTGCATAGATTGGACGTTTGAAAGTTTTAGGACCTTCAACAGCAATGATGTCAGTGATCATGCTTACGTCAAGTAGCGCAGCAGCACGTGGAAGTACGTTTTTACCTGTTGTTGTTGAAGCAGCAAGGATGTGAGTGTAACCCGCACCGATAGAAGCAACTAATTTAGCAACGTTTTCAGCCAATTGGTTTGCATAAGCAGCGTCGTCAGCAAGCAATACTTTGCTTACACCAGCTACTTTAGCCGCTTGGTCAGCAACTGCTTGAGCGCCTGAACCAGCTACTAATACAGTGATATCACCACCGATTTTTTGCGCTGCAGCAACAACGTTAAGAGTTGCACCATTTAGTGCTTTGTTGTCGTGCTCAGCGATAACTAAAATACTCATGATTTTTATCCTTCTGTATTAGATCACTTTCGCTTCGTTTTTCAATTTATCTACAAGCTCGTCTACAGACTTCACTTGTACGCCCGCTTTACGTTCTGCAGGAGCTTCAACTTTAACAGTTTTAAGCTTAGTCGCAGGATTTACGCCATAATCAGCAGGTGACTTAGTATCAAGCGGTTTTTTACGCGCTTTCATGATGTTTGGAAGAGCAGCATAACGTGGCTCATTCAAACGTAAGTCAGTTGTGATGATTGCAGGAAGTGCAAGTTCAACAGTTTGTAAACCACCGTCGATTTCACGAGTCACTTGTACTTTATCGCCTTCAACTTTAACTTCTGAAGCGAAAGTACCTTGGCCAGCACCTAAAAGCGCACCAAGCATCTGACCAACTTGGTTAGAGTCGTCATCAATTGCTTGTTTACCAAGAAGGATCAATTGAGGTTGTTCAGCGTCTACAACACCTTTTAGGATTTTTGCAACTTCAAGTGCACCTAACTGGCTGTCGTCAGCTTCAACAAGGATACCGCGGTCTGCACCAAGCGCCATAGAAGAACGGATTTGTTCTTGAGCTTCTTTAGGACCAATAGAAACAACAACGATTTCTGAAACAGTTCCTTTTTCTTTTAAACGAACCGCTTCTTCCACTGCGATTTCACAGAACGGGTTAATTGACATTTTAACGTTCGTTAAGTCAACACCACTGTTGTCCGGCTTAACGCGAACTTTAACGTTGGCATCAACCACACGTTTTACAGCAACAAGAGCCTTCATGTAATCCTCGGCTGTTTTAGCAAATGTAAATGTTGAGAAAAGTTATATTAACTCTTCACTTTAAATTTTTTAGGTGCCCTATCTTGCAATGTGTACGGCATTTCGGTCAAGTCACAATTATCGAAAGACCTGTAAAAAAGCGTAATTTCCTTGAACTTATCGTTCACATTTTTTAAAGAATGGTTCAGTTATCCAAAAAAACGCATTATTCAGTTATTTTTTAAGCATTGATTTTTATTATTTTTTTACTTGATTTAGCTCATCAAAAGATCTGATTTAATATCAATTTTCGATCAATCTTTCTGAAATAGAGCTTTCCCTCTACACATTCGGCAACATATCTAAACTTGTCATTTAAGATAGAAGCCTAATGAATTTAGCGCTAATTTCACTTTTCCGAAGCTAATTGGTGGGTTTTTCTCTCTTTCTTATTCTTAATATGTGTCGATACTCACCACATATAAAAAAACCTCCGCCTTCACGAAGGTTTTAGTTAAGGCAATTATTTCTATTTACATTTGCTGTTTTTAATTGGCAATTAACCATGTCGCAGCAAGAGCCAATAAACCGCCTGATGTACCATCGATCCACTTTTGTTTGCGTTCATCAATTTGAGTTTTTTGTGTAATACGTGCAAAGACCACACTCAAACTACAATACACCACAAATATCAGCCCAATAAAAATGAAGGACAAAATCAAACCTTGGCTCACAGTATTCGCTGATTTATCGATAAATTGCGGCAAAATTGCAAAATAAATCAACATACCTTTCGGGTTCAGCAAAGCCGTAAAAAAGCCTTTTTTAATCGGGTTGGACGCTGACTTTTTCTCAATACTTAATTTTTTACTGCTAAATACTGAACGTAGCAAATGCGTCGCCAAATATAAAAGATAAGCAATCCCCAACCAGCGGATTGTTTCAAACAGTAGTGGAAATGACACGATAATCGCAGCAATACCCAATGCCACCAAAATCGAGTGAACCAAATAACCTGAGCACACACCTACAGTTGCCATCATGCCTGCTTTTGCATCCTTACCCATCACTTGTGACAGGATAAAAAGCATATCGGGTCCTGGTGTGAAAATAAGGGGAATTACCGTTAAGGCAAACAAAGCAAATACAGACATTTCAATTTTCCCTTTCTATGTCCTGAAAGTGAAATTAGTATGTTTGAATCGCTTTAAAATAGGATATCAAATATTCTATAATAGATATTATTATTAGAATTATATTCTATTTTATGAAGACATCTTCTAAGTCAATTCTAGTTAAACTAGATCGTATTGATAAAAATATCATTCGCGCACTTCAAAATAATGGTCGCATGCAAAATAATGACTTAGCCAAGGAAATCGGACTCTCTCCTTCTTCTTGTTTACGTCGGGTCAAATTACTCGAAGAGGCAGGTGTGATTCAGAATTACACCACCGTGGTCGATCCACAAAAGATTGGCTTTCAATTGATTTTATTCTCTCGTATTTGGTTGACTGGGCAGGATGCTGAAACCATCGATACCTTTATCGAAGCAATGAAAGAACTTCCTCAAGTCATGGAGTGCTACATTATTTTGGGTGAGTGCGATGCAATGCTCAAAGTAGTGGTGCCTGACCTAGAAAGTTACCGCAAATTTCAGTCTACTCACTTAACCAAGAAAAATGGCATCACCAGTGTAAAGACTGATTTACCAAGCCAAATCATCAAACAAAGCTTCCAGTTACCGCTAGAAGATTTATAAACAGAAATTGGTCTGCCAAGGAACAACTCAAGCATCAGAAACGACGAGGCTGAAACTACAAGCTTGGCAATGTAGTGACGGATTACCTTCACAGCCTCGAATGCAAATACCTAGCAATGCGGTATTTACTTATATTTTAAGCAAAGAAAAATAATGATTTGCGGCAAATGAACGAACACAATCTAAGGAGCCTTTGAGCTTAATTTCTTAAACAAGAATACGACTGATTGGATTTACAGGCTCTCGCTATCAAAACTGAGCGAATTGATTACTGAACAGCAAAATGGGTTTACATTTAGAGATTTTGTTTAGCATCATAAGTTTTGCAAAGACGTCCACTAGCTTATCTCAAATGTTTATTTGAAAGCTTAAAACCAAACGAGGTAGACACTTTAACGCTCTGCTCATAAGCATCACAACATGTCATGGTGCGGGTGATATAAGGGCTAAACATCCAAAACCAATGAAGATAGCCCATGAGTTGTTTATTTGACCAATGGTTTAGGCTGGCTGATTTTCCAAAAAGTCACGATGGATGTGGCTTAGGTCAATAAGTTCATATTGTGCCAAATCAAAAATACGCCAAATGGTGAGGGCATCTTCTTTACTGTCAAATTTAGCAGTTGCTTTATTGGTAAGCTGCCATTGTTTATCCGAAATCCAAATAAAGTATTGGCCCGTCGCCGCATTAAACGCCTGAACTTTTCCATCGGCATTAATCCCTTGTAGCTGCGCACCTTCAGGCAATACAGCTTCTACTTCAGGCAAACTGATTTCAACAAAGTGTTTGATCTGGCGTAAGCCGTATCCTGCAAAAATTTCTTTTTGCTGACCATTTAACTGGTCATATTTTTCTTGAATATCTGAAATCATGGTATGGCCTATATATTTTTAACGGTACAGCAATTTAGTAAATGGCGAATTTCACTTCAGCACTTACGTCAATTCAATAATGGACAATTTTTATACCCGATAATTTGAATTTTTATAATGCGACAATAGTTCAAAATGTCGGTCAATTTTACCAATATTTTTTCACATCCTTATTTAATTTTCATGAAGTAGACCACTTTAGGATGCAAAATGTGAAATCTAGCCTGTGAATTTAAGCAAAATTTAGACCACTGAGTACCAAAGTCGTTTTTGCAATTGTTACGAATCTTTATGCTGTGCCCTTGGATGGGCCTGATCATAAACTTGTGCCAATCGATCAAAATCCACATGGGTATAAATTTGTGTAGTGGTTAAATTACTATGACCCAACATTTCTTGTACAGCACGCAAGTCACCGCTATTGGACAACATATGGCTAGCGAAGCAATGTCGTAATAAATGCGGATGTAAATCGACATTTACACCTGCACGTCGAGCTTGAAATTTAACTCGATTTTCTATTTGTCTTACCCCCAGTGGATTACCTTTTTGAGTGATAAAAACTTGGGCTTCTGGGACAAAATCACCATGCCATGCAGGATATAATTGCAACCAATGCATCACAGCCTCTTTGGCTTTAGAACCAAAAGGTACAATGCGCGTTTTATTCCCTTTACCCGTAATACGTAACAGTTGGCGATTAAAATCAATATCTCGAATGGTTAAGCCCTGCACTTCAGCCAAACGTAAACCACTTGAATATAGCAGCTCCAAAATCGCTTTATCACGTATCCAAAGCTGCCGTTGAATTTCACTTTCTGGCTCAGGCTGTTCCATGATTTGTTTAATGGTTTCAATATCGACCAATCCAGGTAAAGGACGTGATTGGCGTTTGAGCTGAAAATCATCTGCAGGATTAAAATTGAGATAATTTCCTTGTTCTGCCCATTTCATAAATTGGCGTATCGAAGATAACATGCGCTGTAAACTACTTGGACTGAGCTGAAACTGTTCCACTTTATGAGCAACAAATTCACGCAGATCTGACTTTTCAACATCATGCAGTGGCAAGTTGCGTATTGTACAAAATTGGAGAAAATCACTGACATCACGCTCATACGCTTGCAATGTATGTTTAGACTGATTTTGAATTTCACGTTCCTTCAACCACATAGTCAGTAGTTGACTCTGATCCATCGTCACCTGTCTTCTCCCATTTCAACATGTGCTTTAGCGTTGTGGTACGTTCTCTAAAGCGATCTTACATATCTGTTTTATGAAAAGAGTCTAGCAAAGAACCCCTTAGGCTTACCATCAACACGTTGGTAAAAAGCTTGCGTTTCATTAAGCAAATACCCTTCTACACCATCGACACTGTGCGGATTGACATGGATTAAATCCACTGGGCATTGCTCTTTAAAACTATCCTGTGTGATACGACCAATTTTACTGTGCAAATCTTGAATTTGTTGTTCAGACAATCCCGCCTCTAAATCTAGTCCGATGAGTAAAGTTGGTGAATCATCTCGAGCTTGATTCAGCATTTGCGCCAAATAAGCAGCTTTTACCACACGCTCTGTGCCGAAAAAAATGCTTAATTGATCAATCATAAACTGAGGATATTCCGCCGGCTGACCAATTAAAACCTCCGTATCTTCCGTAACTTCATAGTTTTCTGAGGGCTGAATATACTGATCGTTCAGCAAATGTTGAATTTCTTCTGGTACAAAGTCCTTCGTCGCATCAGGTGATTGAGGATTCAATACAAGCCTTGCCCCCAAGGTCATTTCAAATAATGCCTTGGTTGGTAGCCGGATATACGACTCCTTTTCAGATATTGCCAACCGCATTTTTTCCAAGGACGTAAAAAACGGGATGACGCAATCATAAGTCTCATCTTCCCATGATTTCAATTGAACGCTGTCGCCTTCATCCAAGATCAAATCTTCGGCAATACGTGAATCACGTCCCCCTGTTGTTCCCACACAATACACATTGGCTGCCAATAACTGAGCTAAAAATTCGGGTCGATACGCGGGTTCATGTAAGGCTTTATGAAAAAGTTGTTCTAAGATTTCTTCTTTTATTTCTTCGTTTATTTGTTCCATGTTGATTCCAATCCAATTGAATTATAATTTTTTATTCACTTTTTATTTTATGAAAAAAGCCCTGAATGAATCAGGGCTTTGATTTTAACCTTGGAAGTAACTTAAATCTAAGCGTCCTTCGTAAACTGTTGCAGTTGGTCCAGTCATCCAAACCACACCACCTTCTTGCCACTCAATTTGCAGCTTACCACCTGCCAACTCTATTTCGACCGAATTAGCTAATAAACCACGACGCATACCTGATACTGCCGCTGCACAAGCACCTGTACCACAGGCCATAGTTTCACCGACACCACGTTCAAATACACGTAAGCGTGCATGTTTCTCGTCCACAATTTGCATAAAACCTGCATTTACACGCTGTGGAAAACGCTCATGCGATTCGACTTGTGGACCAATTTTAGCGACGTCTGCAGTAATGACATCAGGAACGATCGTCACTGCATGCGGATTACCCATACTCACCACATCAATGGTGAGTTGTTCATTATTCGCCAATGCAATGTCGTATAAGTTTTCAGGCTCTTCCGCAATAAATGGAATTTCATGCGGCAAAAAGCGTGGATAACCCATGTTGACGCGCACCCAACCATTCGCACCTAATTCAGGCTCTACGATACCTGACTTGGTTTGTACTTTGATTTTGGTTTTGCTGGTCAACTTACGTTCATGCACAAAGCGCGCAAAACAACGTACGCCATTACCGCATTGTTCAACTTCCGAACCATCTGCATTAAAAATACGATATTTAAAATCGACATTAGGCAAATCAGGTGGCTCTACAATCAAAAGCTGATCAAAACCAATACCAAAATGACGGTCAGCCAAACGCTGAATCGTCACTGTATCTAAATAAGCCCGTTGGCTAATTAGATCGACCACCATAAAGTCATTGCCAAGGCCATGCATTTTGGTAAATTCTAATAACATCTCGAATTTCTCCTTAAGGCAATAAACGTTCACGTTCCCATAAGGATTCGATGGTTTCACGCTCACGAATCAAATGAGACTGATCACCATCAACCATCACTTCAGCAGCACGTCCGCGGCTGTTGTAGTTTGAGCTCATGACAAAACCATAAGCACCCGCACCCAATACTGCAAGCACATCATTTTCTTGAATCGCCAAATGACGTTGCTTTCCGAGGAAATCTCCGGTTTCACAAATCGCACCAACAACATCCCAGTCTTTCTTTTCTGTATCAGTACGAGGCGTTACTTCCTGAATATCCATCCATGCTTCATATAAAGCGGGACGGATTAAGTCGTTCATAGCAGCATCAATAATGGCAAAATTACGATGATTGGTCGGTTTGAGTAAATCAACTTTGGTTAACAACACACCTGCATTTGCAGAAATACTACGCCCCGGCTCCATATATACCTTAAGGCCTAATTTTTCTAAAGCCGGACGCATTGCCTGAGCATATTCTTCAACAGTTGGCGGAACTTCGTCTTTGTAAGTCACGCCTAAACCACCACCAATATCGATGTGTTTTAGATGAATACCCATCTCTTTCAGTTGATTGATCATTACAATGACACGATCAAGTGCATCAACAAAAGGCTGAGTTTCAGTCAACTGTGAGCCGATATGACAATCAATCCCGATAATCTCAAGATTTGGCAATGATGCCGCATACGCATAAGTTTCAAAAACGCTGTCTGAAGGAATACCGAATTTATTTTCTTTTAAACCCGTAGAGATATAAGGATGGGTTTTAGCATCCACATCTGGATTTACACGCAATGAAATCGGTGCTTTCTTACCCATTGCAGCAGCAACTTTTTGGATTCGATCCAACTCTGCATGTGATTCAACGTTAAAACATGCAATACCCACGTCCAATGCTTTTTGGATATCGGCTTCAGTTTTACCCAAACCTGAGAATACAATTTTAGAAGCTTCACCACCGGCTTTTAACACACGTGCGAGTTCTCCACCCGTCACGATATCAAAACCAGCGCCCTGCTTGGCAAGTACGTTTAACACCGCAAGATTAGAGTTTGACTTTACCGCAAAACAAATTTGATGGTCGATAAAGCTAAATGCACGATCCATATCTGAATAATGCTTTTCAAAAGTAGCTTTTGAATAAACATAAAGCGGTGTGCCATATTGCTGTGCAAGCTGTTGTAAAGAACATTGCTCTGCATGCAATACCCCATTCGTACGGGTGAAACTCATGAAAGTATCCTTTCTATAAAAGCGTTAAGGTGTAGGGTTAGAATTTGAAGATTCCGATTCAGTTGCAACAGGAGCCGCTTGTTTTTCCTGCTTTTGCTGTGCAAGCGTATCTGGATAAATCAGATATTTTGCACGCTTATCTGCATTGGCATCTGAAGGTAAATGCAATGCACCAGACTGACCACAAGCGGTCAGCAGCACAGCACTTGCTAATACAATAATTTTATAATTCATAAAACGATACATAAACGTACCTAATGAAAAGATTTTTCCGAGTATAACGTGATCAACCCGCGGATAAAAGAAAAGCCCTGTAATTCCAAGTGAGCTTTTTGCCATTCTGCACTAAATTTAAGCAAAATTTGATGGTGCTGTTTTCAATCCTTATTTGTCTTTATTTCTAGCTCGATCAGGCTATTGATTTCACTGAAATAGCTTATCAATTTGAATGCTGTTTAATACAAATCGAAACGCTAATAAACAGTCTGTTTTAACTTAAAATAAGTCCATATCCAAATAAAAAAGCTGCCCCCTCAGGAGCAACTTTTTATGTTTTTACATCAGATCAAAAATGTAAATTAATGGTGCTTTTTCTTATAAAAACCAAAATAACCAATAATCAAAATGATGAACCAAATTGGGCTCACCATGAGCGCTTTCATGGTATCTGCTTCTAGCGACAAGACATAAATCATGCCGATGAAGAAGATAATCACAAGCCAGCAGGTATATAAGCCGCCCGGTAATTTAAAGGTTGACTTCGCATGTAACTCAGGACGAGTTTTATAGTAAACGATATAGCTCCAGATAATCATGAGCCATACGCAGATAAATAAAATCGTAGACAGTGTGGTTGCTAATGTGAAGGCTTCAACCGTGTTCGGTACGAAATACTGTAATGCCGCACCCAACAGTAAACAAACTGCAGAGAAATACAATGCATTTGCAGGAACTGCACGTGAGTTTAGACGACCAAACGCTTTTGGACCTTGCTCTTCACGAGATAAACCAAACAACATACGTGAAGTCGAGAACACACCACTATTCATAGATGACATGACCGATGACAACACCACCAAGTTCATAATAATGGCAGCAGCAGCAATACCGGCTTGGCTAAACAAGTTCACGAATGGTGAAATGCTTGGGTCAATGGCATTCCATGGCGTAACGGACATCACAATCACAAGTGCAAGCACATAGAAAATAATGATACGAATCGGAATCGAGTTCACAGCTTTAGGTAAGTTGTGCTCTGGATCTTTGGTTTCTGCAGCCGTAGTACCGACGAGTTCCACGCCGACAAAGGCAAAAATGGCGATCTGGAAACCTGCCAAGAAGCCGGTTACACCTGTTGGAAATAGACCACCATGTGACCATAAATGCGTGAATGATGCGATTTCACCTGTCGATGAGGTAAATCCGGTAAAGATCATCCAAAGACCGACACCAATGAGCACCACGATTGCAATAATCTTAATCAGTGCAAACCAAAACTCTAACTCACCAAAAAGTTTAACCGTAACAAGGTTTAAACCCATGATAAACACAATGGCGGCAACACTGATCATCACCCCTTCTTCGGGCGAGAACGGGTTACCTCCATTAAAGAATTGCAGGTAATAAATAATGGCCGATAAATCTGCAATCCCTATAGTGATCCAGCACAGCCAATAGGTCCAACCCACAAAATAGCCTGCCCACGGGCCGATTAAGTCGGTTGCAAAATCGATAAAAGATTTATATTCAAGATTTGATAGTAATAACTCGCCTAATGCACGCATGACGAGGAAAACCATAAAACCAATAATCATATAGATAATAAGGATGGACGGACCAGCTAAACTGATGGTCTTTCCTGACCCCATAAATAAACCTGTACCAATCGCACCACCAATCGCAATCAATTGCAGGTGTCGGTTGGACAAGCTTCGTTTCAAATCGCCGCTATCAGCGTGCGATCCATGAATTTCATTTGACATTATTTAATTCAACTTCGCGTTCCAATTGCGACAAATTAACGTAAAAATTTCAGAAAATACAAAATTATTTCTCATCATCTATATTTTCGGATTAAGTGACAAAGTTAATTTATTTTTCTTATATATAAAAATCTTAACCTCTATCCCAAATTCAAAGCGACAAACAAAACAACAATTTACTTGTAAAAACTTCAATTCTATGCAAAAAATATTTTCCCAACGATAAAAAATTTATGCCAAAAATCATGGAAGTTTCTAACAATGGCATATCAATTGCTACAGATATCAAAAATGTAGCATTCACTCAGGACCGATAAGAAGAAAGATACTATGCAAGATCTACACACACTCATGAATACACTCAGTGGATGGGTCTGGGGCCCGTACATGCTGGTCCTCATTGTCGGAACAGGTGTATTCCTCACCTTCCGACTACTTTTCTGGCAATTTCGCATGTTGCCTTTCGCATTCAAACAAGTCTTTGGCAAGCATCCTAAAGCCAATCAACATGATGGCGATATTTCTCATTTCGCCTCACTTATGACCGCACTTTCTGCCACCATTGGTACAGGTAATATTGCCGGTGTAGCCACCGCTTGTGTGCTCGGTGGTCCGGGCGCAGTGTTTTGGATGTGGATAACCGCGCTCTTTGGTATGGCAACCAAATATGGTGAAGGTGTACTCGCTGTAAAGTTTCGTCATAAAAATGAAAATGGCGAAATGAACGGTGGTCCGATGTATTACATCGAACGTGGACTTGGGCCTAAGTGGAAATGGTTGGCAGTGGTATTTGCCCTATTTGGTACTTTGGCATCCTTTGGTATTGGTAGCTCAGTACAGTCGAACACTGTCGCGCTTGCTGTGCAAAACAGCTTAGGGATCAGCACACTCACCACTGCAATCGTTATCACCATATTCTCTGCACTCGTTATTTTAGGCGGCATCAAATCCATTTCTAAAGCCTCTTCATTTATTGTTCCAATTATGGCGGTAGGTTATGTATTGGGTGGCTTAATCATTATTTTCACCAACCTTGAATTGGTGATCCCTGCACTAAAAATGATCTTTAGCTATGCATTTACGGGCGAAGCTGCTGCGGGTGGTGCGATTGGTGCTGCGATTCGTTATGGTGTGGCACGTGGTGTATTCTCTAATGAAGCAGGTATGGGCTCAGCACCCATTGCCGCTGCGGCTGCAAAAACTGACCACCCAGCACGTCAAGGTCTTGTCTCTATGACAGGTACGTTCTTAGACACCATCATTGTTTGCTCAATTACAGGTATTGTACTTGTCATGGGCTTCATCATGGCAGGACAAAGCTTTGGTGATCAAACGGGTGCCGTACTGACGATTAGTGTTTTTGACAAACTACTTCCGGGCTTCGGTGGTTGGGTCGTGACTTTCGGTATTATTTTCTTCGCTTATTCAACCATTCTGGGTTGGAGCTATTATGGTGAAAAATGCTGTACTTACCTCTTAGGTGAAAAATCAGTACTGATTTATCGCTTAATTTACATCGCATCAGTCTTTGTCGGCTGTGTCGTAACACTTGATCTCGTTTGGTTATTTGCCGATACCTTTAACGGTTTGATGGCTGCACCAAACTGTATTGCACTGTTATTGCTCTCAGGCATCATTGTGAAAGAATCGAAAGATTTTATTGAACGTCGTAAATCAGGTGAGTTGTACTAATACCTGCATCCTGCTCAACAAAAAGCCACGTGAATTCACGTGGCTTTTTTATTCGGACTGAAAATCGATATTTACTTATTGAATTGTGCCAATTTGACCATCATCAAATTTGTCGTTTTTCGTGTTGCTTTCATTGGCTGCTTCATCTTTTGGATCTGATTCAGTATCTTCAATAAAGCCTTCACCAAATTGGTCACCAAACTCATTTTCAGCATATTCAGAATCTACAGAACTGGCTTCCATCAAATCGGCTTCGATTTCTAGGGCAATTTCCAAGGATAAAGAAAAGAACAATACCCCCTGAATTTTCATGTTCCCTTGTTCATCTTCAAGGTATTCACTGAGGGTTTTATATGCAGGGCTGCTTTCATCAAAAGGCACGTCAAGGTATAAATCACCTGTATAGCTATCGATTAACGACTCACCTTCTAGCCCCATACAAGGGAAATAGTCGATATTTTGCAGGTCAAACCAGTGCATAACATCATTACGCACCGTATTTTTTTCAGGATGTTGATGATCATATTCTTCAAAATGCACAAATAACACATCACGATTTTTTTCACGTGCGATGGCATCGATATGTCGTAATAGTTCAGTCATGTGGTGACCCATTTCAAAAAATATAATGCGCTATTATAAAGTGCTTACTATGTAAAAGTGCAGCTATTGAAAATAAAACGACATCAATTGACCTTCATCAGTCATTTCATGCGATAAAAACTTGGTTTTTCGATGTATTCACCGCTATGCTGTGACTCAATTTGAGTTTGTGCACAGTAAATATTATGGCGAAAGCAAAAAGTGTCTATCGATGTGAACAATGTGGTGCTGATCATCCCAAATGGGCCGGTCAATGTACCGAATGTGGTGAATGGAATTCATTAGTCGAAGTCAATATTGCACCCGCTGTTACACACCGTGCGCAGCCTAAAATGGGCGGTGGCTATGCAGGTCAAGCAGCTGCTGTGACTACCTTAAATCAAGTTTCCGTTTCGCATGAAACTCGAATGGCAACAGGTATTGGTGAATTTGACCGTGTGCTCGGCGGTGGACTGGTCACAGGTTCAGTAGTGCTGATTGGTGGTGACCCCGGCATTGGTAAATCCACTATTTTGCTACAAACCGCAACCTATATGGCGGCGAGTAAAAGTTCTGCCTTATATGTCACAGGTGAGGAATCTTTGTCTCAGGTTGCTCTACGTGCCCAGCGCCTAGATTTGCAGACCGATCAACTCAAAGTCATGGCAGAAACCTGTGTCGAGCGCATTTGTGAAGTATTGGCACATGAACGCCCTGCCGTGGCCATTTTAGATTCGATCCAAACCTTATACACCGAGACACTCCAGTCTGCGCCGGGGGGTGTTTCCCAAATTCGTGAATCGGCTGCACTCCTGACCCGCTTTGCCAAAAATAGTGGCACAGCATTGTTTATTGTCGGTCACGTAACAAAAGAAGGTTCTTTGGCTGGCCCTCGCGTGCTTGAGCACATGGTCGATTGTGTTTTGTATTTTGAAGGTCAGCCTGACTCTCGCTTCCGTATGATTCGTGCGGTGAAAAACCGTTTTGGTGCAGTCAACGAGCTTGGTGTATTTGGCATGACCGATAAAGGTCTACGCGAGGTATCAAACCCATCCGCTATTTTCCTGAGTCGTTATGATGAAGCCATTCCGGGTTCCATTGTCATGATTAGCCGTGAAGGTACACGTCCACTTTTAGTTGAAGTTCAGGCTTTGGTGGATGATGCGCATGGACAACCGCGGCGCGTAGCCTTAGGTTTAGAACAAAACCGTTTAAACATGCTTTTAGCCGTTATGCACCGTCATGGTGGCGTACAAACTGCAGGACAAGATGTCTATGTCAATGTCGTCGGTGGCTTAAAAATCACGGAAACCGGTTCTGACCTTGCGGTACTTTTAGCCTGTGCCTCTAGCTTAAGAGCTAAAGCCCTGCCACAGCATTTGGCGGTATTTGGCGAAGTCGGACTTTCAGGCGAAATCCGTCCTGTACCCAATGGACAGGAACGACTCAAAGAAGCCATTAAGCATGGTTTTAAAACCATTATTTTACCTCGTGGTAATGCACCGCAAAAACCCATTTCAGGTGTAGAGATTATTTCTGTCGCACGTTTACATGAGGCGTTGAGTCAGGCAATTACGCTGACCGATGAGTCTTAGTCACGTTGATTAGTTTATTTTGAATGAATTTTCAATTTTTTACCGATGTTCTATTGAAATTCAATACAAATGGCGGCATAACTAGATGGCTATTTTAACTTTATATAGATATAGGAAAATTTGATGGAAGTTCGACAGCGTGGTTTGATGACTGCTCTTTTAACAGCAGCCCTTTTGGTAGCGCCGATTGCAGAAGCGAAACGTGCCGGTGGTGGTAAAAGCCATGGTATGAGCCGTCAAGCTGCTCCAACTCAGTCTTATCAGCAACCTCGTCAATCTGCTCCTGTTCAACAGCCTGCAACTGCTGGCGCTCCAGCAAAATCTGGCTCGAATGTGGGCGGAATGGTTGCTGCTGGTGTGGCTGGTGCTGCAATTGGTGCTGTCGCTGCAAATGCGATGGCCGATGACAATAACGGTCAAGCAGCTTCTGAAGCGCAAGCTCAACAACAGGAAGAGAAAGGTGGTATTCCAGGCTGGATCTGGATTTTACTTGCCGCTGCTGTTGCCTTCTTCATTTTCCGTAAGATGGGCGCAAAAAAAAAACTAACCACTAACAATCCGTATGCGCCAAACAGCGGTGCAAACAATGCACCGTTTGGCCAACAAAATGCTGCACCTCGTGCAGGCAATGACAATACGAATATTTTTGGTAATTCTGTAGGCGGTAATTCAGCAGCTTCAAATGCTCCATTTGGTGCAGCTGCTGCAACGAACGCGCCTTTTGGTGCTGCCTATACCAACAGCGGCAATCAATTGCCTGATGGTACAGAGCCAGCAACATTTTTACGTGTTGCACGTCAGCGTTTTAACCACATTCAATCGATGAATACGGCAAGCAACATTTCTGAAATTCAGCGTTACTTAACGCCTGATCTTTACCAGTCTATGTATAACGACATTATGGCGAATAAAGATGAAGACGTTGCTGAGTTTTCTAACTTAAATGCTATGGTGGTCGATTCTGCTAACGAAAATGGTCAATACGTTGTAAGTGTGCGTTTTACAGGTACTGTAAGTGAAGACTTAAATAGCCTGCCACAGCCTTTTGCTGAAGTATGGCATTTTGTTAAACCTGCGGGTTCTGATCAAGACTGGTTAGTTGCAGGCATTCAACAAGAGCAATAATGTAGACAATTAAGCATTCTTGCATTCTAAAATAGCGACTTCGGTCGCTATTTTTTTGCCTTTATTTCCCCTCTTTTTAAATCAATTTCTACTCAGCATGCTGAAATATCAATAATTATGTGAATACATTATTCTAATTATTAATAATAATTGTTATCATTTAGATTAACTTTAATACAATTTCCAAGCGCTTAAGTATTTTATGAATAGCTCACCACCTGAGGCACTCGTGACACCCCTCAAATCTGCGCTGCCTAAAACGCGTAAAGACACTCCTTCTCTATTGACCTATCGCTTGATGATTTTCTATCGCTTTGCCCTCGCTTTAGTGGGCGGATATGTTGTCGCAATGCTATCTGCCATCGTAATTGCAGATGTATTTAGCGAAGACCGTGGAAGTGCAGCCATGAGTGCAACTTTAATTTCATTTATCCTGTGGAGCTGTGCATTTATTTGGGTCTTTATGGTGAATAAAACCCTCAAAGCAACTTTAGGCATTGTGATCCCTGCGGTGTGTTTGTATGCCATTTACATGATGATGGGAAGCTAAAATGCGTGTTGATGCAAAAGTAGAGGGGCCTCGCCAGTCCATGTCTTGGCTGCATACATGGGCTAGCCTAATCTTAGGTTGGTTGCTGTATGCTATTTTCCTGACCGGAACCCTGAGCTTCTTTAAAAATGAAATCAATGTTTGGATGACACCTGAGCTGCATCAATCTGTTCCAGCCAGTTCACAAGTCCAACAAACTGAAGTCGCACTGAATTATTTACAGCAAAATCATCCGAATGCAGGTGCTTGGAATATTTTGCTGCCAAATACGCGTCAAAATGCCACATTAATTACCGTTCGTGAACAAGGTGAAGACCCTCGCGCACGCCGTGGTGGTAAACAAATCTACATTGATAGTGCTACAGGTGAAGTACTTGAGCCGCGCGATACGCGTGGTGGTAATTTTCTCTATCGTTTCCATTTCGAACTATATGGCATGCCACGTATGTGGACACGATGGTTTATCGGGATAGCCACACTGTTGATGTTAGTTGCCATCATTAGTGGTGTCATTACTCATAAAAAAATCTTTAAAGATTTCTTTACCTTCCGTTCAGGTAAAGGACAACGTTCTTGGCTCGATGCACATAATGCAACCGCAGTATTTGCGCTTCCCTTCCACATCATGATCACCTTTAGTGGCCTGTTGCTGTTGTTATTTACGATCA
The DNA here is from genome assembly GCF_013419715.1 of Acinetobacter sp. YH12063. Lineage (NCBI taxonomy): Bacteria > Pseudomonadati > Pseudomonadota > Gammaproteobacteria > Moraxellales > Moraxellaceae > Acinetobacter > Acinetobacter sp. YH12063. Next base: position 31,435 of record NZ_VOZO01000004.1, on the reverse strand, counting down.
TGCCTTGGGGGATTGAGCGTATTTATGAAAACCGTGGACAATTTTTACAAGAACAAAATCGTGCCTTGGTTCAGGAAAATAAACCTGAAGGACGTGAAGAACGTGGCGAACGCCCACAACAATCCCGTGCCAATTCTGCACAAAACCAAGGCGAAAATCGTGCTGAGGGCCGTGGTGAAGGTCGAGGAGATCGTCGCTCTAAACGTGAAGAGCAACCTGTCGTTGCTGCGCCGTTGACCAATTTAGCGCCTATCGTGACTGCGGTTCAGACTGAATGGAAAACTAATCCTATTAGTACCGTTAGCATCATTGCACCGAATACAGCCCAAGCTAAAATTGAACTACGAGCCTTACATGGTGAAAGTGTCGCGTATCGAAATGTCTATGCAAGCAAACAATTTGATGGCGTAACTGGTAAAGACTTAACTGACGAAAGTGCTAAGTTAAAGCACCCTTCTGTACCTATGGGTATTTACAATGTAGTGACTACGCTGCATGAAGCACGCGGTGTAGATTTAGCACTACGTTGGCTGCTGTTTATTTCAGGGATTGTAGGCACACTGATGGTCGCTACAGGTCTCATTCTGTGGTGTGTAAAACGTGCGCCGCAACAGCAAAAACAAGGCTTTAAATCATTTGGCTACCGCACGGTTGAAGTGACCAATATTGCAGCGATTATTGGTTTGCCGATTGCCTGCGCAGCATTTTTCTATGCCAACCGTTTTATTCCCGCACAACTTGAAAACCGTTCGGAATTAGAAATTCGTAGTTTCTTTATTGTTTGGCTACTAACGCTTATTTATGCGATGTTCCGTACGCATCGTCAAGCGTGGCTAGAACTTTTAGCTTTTGCCACAGCAATTTTTGCTTTACTGCCAATTGTAAACTTCATGACTGGTGGTCAAGCGCTTTGGAATACCATGGCAAATGGCCAATGGATGATTGCATCCTTTGATCTTGCAATGTGGCTTTTGGCTATCTTGTTTGCCTATTCATTTTACAAAGTGAAAAAGCATAAAGGGCTGCCTGTTAAAAAAGCACGTGGCACAAAGGAGGTTGAAGCATGATGTTCTTTCTCCTGATTTGGGCACTGAGTAGCTTAGGTTTTTTTGCCTTGGCATGCAGCATGTCTAAACATCAAAAGCAGTTCTACAGCAAAGAACTAAGTGTGGGCCAAACACGCTTAGCCACGTTAGTCGGCTGGGCGCTATTGATTATTGCCTTGATAATTTGCCTCTCTCTTGGAACGCCGAGCAATAACATCAGTTATTGGTTTGGCGCGCTGACTATTGCGGCTTTATTTGTCGGGCTATGTATTAGTTATATCGCTGAATATTTTTGGAAAATTATTGGTGCATTGGTTGTCGTATTTGTATTGTCAGCAGTGTTATTGAAATTTTAATTCTTTAGACAACATTCTCTAAACATTGAAAGCCAATCTTCGGATTGGCTTTTTTCATGCCAACAGATTAGGCTATGCCTATTCTGCTCTTTTGGATTACACATGTCTGAACTTTCAATCTCTCCTGCTTTATATAACCGCGCTATGGTAGGCAATAAAGATGCTCAATTTGAACTGGCTGAAATTTATATGCAAAGTGAAAATGATGAGCATGTTGAACTTGCTGAAGAATGGGCACTCAAAGCAGCTCAGTTAGGTCATGTAGAAGCCATGTATTGGCTGGGTGAAGGCTATGCAGTCTATGCCAAAGATATGCTCGAAGAAGATCCTGAAGAATCTAAAACCTATTTTGAACATGCGCACCGCTGGTTAGAACAAGCGGCAAAACATGACCATCCTGCTGCAATTTTAGAATTGGCCAATTTTTACCGTCGCGGCGATGTGGTGGAAAAAGATGTCGCTAAATCCATTGAACTTGTTGAACAATCTGCCAAACTGGGCGAAGTTCAAGCCATGCGTGATTTGGCTTTTATTTATGTCAATGGCTTAGGCATCGACGCCGATGAAGAAAAAGCAGATTTTTGGAATGAAAAAGCCAATGTGGCTGAGCAGTAATCCAATTCTTTTCTAAAAAATAAAGCCCATCTCATGATGGGCTTTTTGCTTTTAACAAAATGGCTCAGCTCGCCACATAGTCATTTACATCCACCGTAATGACTTGTCTGCAAATGCCCTCTGCCCCACGCTGCTGTTCAAATACGTCTGCTGGCATGGCATCAAAACTGTCAAAGAAACTGATTTCTGCTTCGTCAATTTCATACACCAAAGAATGATTCCCCACGCCCTCTAGGGTGTCGTAATAGACAATCACAAACTGATTTTGTTCAAAAGCCTGCTGGATTTGTGCATAGCCAATTGCAGGTAATATAGGCAGTTCCAATTGATCCGCTTCTGCATAGCTGCGTTTTTCACTGTCTTGCAGCTCAGGATCATGCTCTGTGTAAAACTTTACTAGAAAGCCAAACTTTTTCAGTCCTACAGCCAAACCAATGGTTGTTGTGCCATGGCCAGCTTCATAAGCGCAAACTTCGATGAGCTGCTGAATGTCTGCATCTATACCTAAGTGCTGCAGCAACATCCACACTGCATAAATGCCGCCATTGGCTTCTAAATTTGCCAACTCATCAGGTATTTCCATCGACATATATCAAAACTCAAAATTGCTTATGGACGATGATAAACAAATCGCAGCAGTTTTGCCTGCAAGTTTTAATCCAGACCTGATTTCACATGCACAAAAATAATGTCCAAATCTTGTTTGGGCACAAAATTCTTTTCAACCATTTGAAACTGCGTAGCGCTGATTTTCTTCACTTTACCTGCCCAGCAAAAAGAAACCAACTCTCCTGCATCACGCTCGATAGTCAGTTTAAAATCTTGAATAGGCTTTGCCCAATTGGCACCAGTTTTTAAGATATAGCCCAGCGCTTGAAATGGTGCATGCTGTGATTTAGCCTTTCTGAGTCCTGCCTTAAAGTTTTGATCCATACAATAACTTTTATTATATTCATCAGGATATAAAGCCACAGACCCACCCACTAGCGGTGCATATTGATGCTGTACACGTGTGAGCGCATTGGCTTTAAACGTTTGCTTCCAGCTATAAATCACCTGAGATGACCATGAAATTTCTTCACTCAAATCTTTGGGCAATACTTTTTGCAGCGCTGCATTTTTACAGTTTCTAAGCTTTGCCTCAAAAGTTTTATATTCAACATCTTGCCTGCTCCACGGATTCAACATGTCTTTTTCCGTAAATCCGCATTGCTTAAAACTCTCAGTCATATCAATCGGCGCTGTTTTTTCATCTTTTTGAATAAAAGTGCGCACATGCATTTCTGGCTGAATCGTTTTTCCATTCACCTGAACTTTAAAACTTTTTAGCAATTTTTCAGTATTGGCAAAATCAGATTCAAAGAAGTTTTCAACTTTTGGCAGTGGAAAGAGTATGGTTTCAGTCACGTCTTTATTGCTCAGATTTTTAAACTGATAATCGACCTTGATGATTTTTTTACTAATAAACAGGTCTTCACTGAACATTTGAATGTCTTTATTTTTAAGGTACTGCACACCGCCTGTTGCCACATAGCCTGTTGAATCGTTGGCATATGTTAGTGCTGAAAAACACAAGCATATGAATGCAGTTAATTTTTTCATTATTAGCTTCCAATTTTTTATATTTAAAATTGCACTAGAATATCATCGACCATTTTTCAGGAATATACTAAGAAATTAGCCCTATCCCGATAATTATAAGGGCAATGATGCCAATCAAAATAATAAAACTCACTGCTTTTATGACTACTCTAAGGGTTAAATTTAAGCCTTTCGTATAATTTTCAATAAAGCCTGAAAATTTAAATAAGGATAAAACCCCAATCAAAATTAAAGGCAGAAAAAAAATATCTTGTGGTGAAAAGTCGCCTCGCCTTGCTGAGACAGCTTGTGAAGATACGAGTAAAACTAGGAAAATATTAAATTTTAATATATTCATGATATGTACGTTATTATCTTTTTATTATCAGATTATTCATCTACATATTAACCAATTTTTGATTGGAACTCACTCTATTTCCAAGTACAATACTGCCCTAGTCGAGGGATGCTGCGACTTTCTTATAGGCACTAAATATAAGATCGCTAGGCTCGACGATTCGGTTGGACACTCGCTCCAATCAACAACGGCATCCGCGAACATAATGATCAATTGTTTTTATTAAGGAGATCGTGATGAACGCGGTTAATGCTTCATTTACAGATTATAAAGTTGCCGACATTTCACTAGCTGACTACGGCCGTAAAGAAATCAAACTTGCAGAAGCAGAAATGCCAGCCCTAATGGGTCTTCGCAAACGCTATGCAGCGGCTAAACCGCTTGCTGGCGCGAAAATCCTTGGCTGTATCCACATGACCATTCAAACTGCAGTTTTAATTGAAACTCTAGTTGAATTAGGTGCAGAAGTTCGCTGGACTTCTTGCAACATCTTCTCTACTCAAGACCACGCTGCTGCTGCAATCGCTGCTGCGGGTATTCCTGTATTTGCTTGGAAAGGCGAAACTGAAGAAGAATATATGTGGTGTCTTGAACAGCAAATCAATGTGAACGGTACACCTTGGGATGCCAACATGATTCTGGACGATGGCGGTGACTTAACTGCACTTGTTCACGAAAAATACCCAGAAGTGATTGCAAAAATCCACGGTATTACTGAAGAAACCACTACAGGTGTTCAACGTCTTTACGAAATGCACCGCGACGGTACTTTAAAAGTTCCAGCGATTAACGTAAATGACTCTGTAACCAAGTCTAAAAATGACAATAAATACGGCTGCCGTCACTCACTTAACGATGCAATCAAACGTGGTACAGATATGCTTTTATCTGGTCGTCGTGCGCTTGTAATCGGTTATGGTGACGTAGGTAAAGGTTCTGCTCAATCACTTCGTCAAGAAGGCATGATTGTACGTGTCACTGAAGTTGACCCTATCTGTGCAATGCAAGCATGCATGGACGGTTTCGAAGTTGTTGCTCCGTATAAAAATGGCATTCAAACGGGTAAGAAAGAAGACATCAACCTTGATCTTCTTCAAAATACTGACTTGATCGTAACAACAACTGGTAACTACCACGTATGTGACGCTGCAATGCTTGATTCATTAAAAGCTGGCGCTGTAGTTTGTAACATCGGTCATTTCGATACTGAAATCGACACAAATTACTTACGTGGTTATAAGTGGGTTGAAGTTAAGCCACAAGTTCACCAAGTGTATCGTTCAGAAAATGAAAATGATTACCTTATTCTTCTTTCAGAAGGCCGTTTGGTGAACCTTGGTAATGCAACCGGTCACCCTTCACGTATTATGGATGGTTCTTTTGCCAACCAAGTATTGGGTCAAATGCACCTATTCGCTGAAAAATTTGCTGATCTTCCTGAAGATCAAAAACAAGCTGCGATCCGCGTAGAACTTATTCCTAAGAAATTAGACGAAGAAGTTGCTGCTGCAATGGTTGCAGGTTTCGGTGGCGTATTAACGACTTTGACTCAAGAACAAGCGGATTACCTCGGTGTTCAAGTTGAAGGCCCGTTCAAAGCTGAGGCTTATAAATACTAAGTTTTATAAATACCTCTCCCTAACCCTCTCCTAAAAGGAGAGGGAACTCTTCATTGTGAAAGCAAATTTGATGTTAACTCCAAATCACTATTACTTTCATAATGGAAGTCCCTTCTCCCTCTGGGAGAAGGTTAGGATGAGGGGATTTTTTTAAATAAAAGTATTTATAAAAAAGGATTTGAACATGTCAAAACAGATTCCTATTTCCTTTGAGTTCTTCCCGACCAAAACTGATGCGGGCGCGGAAAAACTTAAAGTTGTACACCAAGAACTTCAATTATTAAATCCTGAATTTTTCTCTGTAACATACGGTGCAGGCGGTTCTACCCGTGAACGCACTTTGTCTACATTGAATGATTTCAACGGTAAAGGCACACCGGTTGCCCCCCACCTGTCTTGTATTGGTGACAGCAAAGAACGTATTGCTGAATTGCTGGATTTGTATAAATCGCAAGGCATTGACCGTATTGTTGCGCTGCGCGGCGACTTGCCGTCTGGCCAAGTGGGCTTGGGCGAATTGCCTTATGCAACAGATCTTGTGCGTTTCATCCGTGAGCACACTGGTGATCATTTCAAAATTGAAGTTGCAGCATACCCAGAAATGCACCCGCAAGCAGACAGCTTTGATCTCGACATCAAACGTTTCTGCGACAAAGCCAATGCGGGCGCTAACGCAGCACTCACACAGTTCTTCTTCAATCCAGATGCCTACTTCTACTTTGTAGAACGCATTCAAAAAGAAGGCGTGAACATTCCTGTCGCTCCAGGCATCATGCCTATTACCAATGCAAGTAATTTAATTCGCTTTGCTGATGGTACAGGTGCAGAAATTCCACGTTGGATTCGCAAACAGCTTGCGACTTATGGCGACGATACAGCGTCAATCAAAGCCTTTGGTCATGAAGTGATTGTAAAACTTTGCGAACGCCTGATTGCTGGTGGTGCGCCAAGCCTGCACTTCTACACCATGAACACCACTGACCCTACACGTCAACTTGTGAAAGACCTCGGTCTTGCATAAGACATTTCGACCTTTTTGAGAGTAAAACTTTAATGCCACGTTTTTATATTGAAGCTGATTTAACTGTTGGTACGACTGTTGAATTAACGGAAACAGTGTTTCATCACTGGGTAAAAGTTTTACGTGCTCAAGTGGGCGAAACAGCCACTTTGTTCAATGGGCAAGGTGGCGAATACCATATTGAATTGGTTGAAATCGCTAAAAAGTCGGCTGCCGTCCAAGTTTTGCAATTCAATCCAAGCAATCGCACACCACATTTTACGGCACTATTGGGTCAAGTGATGAGCAAAGGCGACCGCATGGATTATGCGATTCAAAAAGCGGTGGAACTCGGTGTTTCTGAAATTCAACTACTCACTTCAGAACGTTGTGAGATGCGTTTGAAGTACGATCGTGATCAAAAGAAACTTGACCATTGGCAAGGCATTGCTATTGCTGCTTGCGAACAGTGTGGACTCAACATTGTTCCTAAAGTACTTCCGCCTCTTTCCCTTGAAAAATGGTTGGAAAGTGACCTACCGACAACAAAATTGGTACTCGCACCCAATAAAGATGAAATTGATGTATTAGCTGATGCTGACCCACAATTTGCCTTACTGATTGGCCCTGAAGGTGGCTTGAGCGAAGCCGAGATCAGCGCAGCAAATGAGAAAGGTTTCGTGAACTGGTGTATCGGTGAACGTGTCCTTCGCACAGAAACTGCACCTGTAGTTGCACTTTCAATTTTAAATTATAAATTTATTTAATTTTTACTCGATAGTTCATCTGAAAGCATCAATGATGGCATCCTTGATATTGCTTTTTATTTGTAACGCAATTACCCTAGAGTCAATAAAAACAAATGATTTGTTACCAAGAATAAACAAATACTCTCAGGAACAATACAAATACAACGATCTAGATTTAGTTAAGGCAGGGTTTTTATATTCATGACGTATAAACAAGATGAATATATCAAGCAGTACAATCATACTGCTCAAATTGCGAACACGATTCGCCATAGCCGCTATTTTTTAGTCAGTATCCTGATTATTTGCTTATATATTTTTTCGATATATCAAATTTTTTATAAATCGCCATCTTTGTATTTCAATATTTGGTTTATTTTTACAGAAGTTTTTGTCAGTTTATGCTGGCTGATGAGCACCGTTTATTTTAAACCCGAACAATATTCACTGATGATTGCGCATCGTTGGCTACAGTTTCAGTGTTTTTCAGTTGGTACGTTGATTGCGAGCGGTATCTTTTTAATTTTTTACTATTTACCTGCGACCAATCAAAGCTTTGAACCGATTCAGGCCTTAACGCTCTCCGCCCTACTCTTGATCGTGACACAAACCTTTGGTTTGACCTATTTAACGCAAAAACTCAATTATTTTTGTTTGGCCTTCATCCCGTCTATTGTGCCGTATCTGATTGCACAGTTCTTTTTCTTAGATGGTTCAAATCACTTATTTAGCCTGAGTATTAATTTTGGGCTCATTGTGATTCTAATGTGCGCCATGACGTCGTATCGGATTCACCGTCGTGTATCGACCTTACATGCTAAAAATAACCTACTGGTCGATAGTGCCAAGCAACAAGTCAAATGGACTGATGAACTGTGTCAGCAGCTCCAAGATGAAGTCAACAAATCACGAGACATCGAATTACAGCTACAACTGGGTAACCAAATCCTTGAACAGAAAGTTAAAGAGCGGACCTTCGACATTGAGCAAATGAATAAAGATTTAGAAAACCAACAAGCCAATTTAGTCCTTGCGCATGAAATCGCCGGTTTACGTCCTTGGGATTGGAATATCAAAGACCGTAAAATCGTTGTCACCAACTATAAGCAAGAAAAAACCCTTAGACATTCGAAAGAGCATCAGCAACAGTTACAACATGTGATCCATCCTGATGATATCCCTCATTTTAAATCAGCGATGATTCAACATCTACGTGGATTTAAAGACCGTTATGAGGCCACCTATCGGATTCAAAACAGTCAAGGAAAATGGTGTTGGGTACATGATATTGGACGGGTCATTCAACGCGATCCAGATAATCGTAAGCCATTGCGCATGGTCGGTATTCGACGTGATATCCATCAAGAACGAACATCACAAGAACGTTTAAAACTTGCAGCTAGTGTACTCGAACAAGCCGCTGAAGGAATTTTCATTTTAAATGAAGAACTGTGCTATATCGAAGTCAATCCGTTTTACGAACAATTAACCGGATTTAACTACGACCAAATTATTGGCAAACATCTATTTGATATCACAGCAAATTACAAATCAATTCAACGCAGTATGCACTACTCGATCATTAAACAAGTGCTGAAAATTGGTGAATATGATGGTGAATTGCACGAAAAATTTCTTTCAGGTAAAGAACTGACGCTGTGGATGCATATTAATGCCATTACCGATGATCAAAACCGTGTCACCCATTATATCGGGATCGTTTCAGACCTGACCGAACGTAAATTGCAAGAACAACGCTTATCATATTTAGAAAACTATGACACCTTAACGGATTTACCGAACCGTTTTTATTACAACTATCAACTGCATCAATATTTAGTTTCGCAGCAAGATTCGATTAAACAGTTGGCTGTCATTCGTTTAAACATCGATCGTTTCCGTCCATTAAATGAATATCTCAGCAACAATGGTGGTGACGAACTGTTACGCCAAGTCGCACAGCGTTTACGTCTAACCAATGCCGAAGCATTATTTGTTGCGCATTTAAATGGCGATGATTTTGCGATTGTGTATGAAATTTCACATATCCGCCCTTCAGTACAAGAACATTGTGAACGCATCAATAAAGCCTTTAGCATTCCATTTAATATTTTTGGCCAAGAACATGTCATCACCTTATCGATGGGTGTAGCGTTCTATCCTGAGCATGGCCGTCAGCTAGATTATCTAAATAACTGTGCAGAACAAGCGCTGAGCGAAGCTAAAAATTTGGGAGGCAATACTACACGTTATTATTCCAATGAAAATACCGCATTATTAGAGCAAGGGATCTTCTTGGAACGCGACTTGCGTAAAGCCATTCAAAATAATGAGCTGGTGGTGTATTACCAACCGAAGATCAATTTCCGTGATAAAAATATTTACGGTTTTGAAGCCTTGGTGCGCTGGAATCATCCTGAAAAAGGCTTAATACCACCGGGCTTATTTATTCCTTTAGCAGAACAAACCAGTTTAATTTCCGATATCGGGCGTTTTGTCCTGCAAAAAACCGCGCAGCAAATTCGCTTTTGGAATAATTTGGGTTATCAAAATATTTGTGTATCCGTCAATATTGTTGCACAGCAACTGCGCCGTGGACAATTATTAAATGATTTAGATGAAGCGATAGATGCCAATCAAATTGAGGGTGCCAGTCTGGAACTGGAAATTACAGAATCTTCTTTGGTCGAAAATCTAGATTCAGTACGTGAACTATTAAACGAAATAAAAAAACGTAAAATCAATATTTCACTTGATGACTTTGGTACGGGCTACTCATCACTGTCCTATTTAGCTGATTTCCCAATTGATATCTTAAAAATAGATCGCAGTTTTATCTCTAAAATTGGTGAAAATAAACAATTGGCCATCGTTAGTGCCATGATTGCCATGGGTAAAGCGATGGGCATGACGGTAGTCGCTGAAGGGATTGAAACTGAACAGCAGTTACAGTATCTACAAGACTTAGAATGTGACATTGCTCAAGGCTATTTTTTCTCTAAGCCACTGCCACAAGAAGAGGCAACCGTGTTCCTTGAAAACAATATCTCTTCGCCTGCTTATACTTACTTAATATAAGTCACTATGCCTGAGCTATAAGATTGTCTGAAAAAGACGCGACTTCGACTGTCCCAACTGTGCAACTAATGTTATATTCAAGCGGATAAAGCAAGCATTGCAGCTTTATATTGGATAAACAAAACACAATCGAGATACAGATGGACGATCAATCTTTAAAACAGCAGGCTTTGTATTATCACGAATTTCCAACTCCGGGGAAAATCAGCGTTACACCAAGCAAACAATTGGTCAACCAACACGATTTAGCCCTCGCATACTCGCCAGGTGTCGCTGCACCTTGTTTAGAAATTGAACGCGACCCATCTACTGCTGCACTTTACACAGCGCGCGGTAATCTTGTTGCTGTAGTCAGTAACGGTACAGCCGTACTGGGCTTAGGTAACATTGGTCCTTTAGCGTCAAAACCTGTTATGGAAGGTAAAGGCGTTCTATTCAAAAAATTCGCTGGTGTTGATGTTTTTGACATTGAAATTGCTGAAAACGATCCAGACAAAATCGTAGATATCGTTGCAGCATTAGAACCAACTTTCGGTGGTATCAACCTTGAAGACATCAAGGCCCCAGAGTGTTTCTACATCGAGCAAAAACTTCGTGAACGCATGAATATTCCTGTGTTCCATGATGACCAACATGGTACATCGATCATTGTGGGTTCTGCATTACTGAATGCACTTCAACTCAATGGCAAAAAAATTGAAGAAATCAAAATTGTCGCTTCTGGCGCAGGTGCTGCTGCCCTTTCATGTTTGAACTTACTTTGCGCACTTGGCGTGAAAAAAGAAAACATCGTTGTGGCAGATTCACGCGGTTTATTGACGACTAAACGTGAAGGCTTGGATGAGTCGAAAAAGGCATACGTTCAGGACATCGAAGGCTCTCAGCTTGCTGATGTAATGGAAGGTGCGGACATGTTCCTTGGTCTTTCTGCAGCAGGTATTTTGACCAAAGAAATGGTTAAAGTCATGGCGAAAGATCCGATTATCTTTGCCCTTGCTAACCCAGACCCTGAAATTCTTCCTGAACATGCACATGAAGCACGTCCAGACGTGATTATGGCAACTGGCCGTTCAGACTATCCAAACCAAGTGAATAATGCACTTTGCTTCCCTTATATCTTCCGTGGTGCACTAGATGTTGGCGCAACTACGATTAATGAAGAGATGAAGATTGCTTGTGTACATGCGATTGCTCGCATGGCACATGTCGAAGCTGATGCTGCATCGTATGGTGAAAAATCTGCTTCATTTGGTCGTGATTACCTCATTCCGCGCCCATTAGATCAACGTTTGATTCTTGAAATTGCACCTGCAATTGCACAAGCAGCGATGGATTCAGGTGTTGCAACTCGTCCGATTCAAGACTTCTCTGCATATCGTCAACGTTTGTCTGAATTCGTCTACAACTCTGCGTTTATGATGAAACCAATTTTTGCGCAAGCGAAAACTGATCCAAAACGCATTGCCTATGCTGAAGGTGAAGATTTACGTGTACTTCGCGCGGTGCAAATTGCTGTTGATGAAGGTTTGGCAAAACCAATCCTTGTCGGTCGCCCTGCAGTCATTGAAGCAAACATCAAGAAATTAGGCCTACGTCTTGAAGACGGCGTGAACATCACTATCGTCGATCAAGAAAAAAACCCTGATTATGATAAGTTTGCTGACGATTATTACAGCATCATGCAGCGTAAAGGTGTAACGCCTGAATACGCTCAGCGTGAAGCACGCCGCCGTTCTACACTTATTGCGGCAATGTTGGTTCGTCATGGTGTCGCTGACGGTATGCTATGTGGTACTTATTCAAGCTATGACATTCACTTAGACTTCGTCAGCAATGTGATTGGGCTAAAAGAAGGCCGTAATAACTTCTTCACGCTGAATGCATTGATGCTTGAAGACCGTAACTTGTTTATTGCTGATACTTACATTAACCGTAATCCAACAGCTGAACAACTTGCTGAAATGACTATTTTAGCGGCTGAAGAAGTACGCCGTTTTGGTATTACACCGCGTGTAGCATTGCTTTCTCACTCAAGTTTCGGTTCTGACCAAAATGATCCTAGCGCACAAAAAATGCGTAAGGTTTATGATATTTTGTCAGAAATTGCACCTGAACTTGAAGTTGAAGGTGAAATGCATGGTGATGCCGCACTGGATGAAAATATTCGTCATTTCGCATACCCGAACTCACGTTTTAAAGGTTCTGCGAACTTGCTGATTATGCCTAATCTGGATGCAGCGAACATTTCGTTCAACTTGTTGAAATCAACTTCAGGTAGTAACGTGACGATTGGCCCAATTCTTTTGGGTGCTGCAAAACCCGTTCATATTTTAACGCCAACAGCGACAACTCGCCGTTTAGTGAATATGACTGCATTGACTGTTGCAGAGATTCAAGAAAACGAAAAATTAGCACTCTAATTTAGTTGACCTGAACACACTTTGTGACTTGAGAAAACCTCTGTTCTGTAGCATGATTGCTCTAAGAATAGAGGTTTTTTCATGCAAGTTTATTTAGTAGGCGGTGCAGTTCGAGATCACTTGCTCGGGCACCCCTATCACGAAAAAGATTATGTCGTTGTCGGTGCAACGCCGGAACAATTACTTGCTCAAGGTTATCAACCTGTGGGTAAAGATTTCCCTGTTTTTCTTCATCCAGAGACCAAAGACGAATATGCCTTAGCCCGTACAGAACGTAAGTCTGGACATGGGTATCATGGCTTTGAATTTTATACCGACGTCAATGTCACACTCGAACAAGATCTCATTCGACGTGACCTCACGATCAATGCGATTGCCATGGATGATGCAGGCCAAATTTATGATCCCTACCATGGTCAACAAGATTTAGAGCGACGCATCCTTCGCCATGTGTCTGATGCCTTCGTCGAAGATCCTTTGCGAGTTCTGCGGATTGCACGTTTTGCAGCACGTTATAAAGCTTTAGGTTTTAAAGTGGCTGAAGAAACACTTGCGTTGATGCAAGAGCTTGCCAAATCTGGCGAGCTTGAAGCCCTCACACCTGAACGCGTATGGAAGGAAACATCCCGTGCATTAATGGAAGACCATGCAGATGAATATTTTGAAGTCTTAAGAGCCTGTGGCGCTTTAAAAGTCTTATTCCCTGAAATTGATGCGTTATACGGTATTCCACAGCGTCCTGAATATCATCCTGAAATAGACTGTGGTATTCATACCATGATGTCATTGCAGCAAGCCTGTCGTGCCAATTATTCTTTGGATGTTCGTTTTGCTGTACTTGTACACGACTTGGGCAAAGCACTCACTCCAGTGGATGAGTTACCGCGCCATATCATGCATGAAGAGCGTGGTGTAAAACCCGTTACCGAAGTCTGTGACCGTATGCGTGTTCCCACCAATACCAAACAATTGGCCATCTCCGTGTGTAAAGAGCATTTAAAATGCCATCAAGCCTTGAGTTTAAAACCGGGTACATTATGGCGTCTATTACAACGTATGGATGTGCTACGCCGTCCTGAACGCGTAGAGGCCTTTGTACAAGCCTGTGAATGTGATTCACGTGGTCGCTTAGGTTTAGAGGATCGTGCCTATCCACAAGCTCAATACGTTTTAGATGCGATGCAAGTGGTTCGTAATATTAAAGCTGCCGATCTTCCTCCAGATGTATCAGGGCCGGATATTGGTGAAATGCTAATTGAACGACGTATTCAAGCCATTGCGGCACTTAAAACCAGTCAATATGCAGTTGAAGCATAATTAGAGCACCTTCGGGTGCTTTTTTTTACCTTTTCTATATTTTTAAAACTTTAACTTTTGCAATATTTCACCTTGCCCTTTCAGATATAGATAAGCTTTGAAAAATATCAGCATTCACCTTTATGCACTTTTATCTATGCTCTAAGGAAAACCATCGAGCTGACAATATGCATCCCCAAATTCGTCCGTTACAACTCCAAGACGATCTCCTCGACATTCATCAACTCACACTCCAATTGGGTTATGAAATACCACTAGAGCGACTCCAACAGCAATGGCAGTTGATTCATTTGGATAAGCATTATCAAACCGTGGTGATGACGGCTGATGACCGCGTCATTGGTTATGCAGGTTTTATCCAACAATACAGTTGGGAGTTTGAGGAAGAATTTATTCGGAGTCAGGCTTTTGTCATTGATGCCCGTTACCGCGGTCAAGGTTTAGGGCGACGCTTCATGCAAGCCATTGAGCAAAGCGCTCGGCGACAAGGGCTAAAACGTATTTTACTCAACAGTGGTAATCGTCCTGAACGCTATGCCGCACATGCTTTTTATCAAAATTTAGGGTTTGAAGCCTATAGTTTGGGTTTTACTAAATATTTAAATTGATCGGCCAATTTTACCATCAGCCGACCCAGACATTTTTTAAGAAATATCAGCTGGGAAACTAATGACTTTTTTAAGTTTTAACTGATTCGTTGCCACCATTAGCAATCGATCAATGCCTAAGGCTATACCTGCACACTCACTCATATACGGTAATGCAGCAAGCAAATATTCATCAATCGGCATCACATGCAAGCCAAGTTTAGCGCGCTCTGCATTATCCGCCTCAAAACGACGGCGTAAAACGTCTGCATCAATCAGTTCATCATAAGCATTTGCTAACTCTAAACCTTCGATATACAGCTCAAATCGTGCTGCAACCAATTCACCATCTTCGTCCACACGGGTTTTCGCCAAAGAAGCCATTTCCGGTGGAAAATCTGTAAGGAACACTGGCGTATCAAAACCGAGGCTCGGCTCAACATAATGCGAGAACAATAAATCGATATAGCCTAAACGGTCTTCACCCAGATCTAAGCTTAGCCCCACACGACGACAGCAATCTTTCAGATCTTGTAAAGAAGCTTGTAACGGGTTCAAATCCAAACGATCCATAAAGGCATGCTTATAGCTCAAAATAGTTGGACGAACTTCACCAAAGCGCTGTTTCAAAGTTTCATTCAATAAGTCCGTCACTTCAAACATCAAGTCTTTTAAGCTAAAACCCGGACGGTACCATTCCAACATGGTGAATTCACTGTTGTGTTTACGTCCATGTTCATCATCACGGAAAACTTTACAGATTTGGTAAATAGATCCACTGCCACTTGCCAACAGACGTTTCATGGCAAATTCAGGTGAAGTTTGCAAATAATGCGTTTGCTTTTGACCATTCACATGGCGCTGAGCCTGTACCGATGCTAAATGCACATCGGTGACACCCGCTTGAGAAAGCACAGGTGTTTCCACTTCTAGTACATCACGTGCCGCAAAAAACTGGCGAATTTGAGCATACATCGTGGCACGTGCACGAAGTGCAGTGAGTTCACAACTCGGTTGAAAGTTCATTTGACTCATGCTGCTGGGCCTCCATGTGCAGCCCATTCACGGCGTAAAGGATAGGTTTTACGTAAATAATCAAAGGCTTTTTGATCCACCTTGCCGTCTTTTAGGCAAGCACGTAAGTTGGCATCATCACGAGCGATGTCATAAATATCTTTTAAATAACGCTGTAATACCGTCTTAAAGTCAGCACCCGTAAAATACTGCTCACAGACGGGCAACTGACTTTCAAAAGCTTTATTTATCGGTTGATTGAAAGTTTGACAGAATGCTTCATAGATCATCTGTGTGCCACGTGCTTTACCTTCCAAGCTATAGCCTGCAATATGGGGTGTCACCACGTAAATTAAATCCAACAATGCTACTGAAATCTCTGGCTCATGTTCAAAAACATCTAAGACCACTTTACGCTGAGTTTGTTGAATATCGGCAATTAAGGCAGCTTCTTCGACCACGGGCCCACGCGCGGAATTAATCAAAATCGCTGAAGGCTTCATAACGGCAAGTGCAGCAGCATTGATTAAATGATAGGTTGGATATTCCCCCACTTTAGTTAGTGGCACATGGATACTAATCGCATCTGCTTTTTTTAACAGTTCTGCAAATTCAACTTGTTTCACATGATCAGATTGCACAAATGGATCATAGCCAATGACATTCCAACCGAATAATTCTGCCATGACGGCCAAACGTGAACCGACATTACCTAAGCCAACGATGCCCAAGGTAAATTGTTCATTTGCATTCAATAATTCAGGTTTAACGAAGAGCAATGCAGTAATCACATATTCAGCAACCGCTTGTGCATTACAACCTGCGGCATTTGACCAAGCAATGCCCTGCTTTTCTAGAGCATTAATATCTAAATGATCTGTTCCAATCGTAGCACTACCGACAAATTTGAGTGCGGTCTGTTGAATTAATTCTGCATTTACCTGAGTCACTGATCGTACCAATAATGCATCGGCTTCTTTGACATCCTCATGGGTCAATGTTCGACCTGCCGCTTGCTTTATTTCACCAAATTCGGTAAAAAAATACTCAGTAAATGCCAGATTTTCATCTGCAACGATTTTCATAGTTCATCTCATAATTCCACTACGAACATGATAACGCGTTGCTCATGCCATGACTATTCTTCTGCACATAAAGCATAGCGCCATTTTTTTATAAGCTAAATGATAGAAAATTATATTAACGACAATAATCTGAGTGCTGATCTTCAATTAAAGACAAGGCCGCCTGCCAAGCCGCTTGAATAATGGGCTCGGCCATCGGATTTTCAAACTGCTGCAACGTATGTTCACAAACCTTCGGACTCGGATAATGCAATGTAGCACTCGACAACGCTTTTACTTGAATTTGACAAGCCCGTTCTAAAAAGTAAATTTCATGAAATGCCCGTGCCACACTATCTCCAGTCGCAAGCAAGCCGTGATTGCGTAAAATCATGCAACGATAATGCCCCATATCTTGTACCAGTCTTTCACGCTCTTCAGTTGAAAAGGCAATACCCTCATATTCATGATAAGCAATGTTCTGATAGAACTTTAACGCATGTTGTGAGATTGGCAATAATCCATGTTCCTGTGCAGAAACTGCCACGCCATCTGCAGTATGCGTATGAATAACGCAATTAATATTTGCACGCGCATGATGTAAGGCCGAATGAATTACAAAGCCGGCGACATTCACCATCTTCCCTGCATCATAAGTTTCAATAATTTTTCCTTCATGATCAATTTTGACCAAATCAGAAGCTGTCATTTTGTCAAAGGTCACACCATAGCGATTAATCAAAAAATGCTCAGGTTCATGACCTAAACGCAGGCTGATATGGGTATCAATTAAGTCGGTCATTTTATAATAAGCCACCAAGCGATACAGTGCCGCCAATTGACAACGCGCTTGCCATTCCAGTTCATGAATAAGCTCTGGTTTTTGCATGGATGAATTCCTTTTCTAAATCGATTAATCTTGTTTTCTGTTTATTGTGAATAATTAATAGCATGTCATATTCATGCTGTATATCAACTTCGCCTGTAGAAAAAAACTATTCAAAAATTTAGGCAATAAAAAAACCCCAAAGTAAAACATTGGGGTTTTTGAATATGGCGGAAGCGGTGAGATTCGAACTCACGGAGGACTCGCGCCCTCGTCGGTTTTCAAGACCGGTGCATTAAACCGCTCTGCCACGCTTCCATGGCCGCTATCATATAAATAAAAATTCAGATTGGCAAATTATTTTGCCTCATTTTGAACACATGGCGAATCGTTCATACAAAATTTAGGCGATTGTAAAATTTTGGCTTCGAACTGAAAAATAGAAGCTGAATCAATATGTATTAAATTGAGATCAAGGCAAAATGCATTGCCTAAATTTACGCATATAAAAAAACCCTGATGTTAAAAACATCAGGGTTTTTGAATTTGGCGGAAGCGGTGAGATTCGAACTCACGGAGGACTCGCGCCCTCGTCGGTTTTCAAGACCGGTGCATTAAACCGCTCTGCCACGCTTCCATGGCCGCCATCATATAAATAAATTTCAACAATGGCAAATTATTTTGTAAAAAACACGTTCAATTGAACAAAATAAGAGCAGTCTGTTATTTTTCAGTACTTTCGCCCATTTCATAACGAATTGAATTGATATACCAACATTTTTTTCCCAGCGGGGTCAGCACTTCGACCTCATCATCCACTTGCTTGGACAGGAGTGCTCGAGCCATAGGTGAATCAATCGAGATATGCTGCGGATGATGATCATAAATTTCATCCCCCCCCACGATCCTTAGCGTTTTTTGTTCACCGTCTTCATTTTCAATATCGACCCACGCCCCAAAATAGACTTTCCCTTTTTGTTCGGGTGAATAATCGATAATACGTAGCTCTTCCAAACGTTTTCCCAAGTAGCGTACACGTCGGTCAATTTTGCGTAATAATTGCTTATTATATTGATAATCCGCGTTTTCCGAACGGTCGCCAAGACTGGCCGCCCAGTTCACTTTTTTGGTAATTTCAGGTCGTTCTTCATGCCATAAATGTTGAAGTTCAGCGACCAATAAATCGTGTCCACCACGGGTAATTAAGTTAGATTTCATGATGATTTTTCGGCCTTGAGCAAGCGCTGATTTTTACAAAACATGCCTATTTTATCCTCCATTTCTACACAGGCAAAGTATATAAAATTTATTCGCAAACAAAATCAATTATTTATGTTACATATTTTAATATTTTTTCGTACAAAATTTGACAAGTATTTTTTTGCTTATTATTATGCGCACATCTTTTAGGCTTGTTTAATTTTTATCCAGTGTAGATTTTCTACATATTTCCCGAAAACCCCTAGTCATTTTTGAATGACGTCATGACTGCCCAACCCTTATTGAATTTATCAAACTTGAAAAAGTCTGAGGCGTGTTTGCCTTTGCTTTTTAGGGCATAAATTACTTGTAGCGGAGACAACATGCACAGTAGTTCAACTTCTGGGTCGAGGCTTTGCCTTAACTCTTTTAACTCTCTCCCATTTAAAGCGCTTGCACTCAGTACTGTCTTAATTCCTTTTCACAGTATTAATGCCAGCAAAACAGCTCATCAATATGATGCTGTCGTCAACAGTAATAAACTCACTGTTGTTGCCGTTGCCAATCCTGACATTGTTTTTCAGGATGGTAAACATCGACATGGTTTTGGTTACGACCTTGCACGTAACTATGCAGAAAGTTTAAATGTCCAATTAGATTTTAAAACAGTGAACGACAATGCCACTGCTTTAAAAATGGTTGCCAAAGGTCAAGCTAATTTTGCTATGACCACTGCCGGAATGAGTACCATTGAAGCCAAACACTTGACTTCATTTTCAGCCAGTTGTGGTGATACCGTTTCTTTGAAAAAAAATGGTTTAAACAGCAACTTAAACTGGGTATTTAAAAATGCAGATGATCCACTCAGCCAAACCGCAAGTGGTTTTATTTGCCGAGCCAAACAAAATGGCGCAATTGGACAGTTGGCATCGTTCTACAACCGTAATGTGGTCAAACAAGATTCTTGGAATGTGATTCAACGTGATTTAAGTAAACGTATGCCGATCTATAAGGCTAGTTTTAAAAACACGGCCAAGCAATATGATCTTGACTGGCATTTATTGGCAGCGATTGGTTATCAAGAGTCTTACCTCAAACCTGACTCGGTATCCCCGACGGGTGTTCGTGGCATTATGATGCTGACCAACAGTACAGCAAAAGCAATGGGTGTGAGCAACCGTACAGATGCGACGCAAAGCATTCAGGGCGGTGCTAAGTACTATGACCAAATGTTAAACCGTTATAGCAACATTCCCTACCCAGATCGTAATTGGTATGCCTTAGTGGCGTATAACATGGGTCCTGGTGCTGTAAGTCAGATTCAAAAGCGCATCCAAGCTCAGGGTAAAAACCCGAATAAGTGGGTGAACTTATATGCTTATCTCGACCGTAACAAAGCCAGCAATGGTCGTTATCGTCAAGCCGTGCAATATGTCACACGTATTCGTGCTTATTTGGAACATATTAAAACCACACCACAACTGGTGAATATCTAATATGCATCCATCTAACATTTACATGTGAGCGCACAAAAAAAAGCTTACCTTCGGGTAAGCTTTTTTCGTTTTAAACTTAAGCAGTTTGCTCAAGTACTTTTTTGAATAAATCTTTTTGTTCAGTACTTGGTTTTGCAGTTTGCAATGCCATCAATTGTGACATATCACCTTGTACTTTAATTTTGCCCGTCATAAATGCTTGCATCGCTGCAGCCATATCAAACTCAAGGAATACTTTACGTAACGTTTCAGCATCCATGTTCAACGTTGTTTTCGCGTTTGAAGATAAACCTTTTTTAATTGCACCACCGTCTAATGACAATTCAGTATTGCCTGCAGCGTCAGCAACTACAAGGTTAATTGCAAGATTAGCCAATGCAGGTGGTAAGTTTAAATCACCAGCTTGAGCTGTCAGAGTTTCTACAGTTGAAAACCAATCATCAGTTAAAAAAGCAGGCATGATCTTTCCTCAATTTATTTTGTTCGTGTGTGTTGCCGTTCCGGACAACATCAGTGCAAGCATATTTTGCTTGAGGCTTGTTATAGCATGATCATTTGCGAAAAGGCTAAAGTTTTTTGTACGCACCGTTCAATATTTAACTGTTTAACAACAAAATGAGAAAAATCATAAGCATAAAAAAGGCATTCCGTAGAATGCCTTTTGCGTGATGAAGTTTTCGGCTTAATCTGCCATAAAACCTAAGTTCACCATATTAATGCGTTTGCTTTCAGGCTCACCTTCTTCAGTTGAACAACTTTCGCTATTTTTGAAGTCAAATTCGCGTTGTTCATCCAAGGCTTCAAAGTCGAATAACTCACGGTCTGCCAGTTGTGAAGGCGATACATTTTGCAATGCGCCAAAAATACTGTGTAAACGTTTTGGAAATTCTTTATCCCAAGTACGCAGCATGTCATTTAGCATCGCACGTTGTAAGTTTTCCTGTGAACCACACAAGTTACATGGGATAATTGGGAACTTACGCATTTCTGCATACTTGATAATGTCTTTTTCTTCCACATAAGCCAGTGGACGAATCAAAATGTTCTTTTTATCAGAAGACAATAATTTCGGTGGCATGGCTTTTAAGCTACCGCCATGGAACAAGTTCAAGAAGAACGTCGCCAAAATATCATCACGATGATGACCTAAAGCCACTTTCGTCGCCCCAATTTCTTGAGCAAAGCCGTATAACGAACCACGACGTAAACGTGAGCATACTGCACAATACGTTTTACCTTCTGGGGTTAAACGTTTAGTAATGCTGTAGGTATCTTTTTCTAAGATGTAATACGGAATTTTGTTTTCTTCTAAATAACGTGGCAATACTTCTTCAGGGAAACCCGGTTGTTTTTGGTCAAGGTTGACCGCAACCACATCAAAATTAATCGGTGCAATACGCTTAAACTGCAACAAAATGTCGAGCAAGGTATAACTGTCTTTACCGCCTGAAATACAGACCATCACCTTGTCGCCCTCTTCGATCATTTTAAAATCACGAATGGCATGACCGACCTGACGGCGTAGCTTTTTCAATAAACGATAATACGCAGAGCTAGTTGGTAGTTCTGGTTTGAAATTAAATCCTTGTTCGGACTCAACTGGCGAGAACATAGACGAGTTAAACCTAAAAAAAAATACCGCGCAATTTTATCCGATTCGCAGACTTCTCGCATCAAAAGAATGTAATTTCCGAAAAAAGTAAAAATACTGTCATGATCACGTCATCCTCAGCGCATTATTTTATACGGTCGAGTTCATTTTTTAGGCGAAACGCTTATCTTTTGGACTTTTCCACAGTTGTCCACAAAAGCTGTGGATAACTTTGTGGATTTTAAATGACTTGACAAGGTGAGCTGCCCTTATTTTAAGGCTTCTATTTAAATTGATCATTTTTTGATCAATTTATTATCCCTTACTTATCAATGCTTTAGATGTGTCAAGTTATGCTCATTAAAAAAAAATAAATATTTTTTTTGATTATTGAATCATCAAAATGACTTGATTTTTACAAAGTAAAGAAGAAATCAGCCCTCGAAGCCTTTTCATCTGATTTTTTTTTGATAAACTCTATTTTAACTGTTTGGGGACAGAATTTTTTTCTTCACAATAAAATGAAAAACAATACTTGGACTTTGGGGCTGTTATTAAGTGGAAGTGTGGCTATCAGTTTAGCTGCACCGAGCATTTTTGCCGGCCAAACGATCTATCAATTACGTGAAAGTAACGGCACAACGCTACTAACCAATAAACAAGGCCGCTATAGCAATCTGAAAGTCGAGAAAAAAACCTACTATCCGGACAGTAATATCCATAGTTATAGTAACTGGGGCTCAAATGAAGCGTCTGTGTTACCAAGTTATAGCCGTAATAAAAATGCCTTTGACAATATTATTAAACAAGCCGCGGCCCAGCATGGTGTATCCGAAGGTCTAATCAAAGCGGTGATGCATACCGAATCAGGTTTTAACACCAATGCACGCTCGCCTGTCGGTGCGCAAGGTTTAATGCAACTCATGCCTGCCACAGCACGTCGCTTCAATGTATCGAATGCCTATGATCCACATCAGAACATTATGGCTGGTGCGCGCTATTTATCTTGGCTGCTGAAACGTTTTAATGGTAACACCTCACTTGCCTTAGCAGGTTATAACGCAGGTGAAGGCAATGTCGCAAAATATGGTGGCATCCCTCCTTTTCGTGAAACTCAAGACTATGTCCGCCGTGTCACTAGCCGCTACAGCAACCTATATGCTGGTAGTTTAAGTGTCTCGGGTTCGAGTAGTTCAAATAGCACTTCAAATAGTGGTCGGATTATTGCCAGTTCGGACAATTATCATGCCGCTGCCCCTACTGTAGCCAAGTCTCCAGCACGTCAAATTATTCAAACGGACAATGGTAGTTTTACCGATGCACCTTCAGGTTCATTTGCGACAGCAAATGCTTCTGCCTCAGCGCGCATTTATTTCAATGAATAAAATCACTGATTTTGTAAAATTGCATCTGTTTTATTAATTTTTCCTTGAAATTTTAAGACTTTCACCTCATATTGAGTTTAATGATTTTTATTTGTAAATCAGATCATTTTTCTATAATAAGAGGATTTACCCAATGATGCGGATTGGTTTGTTCTTGCTGACCAACCTCGCGGTACTGGTTGTAGCTGGCATAATCTTGTCACTCTTCGGTGTCGGTAGTTACCACGGTGCAGGCGGCTTAAACTTAGGCAACTTGCTCGTTATCTGTTTTGTGTTCGGTATGGTGGGTTCAATGATCTCACTATTCATGTCAAAATGGATGGCGAAAAAAACCACGGGTACAGAGCTGATTGACCCTAATGCACCACGTAGCCAAGCTGAAGCATGGTTACTCAACGAAGTTGCGCAACTGGCACAACGTTCTGGTATCAAAATGCCAGAAGTGGGTATTTTCCCATCGTACCAGTCAAATGCCTTTGCAACAGGCTGGAATAAAAATGATGCTTTAGTAGCGGTTTCTACCGGTCTACTTGAGCGTATGAACAAAGATGAACTCCGTGCCGTACTCGCTCACGAAATTGGTCACGTAGCCAATGGTGATATGGTAACCCTTGCATTGGTGCAAGGTGTAGTCAACGCCTTTGTGATGTTCTTTGCGCGTGTAGCAGGTGACTTCATTGACCGTAATGTTTTTGGTCGTGAAGATGGTGAAGCACCGGGTATCGCATATTTTGTCATTACGATTGTATTAGATATTGTTTTTGGTATCGCAGCGTCTGCCATTGTGATGTGGTTCTCTCGCTACCGTGAATACCGTGCCGATGAAGCTGGTGCGCGTTTAGCAGGTAAACAAGCGATGATTTCTGCCCTGTTACGTTTACAAGCAGAATCTGAAATGCCAGATCAAATGCCAAAAGAAATGAAAGCCTTTGCAATTTCTGCGGGTCAAGAACAAGGTTTCAGTTTAGCTGCATTGTTCCAAACACACCCAACGATTGAACAACGTGTTGCGGCATTACAACAATTAGATTGCCCATAATCGAGCATCTAATGTATGTCGTAAAAAAGCCTCCCTATGGAGGCTTTTTTAAGTCTAATTTTTTCCGAACATTTACTGTCTTATCAATAATCTTTCAGTTGAACGATCTTTCAATTGAATAGCCTCTCATTGATCGCGCTCAAGCAACAAGGCATTTCTATCTACAATACTCCATTAGCCTTTAACCATTGCCAAAGCAATGAACCACCCATATAAATTGCAAAGATAAAGACTAATAAGAAAATCATCCCGAATATATCTGGGATATGGATCCATATCCATGCAACCACAGGGTTGCGCCAAAAAGCAGATTGCTGTTGTTTCTGTTCTAATTTTTCATGTAAAAACGGATGTACCACATGTTGATCTGTACTGATTTGATATTCTTCACGAATGTGCGTATGTACAACATCTAAAGCTTTACGGCTCGGTCGAATAAACACATCAAAGATCGTCCCTGCAACAGGAATAAACCCCACGACAGCATCTATAACTGCGAGTTTCATCACACCATTTAATTTGGCTTGTGGTACGCCAATCTGTTTGGCTTTATAGACGGCATAACAGGTCAAGACAAATCCTGCGATATCACCAGCTACGGGAATGGTACTCAACGCTGCGTCCGCACCTACCCCTTGTCGAGTAAATGGAATCCGAACCACGGAGTCCATCATATTGGCAAACTTTGCGAGATCGCGTTCAAGACGAATGACTTCTTGCTTTGACATTTTTTGTTTTAATGGTTCAGTCATGTTTTATCCAATAAAAACCGTGTAAATCACTGAGATTAAAACATATTAGAAGTCTTCAATCTGTAGCAAAATGCTAATCTCTATAAATTGAGCAATTGTGAAGCAATCATCAAATACACCACCACGCCTGTCGCATCACAAATCGAGGTCACCAAGGGTGCAGATGCACTTGCAGGATCGAGCTTCAACTTATTGAGTACAAAGGGCAAACTCATGCCAATTAAACAACCGAGCAATACGATACCCATCATACTTAAAGCCAAGACCAAAGCGACGGTTGCATCACCACGGTAGTAGCCTAAAATCGATACAGCAATGGCCATGGTTCCACCGAGGCAAAGCGCGACGAGCGTCTCCCGACCCAATAAATAAAACCAATCACGAATTTTTACATCCCCAGTGGCAAGCGCTCGCACCATTAAGGTTGCAGACTGTGAACCTGCATTGCCTCCACTTCCGACCAATAAGGGTAAGAAAAAAACCAAGACGATATGTGCGGCAATGATGTCTTCATAATATGAAATGCCTAATCCGGACAATAAGCTGCCAAAGACCAATATCACCAACCAGAACACCCGCTTTTGATACAACTTTAAAATCGGTGCTTTATTAATGCTCATACCTGGTTCGGTACTCACCGCACTGGCTTTTAAAAAGTCTTCAGTGGTTTCAGCCTGTACCACATCCATCGCATCATCATAGGTGACAATCCCCATCAAACGCTGGGCATGATCCACAATCGGCAAGGCCATAAAATCATATTCTGCCAATTTTCGAGCAATACTTTCTTGGTCTTCATCTATCCAGCCGGTCACCACATCTTTGGTCATCACCTGTTGAATCCGTGCATCACGATCGGCCTGCAAAATTTGCCGCAGTGAAATCACCCCTTCTAATTGAGACTGATCATTGGTGACATAAATTAAATACAGGGTTTCACGGTCATGCGGTTCATGGCGTAAGGCCTCTATAGCTTGTTGCATGGTAAAGTCAGCAGGCATACTGACATAGTCTGAACTCATGATTGCACCTGCAGACTCTTCTGCATATGCAGATAACGCCTTTAGATGCTCTTGGGTATCTTGATCAAGTTGTTGATAAATCCGATCTTGTTCTGCATCAGTTAAACTTTTATATAAGTCCGTTGCATCATCAGAATGCATATCATCAAATAGTTCAATTTGTAGACGCAGTGGATAACGTGAAATCAGCTGTCGCTGTGACTCAAAAGGGAAAAACTCAAATACCAAGCCTTGATGGTCTAAACCTGAAAGTAACTCGATTTGATCTTCGATTGGAAATTGCTGAATTAAACGAGCCTGATCAGCGTAGTTCAGAGGCTGTAAAGCGAAAACTGCTGCTGCATAATTTTGTTGTTGCAGCAAAGCGGAAATTTCACGCTGTCTTTGTATTAAATCCGCCATTCAACTCACTCTTATTTTAATCTTTCTATGTAGAGCACATTTTGAAGGATAAACTAAAGAGTTTCAAATCTCTTCAATATGTTCTCGGTGAACGTTCTTTGCGAAAATTCTCTGTGAACATTCCCTGTCGAAAGTTTGGTGACATAAATTTGGCGACATAAAAAGCCACCGCGATGTACTCAAGCTTTCACGGTGGCTTTTACTAGAGCTATACACTGTGCGTGAATTATTTCTAAGTTTCAGACACCGGTTTGATTTTAAAAATAGAGCGGACCATCACATACATAAACGGAATAAAAATCAGCACCAAGACCGTACCGAATATTACCCCACCGAGTACGCTTACCCCAATCTCTTGACGACTGGCTGCACCTGCGCCAAAAGCAAGAACTAAAGGAACCACCCCTGCACCAAAAGCCAAAGAGGTCATCAAAATAGGACGTAAACGTAGTGCTGCGCCTTCCATTGCAGCCTCGATTACATGTTTGCCTTTTTCTTGTGCCATCGCTGCAAACTCTACAAGCAAGATCGCATTTTTACAGGACAGACCGATGGTCGTCAGCAAGGCAATTTGGAAATAGATGTCATTTGGAAAACCGGTCATGTAGCTAAACAAAATATTACCGCCTATCCCGAGTGGAATCGCACTCATGACTGCGGTCGGAATGCTCCAACTTTCATATAGGGCGGCAAGACAGAGGAAAATAAATCCAATCGAGACCAAATATAGCCAAATCGCTTGATGACTTGATTTTTGCTCTTCAAAAGATAAACCACTCCATGCCACATCCACGCCAGGCACCTGATCGACTAAAGCTTTAACATCCTGCATGGCTTGGCCACTTGAGACATTTTTGGCTGTATCCGCTTCCATTTGTAATGCGGTGTATCCCATAAAGCGATTGACGACTTCAGGGCCGCCACTCCAGCCAATGGTTGAAAAATTACTAAATGGAATCATTTCATTTTGGTCATTACGTACATGCCAATAAGCCAAATCTTCTGGTTTAGAACGGAATTCGGCATCTGCCTGCATCATGACGCGTTTAATACGTCCACGGTCAATGAAATCGTTAATATAACTCCCGCCCCATGCACTACTCATGGTGCTATTAATCGCATTTTGCGTTAAACCCATAGCCATCGCTTGTTTTTGATCAATATCAACTTTCAGTTCAGCTTTGTCTGGGTTAGAGCGTTTGTCTAAATTTTCGAAACTACTGAATTGTGCGGATTTCTCTTGCAGGCTTTTAAATTGCTCATCGAGATAAGCACGACCCTCACCATTCATATCTCGCAGCCAAAACTCCAGACCATCGGTTTGCCCAAGACCGCTGACTGAAGACGGCATGCTGACATTGATTTGTGCATTGTTGAACTTTTTAAAATGTTTCATAGCACGTTCACGAATCGCTTGCGCTGAATTGTGCTGTCCTGAACGTTCATCCCAATGCTTCAGTGCAATAAAGCCTTGCCCTAAGTTTTGACCCGTACCAGAAAAATTTCGTCCATAACGAATCATCACCAAATCAATATTTTGCTTTTCTTCAGTCAAAAAGTACTGCCGAATTTGTTCACCGATCTCACGACTTTTCGACATCGGTGCACCTTCTTGTAATTTAAGTTGCACACTCAAAATGCCCTGGTCTTCACTAGGAATAAAACTGGTCGGCAAAGCACGATAAAACAAAGCAAATACCGTAATGAGCCCCGCAAACAAAACCACCGTCCATAAGCGATAACGAACCGTGGCTTGTGCAAGTGCTAGATATTTGGTTTTTAAAGTCTCTAATTTGGTGTTAAACCAAATCGCCCAGCGCTGTGGTTTCGGATTGGGTTTTAAAATTAAGGCACATAATGCAGGGGTTAAAATCAGCGCAACCATCAGTGACAAGCCCATTGCAGCCACGAGTGTGATGGAAAATTGTCTATAGATCACGCCCGTTGAGCCACCAAAGAACGCCATGGGAATAAATACAGCGGTCAATACCAAAGTAATCCCGATTAATGCCCCGCTAATTTCATGCATCGACTCGATGGCCGCTTGTTTTGCTGTTAACTGTTGTTCATGCATTAAACGTTCGACGTTTTCCACCACAACAATCGCATCATCGACCAACAGACCGATGGCCAGTACCAATGCAAACAATGTGAGCGTATTAATGGTCATGCCCAAAGCATATAAAATCGCTAAAGTCCCAAGAATCACCACAGGCACCGTAATCGCAGGTATCAGCGTTGCTCGCCAATTTTGTAAGAAGATAAACATCACCAAAACCACCAGTAAAACGGCTTCGAATAACGTTTTCACCACTTCTTTAATCGATTCTTGTACAAATGGCGTGTTATCCCGTGGATAAACGATTTTATAACCGGCAGGTAATTGCTTCGCTAACTGTTCAATTTCTTGCTTAATTAAGGCTGAGGTTTCAAGTGCATTTGCCCCAGAAGCCAATGAGATCCCCATCCCTGAAGATGGATACCCGTTAATGGTATTAACCCCTGAATAATTTTCCGCACCCAATTCAACACGTGCAACGTCTTTTAAATAGACAAAACTGCCGTTTCGTGCAGATTTGACAATAATATTTTCAAATTCTTCAACTGACTTTAAACGTGAACCTGAAGTGACTTTTGCATTGAGATATTGATCCGATACACTCGGCAATTCACCTACGGCTCCGGCTGCAACCTGCGTATTTTGTGATTCAACAGCCGCACGGATATCACTGGGCATAAGGCTATATTGCTTTAACTTCAGTGGGTTGAGCCAAATGCGCATGGCAAATTGCGAACCAAAAACATCGACTTCACCGATACCCTCAATTCGAGCAATGTCCTGCTCTAGATGAGTCATCATATAGTCACCAAGTTCGATATTCGAACTCTTGCCAGTCTCATCATAGAGGCCGATAACCATATGGGTATCACCCAAAGATTTATAGACATTTACCCCTTGGCGCTGCACATCTTCAGGCAGCCGATTGATTACTCCATTTATGGCATTTTGTACTTGTACTTGAGCGGTATCTGGGTCAGTGCCATTTTCAAAACTGATGCTGATCCGGCTTCGACCTGAAGAGTCGCTGCTTGAACTAAAATATAAAAGGTGATCAATTCCTTTAATTTGTTGTTCAAGAACTTGTGTGACACTTTCCTCAACTGTTTCTGCTGACGCACCGCTATAACTTGCGCTGACCGTAATTCGTGGTGGCGCAATATCTGGATAGCGCTCTACCGGTAAATTGAGCACAGCAAATAGCCCGAGCGCCATGACGATGATCGCCAAGACACCTGCAAAAATCGGTCGATAAATAAAAAACTTAGACAGCATCAGTCCATGTCACTTTTCAATTAATGAAATAAAATATGTTGATTGATTTTTTCAAAAAATCTTATTGATAATCAATCACAATGTGCTTGATTACAAGCCTAGACTACATAAAAACCTTGCTTGAAGCGAAATATGTAGAAAATATGGAGAGCCTCCACTTCAGCTATTTTAGTAAATTTATGTGACAAAACCGCCTCTGTCATGAAGTCTTAGCCACTGCCCTGCAATGTATGCCTGCAACTTCATTCATTTAAATAAAAAGATGCCGAGGCAGCCATGCAAAAACAATTAACAAAACAGTTAAATCTAGCCATAACAAGCAAAGTGAAATCCTCATGGGGCGTGTCTTCACTGCTCCTTTTTAGCGTTTTTGGTTTATCTGCATGTAATTCGGATGACGATAAAACCCATGTCACCAAGCCCCCTATTTTGCCTGATACAGGTTTTGTCATTGTTGGGCATCGTGGTGCCAGTGCTTTGCGACCCGAGCATACCCTTGCCGCATATCAAAAAGCGATTGATGATGGTGCGGATTTTATCGAACCCGATTTAGTGCCAACCAAGGATGGCTATCTGGTTGCGCGCCATGAAAGTGAAATTTCAGGGACAACCAATATTAGTACGCTGTCACAATTTGCGGATCGAAAAACCACCAAAAAAATCGATGGTATCGACTATACAGGATGGTTTACGGAAGACTTTAATTTGAATGAACTGACTCAAAATGTAAAAGCACGTGAGCGTATTGCTCAATATCGCCCTAATAACACTCAATATAATGATCAATACAGCATCCCAACGCTCGAACAAATCATTGAACTTGCCGAAGCTCATTATAAAAAAACTGGAAAAATTGTTGGTTTATATATTGAAACCAAGCATCCCACATTTTTCCAACAGCAAAATCTAGCCATGGAAGATCGTTTACTCACAACGCTTGCCAAATACAGTTATACACGTGATATCGCGCCTGTATATTTACAGTCCTTTGAAACCACCAATCTTAAATACTTACGTGATCAACTCACGCAAAAGAAAACCCTCAAACATGGCAAAATTATTCAATTATTAGATAGCCCAACTGCCATACCGGGTGACTTACAGCAACAAAACTCACCTCAAAATTATGCAAGTTTAGCCACTGCAGATGGCCTAAAATCAGTGGCAAAATATGCAGATGGTGTAGGTCCAAGTAAAACCTATATTTTTTCAAACACTGAATTTAAACAAACCAGTTTTGTCAAAGATGCCCATGCTGCTGGTTTGAAAGTCCATCCTTATACACTCAGACCTGAAAATGGTTTTTTACCTGACTATTTAAAATGTAACTCAGTGGCGACCGAACGTTGTGATACAGGTGCGGCTAAAGAATTTGAAAACTTCTATAAAGCTGGTGTAGATGGTGTATTTGCCGATGATCCAGGACTGGCACGTAAAACCTTAACGCAACTGCAAAAGCCCTAATTTTCCTAAAATGAAAAAAGACGCCGAGGCGTCTTTTTTATTGTTCAATGGAAACCTTAAAGCGGGTTTGCCAAATATTCTGCGGCTGACTGCGTTGCCACTGGCTGAGGTGCTGGAGCT
>NZ_VOZO01000008.1:0-171856 GCF_013419715.1 Acinetobacter sp. YH12063 | reverse complement strand
GCCTATTTAAGTGATGTGCTGAAAAGGTTGCCGACACATAAAGTGACTCAGATTGAAGAATTACTGCCACATCGCTGGAAATCCAACTCAAATTAAAAAATAGGCATGGGGTTCAGCGGACGCTTACGAATTAAATCCAGCATCCAGCCTAAAAGATGCCATTACCGTTACACGAAAGACCAAACATCACCCTAAATTACACCTAAGCCGATTACCTGAGTTTTTACAAAAAATCGAAGCTGACAAAGGCTATCCAATTACTAAACTTTGTTTAGCATTTGCCCTACATACTTTTACTCGATCAAGTGAGATACGTTTTGCACGTTGGTCGGAGTTCGATTTTAAAAAAGGGATATGGATTATTCCTGCTGAACGCCAAGCTTCCAAGGGGAATAAGTTTGCTCATCGAGGAGCAAAAATGAAAACTGAACATTTAATTATACTCTCCCCTCAAGCCTTAGCCATTCTAAAAGAAATACATGTTTATAGCGGTATGTATGAAAATGTATTCCCTAAGCATGGCGACCCTTACGGATTTATCAGTGAAAGCACCATTAACAATACTTTAAGGCGTATGGGCTACGATACAAACGAAGATATTTGCTTACATGGCTTTAGGGGAATGGCTTGTGGCGCATTAGTTGAAAGCATGTTGTTTACTGAGGAAGCTGTGGAAAAGCAGATGAGCCACCAAGAGCGTGACCAAGTACGGCTTGCTTATACCCATCATGTTGAGTTCTTAGATGAACGTAAAAAAATGATGACTTGGTGGAGTGACTATATTGATAAGAACAGAAACGGCTATATCAGTGCCTATGACTATGGACAAGAAATAAAGCTCTTCGAGCAAGATAATCTTATCCATTTTAAAAAAGTTAATTGACATCACTTATTCACTCAATATGAATGTTAAATATTTCTTTTAGAAGCAAGGCTTAATGGCTTAATCACTGTAAAAGCCTTGCTATTAAAGAGATTTAATTAAGCAAAGTCTTATTTACAGGCTGGCATAGTGGCTTAATAGATATATTTACCTCCTCTTAATATCTTGCGATATGTTCTCTTTGTTCTACACAAGATATGGAGCAAATGAGCTTCTACTAATCATGAAAACATTACAGCGACAAGGCATGACACTTCGATGAACCTTATATGCACTTATATATCTACTTATCGTTTAAAATTAATTTGCTAAGTCTAGGTTTGCTCCCGAAAGTCGAACACCCAATTCGATTGACTTAGCTAATTTGTTCTTTGGGTGGTGTGGGAAGCTAAATGAGTAAATATACAGATTTTAAATCAATGGAATTGGTTCTAGATAGAAGCAATCCCTATGTGATGATTTGTGATGAATTAATAGATGAAAGTAAGTCAAGGCTTTTACATTTGGCTACTCTTACGGGGTTACCAAATACTGAATTATTAAATTTCTTTTATTGGATTGGTGGGTATGGATTAATGAAATCTATGGTTGCTTCCGATGATGATGAAAGTGTAAAGGAAGTATTAAATACAACATACAAAGATGCTCAAAATGCATTCATAAAACTAAATAAATTATCAAAAATAACTTTAACTTGGGAGCAGGTTACCAGCTTGGCTGTTGGTATTGTAACTATTGAAATGATTCTTCTTGAAATTACAGTAGATAGAGAATCAAAAAAATTGAGTGAAGTTGAACAATACGAAATTTTTAAAACAATAATTAAAATTATAAATAGAGCTAATTTCCTTATAGGTCATGCTATGAGTAATATTTCTGAATCAATAGAATTGAAGCAAATTAAAATGGCATCTACGGGAGGTAAGGCAAAAGCCAAAAACTACTTAACAAAAATGAATCCCATCTTTGATGAAGCTTTTAATCTTTACCAAACGTCTAATCCAATAACAGGTAAAAAATGGAAATCAAAAAGTGAATGTGTGAAGTTTTTTATTAAAGATTTTTACTTAAAGAACCCTAATACTGAAATTGAATTAGATACAAAAAAATTAGTCGAGGAAATTACCATACGATTAAATGACCCTTTTGCTAGCAGAAAGGTCAGTTTGCTAGCAGAAAGGTCAGTTTGCTAGCAGGAATACACAAAACCATTAAAAACAAAAACATACTAGCTCCTATATTCAACTATGTGGAGCTGTATACATGCAACCAATTCGAGTTACTTACAATCAGGCATGTGATTTATTAAGCATAAAGCGCAATGCTTTACGTGAACTTACTTTGAATGACCCCACTTTTCCAAAACCTTTTAAAGCTGGAACTTCACGCCAGGCCCCTGTCTATTTCGATTACACACAATTGATTGAATGGCACAACAAGAAAATGCAAAGCCTTACAGATGTATTAGAGGCTTAAACATGAATAATCAAATTCTAGTATTAACTCATCTTAAACAAGGCAAAACCATCTCGCAGGTAGAGGCTATCAATTTATTTCATTGCTATCGTTTAAGTGCAGTCATTCTATGCTTACGCAAGCAAGGCCATAAAATAGTGACCCATCATCACCAAAACCTAAATAGTAAAGGTACGCATGCACGTTATGAACTTATAAAAAAGGTGGCTGTATGAAGGATTTATTCTTTAACTTTTTAAAAGGTATATTCTTTGGCTCTTGTTTTATTCTGATTTGCTTAACCCTTGCAAGTATAAGCCATTCCGCTTATTCTAAGGCCGTTCACCCACATGGTGAAATAGTCTTGGCAGACTATCAATTCTCAAACGGCGTACATTCCGCTCCAGGCGGTTTTTTTGTGCGTAATATCTCTATGCGCTCGCATTTTATGGTGAAGCTGGAGAGGGACACATTTATGTGTGCAGGTATCCGTTTGAGCCTGTCTGCCAACCCTTTTCAGCTTTGCCACCCTTACTTGGCAGTATTTGGCAAAGCTTCTGTAAACTCAAACGGAGCGCATAATCATGCCTAATATCCATCAAATTACACGCCAACGTATTCAATCCCCTGACTTTGCATATAAAAAAGGCTTGGTTAAGCGTATTTCTTCAATACTTAAACAAGTATGGGAGTGTAATCAAATCACTTCTAAAAACCCATCAGGCGAACAAATACAAGCATGGATTAGTGGCCTGGCAAATAATACAAGTTATTGCTCATATATCGCTATTGGAGTCGCGAATAGTGATGTTACCTATCCCTTGGGTAACTGGAATATTCCTTTTTATTCTTTTGAGGAGGCCAGTCAATTTAAGAAGGAAGCTGAACTTAAGTACCCTAATCTTAGTTTTAATTTTATTTTAGGGACCTTGCTTATTGATAAAGCAATGGAACATGTTTCTTGCGTATTTTGGAAAAAATGGCAACAGAAACACAATGAACGCTTAGAGGGTTTAAAGACAAATAAAAAGGTGGTGATACTATGAATATCACCACCTCCATCAAACCCGATACCATCTTAGCAAATTGTATGGCGTTAAATCCATCGGATGATACCTATATCAATCATCCAATCATTCAGCGTTTTGGCAGTCCATTACAGCCTATCTATGTGGACCAATGCAGAGTAGATATTGAAGGCATTGAGTACGATAACCCTTTAATTCTGCCTATCGTTAACAGCCAGCTTGAGCAGATCCAATGCGCCGTACTACAAGATAAACAACAGACTCAAGTCATACCTGATGGATTGTCCAAAGGCTTTGCAAAGTATGGGGATTTTGACCATACCAAGCCAGTCATTATTACCTATGGCCTGGAGGCGTTCTTTAAAGTTGCTCAGACTGGCTACGCTGTGGTATTGGTGCTATTGCCTAGCCTTTGCAATGCCAAGCAAGCACAACTCAAGCCATTTGGTTTTGAGCAAATACAATTTGTTATTCAACAGTTGGAAACGTCAGGTTTTGACAGGTTGTATATGCCAGTACGCCCCGAAGATATCCAGCTTGAGGTATTTCAAAACCTTGAGAAAAGTACGGCGGTTCGATTGCTGAATCAATATCAACAGATTAAAGGAAACGAGTTTTTTATTGAATTGTCACAGCATGAGAGCAAAGAGGAAGTTACAGCATTTATTGATGAGGCAATAGAGCAATTAAACAAGCCTACTGAATGGGGCGAATTATTGCCATTGGCACAGTCTGAAACGTCCGTAACTAGTACTTATCCAATCCATGCATTACCACCACTAGCCAGGGATGCAGTAATAGCGATTGCTGAGCATGTGCAAGCCCCTATTGCTATGACAGCTCAATGCGTTATTGGCGCTATGTCACATATTGCTCAAGCTCATGTAAATGCACCACACCCATTTAGTTCTCAAGGTGAGCCATGTAGTTTATATCTGCTTACTGAGGGCCAAAGCGGAAGCCGAAAAAGTACGAGTCGTAATATGGCAGATAAAGCCATTATTCAGCATGAGCGAAAACAATATGAGCTATACCGCCGTGACCTTGAACAATGGAAAAGCGGACAGGCAGGATTAAATAAGAAGGATAAGGAGGCATACGGTGCAGAGAATCCCCCACCACATGACCCAAGCACGCTATACAGTGATATCACCTTAGAATCCATTGCAGGGCTATACGTGGATGGCATACTAAATAATGCATCCATTGCCAGTGATGAGGCAGGTCAATTCTTTGGCGGCTATACCATGAAAGGTGATACACGTACTCAGGCCATTGGAGGCTATGCCAAATTATTCGATGATGGTTTTGTGGAGCGCACACGCTCTAAATCCAATTTAAACGGTAGTGGTCGTGCTTATGATGTTCGACTGACCTTTAACCTACAGGGACAACATGAAGTTTTATCAGATGCATTGAAAGACCCAGTGTTAAGAGGACAAGGCTTTTTACCACGCTTCATTTTAACCACTCCAGAAAACTTGGCAGGCACACGCTTGCAGGACGCTATTTACCGATCTAAGAATGCCAATCATGACCATAGGCTTATCGCTTACTGGACACGTTGTGAATATTTACTGGATGACTGCCCTAGACCACAAGGAGGGCAAGAACTTCACAATGGGCGCTATGTTATTCCTATGAATGATGAGGCAAGGGAAATAGATGCATCGTTCTACAACATGTTTGAGGAACTACAAGGCAAAGGTAAACGCTA
Organism: Acinetobacter sp. YH12063; assembly: GCF_013419715.1. NCBI lineage: Bacteria > Pseudomonadati > Pseudomonadota > Gammaproteobacteria > Moraxellales > Moraxellaceae > Acinetobacter > Acinetobacter sp. YH12063. Next base: position 166,773 of record NZ_VOZO01000008.1, on the reverse strand, counting down.
TGAATATCTACAGGCTTTTGCCAGTCGTGCCAGTCAATTAGCAAGGCGTTTAGCTACTGTATTTGCTTATTTTGAGGGCTTACAGTGGATTGATGCCAAGACCTTAACTGGAGCTTGTGAGGTCGTTAAGCATTCACTGAATGAATGGGCTATGTATGCAGATATTGAGGTTAAAACTGAAAGTGATGCAGAACGTCTGATTAAGTGGTTCACTAAATACTGTGCTAACAAGAAAATAGACAAACTTGCCTATTCTAGTTTTATGAATAACTGCCCTCGCCCAATGAGAGGTAGTAAGCAAAGATTAGAACCAGTTTTACATGAGCTTATTGATAGTAACCACTTAAAAATAGAGGAATTATCAAAGGTTCGTTATATTTCAATCAACCCACTTTTAACAAAAAAAGCGGCTTAATGGCTTAATCACTGTAAAAACCTAACCATTAAAGAGATTCAATTAAGCAAAGCCTTATTTAAAGACTGGCATAGTGGCTTAATGAGTGAATAAATTATACTGATTAAGCCATTATGCCACTGGCTTTTCAGTATGTTGGTTAAGTAGTAACCCTTGCTGGGTAAGTGTTATAGAACTATTAAGCCACTAAGCCACCACGTATAGAAATTTATGCATAAATAGATATACCACACAGGCAAATAATCAAGGAATTAAAAAGCCCCGATGCTTATCAATAGGCATAGGGGCTTTTTAGCAAAGATAGAGAATTGAAAATACTCAACATTTTATCATTTATTTTTAATATGGCATCAAAAAAGTTCTAAACATTGGAACTTTATTAGGAAGCCTCCACATTTATAATGAAAACTTGTGGCCTGGAAAATTATTCCAAGTTAAAAAAATCAAATAAAAAAGCCAGTAATTCCTTACTACCTAAGAGCTTCAATTGCCCCAGGCTTTACGTTCAGATACTGACCTTTATGTTTAATTTTAAACCATAGCTATTTGATAGACAATAATTGTAAATAGGCAAAAACAATCAAATAAAAATGATTTTGATACGGCAATGTATTGTCGCCACACTAAAAACTATAATTACATAATAAAAACAATAATTTATACTTAATAAATCTTATTATTAGGGTTGTTTTTATGTGTTCTGCAAAACAACCCCATGGAGCTGCTCTTGTCAGTGAATTGTATAAAAATGAACTATTGGCTAAATATTACAGTTAACCGTACTTTCCCCTTTAAAAAAACCTCCTGAAGGAGGTTTTCATTAAAAGTCCGTAGTGAAGTTTATAAAACAAATGTCCTTTCCACTCATTCAACCTTCAAAAGAATAAGCCTGCAATAATTCGATATCTTTCATACCATATTCCCTTTACGCTACAACCAAATTCCCAATCATGATAATAGAGAAAATATTTATCAAACAACTAAGAGAGCTAGATCTATGAAATATTCAAAAGAAAAAATCCTAAAAGCCCTATTACTCGCTCCTTTGCCATTGCTTTTTTTCACAGCACTACTATTCATCATAATGAATCGTGAATACAGCCTATATTCAATACTTGTGGTGTTTGTAGGACATGTTCTTATTTACTTAGCTTATTGCGTCTTAACTGTACCCTTCAGTTTCCTATTTTCAGTCTTGTTAAATCATTACAACGCTCTGAATTTACCAATTATTTGTATTACTTCCTTAATTATTGCCATGCCATTTTTTATTCTTTTTGAATGGAGTCACACAGGAGAAATTCAGAAAAATTGGTGGACAATGTACGCTGACCCATGGTCCGTTCTAATGGCTTCGGTTCCTGGAGTATGTTATTGGTTATTTTTATCTAATCAGAAAATTAAAGAATAGCTATAAGCTGCTCAATTTTTATCATAGGACCATTATTAAGGTTTAATGAAAATATAAGCATTTCCCAAAATGAGTACCTGTATGAGCACCCAATGAATAATTAAATTTAAATATAACCATTATTATCAATTATTTATAAATTAGATTCTAGGCTCGCAGAGCGCACAATTTCTGAGATATCCCTCCTCCCTGTATTTGTAATCCCCCATATACCAATAAATATAAAGAAAGAACCTTTCACACTAAAAACCCATCAATTACAGTTTTTAACTTAGTTATTGTTTTTACAAAGATTACTGTTCAAAGACTATTTTTAAGAACAGTTAAATAGCGCTTTAAAATGTGCTAACCACCTACCTCTCAATGCAAAAAACGACACATAGTATGGTCCATAAGGCCAAAAAATCAATTTATGACTGCTCATATCAAAATTTTTTCAATTTTTTTCTAGGTTTAGAAAATAATGCGCTAAATGAAAATATTAAATAATAATCAAAATGTTATATATACTAATTAGTACTTTTACTCTAAAAATAGCAACTTTTAGCCATATTTTTCAATCTAGAGCATTTACTCTTATTTTAATTGTGCTATTTTTGTCACATGGAGTAACAATTAAGCCTAAGAGTATTAAGAAGTTTTCCATAACGAATATATGCAGTAACCATAAAAATCAAATTCGTATCTCAAGGAATGACGAAGAATGAAATTAAAAACTTTAGCTACAGCCATGATTCTTGCTTCAGTTCCAATGACAGGTGCTTTTGCAGCAGCACTAGATCGTTCAGGACAATCTATTTCTGCATTTTTACAACCAGGGAACTATTTTGAAGCAGGTATTTCGGTTTTAGATCCGAATGTTTCAGGGAAGATGAACAGCACTGCACCTGCTAGCAACCCAACATTAGGAGCTCTTGCTAATACATCACTAGATGACATGGCGGGTGATTACTATTTTCCACAAGCAGCATTAAAATTACAGCTAACTGATAATTTTTCTTTTGGTTTACTATATGATCAACCTTTTGGTGCAGAAGCTAAATATAGTGCAACAGATCAAACACTACCAGTTGCAGGTAACCCTGGCGCATTCCAATTAATGGGCGAAACAACTGAAGTCGACGTTCACACCCAAAATATTTCGATGATATTTGGTTTTCAACCGACTGAAAATTTCAACATTTATGGCGGTGGTGTATATCAAACAGTAAAAGGCGATGTTCAACTACGTGGTATTGCATATGGAGCAAACCAAGCTCTCGGTTTATATAATGCAAATATGAAAGAAGATAGCGCCGTTGGTTGGTTAGCAGGATTAGCTTACCAAATCCCAGAAATTGCTTTAAAAGCATCTATTACTTACCGTTCTGAAATTGATCACGAAGCTGCAACCACAGAAACTGGAAACAGTGCTCTACTTGGCGGTGCTTTTTCAACACGTGCTGACACCAAGATCACTACACCTCAGTCTGTTAACCTAGATTTTCAAACTGGTATCATGGCTGATACTGTCGCATTTGCGAATGTCCGTTGGGTAGATTGGTCAAATTTCGCAATTCGTCCAACTGCTTTTGGTGCAGCATCTGAAACACTAGGTGCCATTGGTCGTGGCCCAGTGGGTGGGTTTGATCTTGTTGCTTATACTGATGATCAAATCAATGCTACAGTCGGTGTAGGTCGTAAATTTAGTGAACAATGGGCTGGTAACGTCTCTGTAGGCTGGGATTCAGGCGCAGGTAACCCTGTATCAACACTTGGTCCTACTGAAGGCTACTGGAACGTTGGCTTAGGTTTACAATTCAGCCCAGCGCCTAACTACTTTATCGCAGGTGGTGTTAAATACTTCATGTTAGGTGATGCTGAAGCACAACCTGCATCAATGTTTGGTACAAATGAATCAGTAGCATCATTTGAAGATAACGATGCTTGGGCATACGGTTTAAAAATCGGTTACCGCTTCTAATTTAAATATGATTCGGGCCATAGTTCGCTATGGCCCTAACTTTTTATTCTTTCCCTATCTTGTTTGATCAAACAATAAACATTTAAATTTACTAAAACATTTATCAAAAACTAAGCTTTTTACTCTAATTTTTCATTTAAAAATCATAAAGATAATTATCAATCACTAGAATAAATACTCTAGTCATGCTCATTTTTTAACTTCCCTAGTTCAATTTTAGAGTAGCAACTCTTATTTACTGTTTTTCTATTTATGTTACTTTCCACACATTGAAATAACATCAAAAGTTACAAACAGGGAAAAGTATGCGCTTAAATCACCTTAGCTACGCAATTTTACTTACCGCTTTACCAACAGCATCATTATTTGCAGCGGGTCTAGATCGTTCAGGTCAGTCTATTTCAGCATTCTTACAACCTGGTAACTACGCAGAAGCAGGTATTTCTGTTTTAGATCCAACAGTTGAAGGTAAAGCCACACATTCTCTTGGTGGTGAAGATCTTTCAGATATGGGTGATGACTACTACTTCCCATCTGCCGCAATCAAAGTACAAGCATCTGATAAAATTTCTTTAGGCCTTTTATATGATCAACCTTTTGGTGCTGATGCCACTTATGGTATTGATTCCGGCGTTTTCAACCAAGGCTCTGAAAGCACTAATGTTAAAGTTCGAACTAATAATCTAACAGCACTGATAGGTTACCAACCAACAGAGAACTGGAACTTCTATGCAGGTCCAGTATGGCAAACTGTTGAAGCAGATATCAAACTCCGTGGTTTAGCTTACCAAGGCCTTTCTGGTTATAACATCAAGATTGCTGAAGAAGAAGCATATGGTTGGTTAGCAGGTTTCGCCTACTCTATTCCAAAAATTGCTTTAAAAGCTTCTGTAACGTATCGTTCAGAAATTAAGCACAAAGCAACTGGTGAAGAAACTTATACGCTTTCATCTCCTATGACTGTTGCTCCTGGTGTTACTCTACCTACAGGTACTACGATCGGTTTAGCTGACGCTCGTGTTGATGCAATTACACCGCAATCTGTAAACGTAGATTTACAAACTGGTATTGCTGCAAACACTTTAGCTTTTGCTAACCTTCGCTGGGTTCATTGGGATCAATTTGCAGTAACACCGCAAGCATTATTCCAACGTTCAGGCGGCAACAATTTAATTGATTATTCTGACGATCAGTACTCAATCACTACAGGTATTTCTCGTAAGTTCAATGATAAATGGGCGGGTACTGCAGCTGTGGGTTATGACTCTGGTGCTGGCAACCCTATTACGACTTTAGGCCCTGTTGAAGGGAATTGGAATGTTGGTCTAGGTGGTCAATATAGTCCTGCTGAAAACTATTTCATCCAAGCAGGTGTTAAATACTTCTGGTTAGGTGATGCTACTGCTCAAACTGGTGGTAATCCAGTAGGTGAATTTGAAGATAACCATGCGCTTGGCTATGGTTTGAAAATAGGCTATCGCTTCTAAGTTGTTAGAACAGCTTTGCATTAAACAAGAAAGGGCGCATAAGCGCCCTTTTCTATAACCAGCTATACAGAATTAAGCTGGAATATCACGAACTGAAGCATTACGAATCGCTTCTTTTAATGCAGCATAGCCATGAATTGGTGGGAATTGTGGAAATTCTGCAATCACATTGTCAGGCGCATCAAATAAGAAACCCGCATCTGCTTCACCAAGCATCGTCGTATCGTTATAAGAATCACCTGCTGCAATCACCCGGAAGTTTAACCCATGCAATGCTTGAACGGCTTTACGCTTTTGATCAGGTTGACGAAGCTTATAAGCTGAGATCATACCATTTTCATCAGTTTCTAATTTGTGGCAGAAAATCGTTGGCCAACCAAGTTGCTGCATTAATGGATGTGCAAACTCATAGAAAGTATCTGAAAGAATAATCAATTGAAAATGAGTACGCACCCACTCTACAAACTCTTTTGCACCTTCAAATGGCCCCATATCTGCGATTACGTCTTGAATATCGTTTAAACCCAAACCGTGTTGTTTTAGGATATTTAAACGCTGAGTCATCAACACATCGTAATCTGGAATGTCACGAGTCGTTGCTTCAAGTTCTTTAATGCCTGTTTTTTTCGCAAAATTAATCCAAATTTCAGGTACTAAAACCCCTTCTAGATCTAAACAAACGACTTCCATGCACTCTACCCTCTGTTATGTGAAAAAAATTTTTCATTATCATAGCGGAAGAATAAAAAAATGCATTGTTCTTTTTTAAATCTATTTTTTTCATAAGTATCTATTTTTTAGTGATAAGTGTGTTTTAGCATTTCCATTAAAATAGTTCTGAAATAAATTAATATAGGTTTTAACGTTCCAAGCCTATAGCCAGGACATTCATGACTACCATCCCTACTATTGACCTTGTCGATGCACTTGCATCTGAATATGCAGATAAATCACCTTCTGAGATTATGAAACTTGCGCTTAGCCAGCAAGGTGAAGTTGCGATTTCCTTTTCTGGTGCAGAAGATGTTGTACTGATTGATCTTGCATCGAACTTAGGGATTCCTTTTCGTGTATTTAGTTTAGATACCGGTCGCTTACACCCTGAAACTTACCAATTTTTAGATACTGTCCGTAAACATTATAAAATTGATATTGAAATCTGTTTCCCAGAAAGTGATGCCGTACAAAAACTGGTAACAGAAAAGGGCTTTTTTAGCTTCTATCAAGATGAACATAAAGAATGCTGTGGTATCCGTAAAGTACAACCTTTGCGTAAAAAACTAGCCACTTTAGATGGCTGGATCACTGGTCAACGTAAAGACCAAAGCCCAGGCACACGTAATGAAATTCCTGTGGTACAAGCAGACCCCGGTTTTTCAGGTCCGGGCAAGCAATTGATTAAATATAATCCTTTGGCAAACTGGTCTAGCGCTGATGTCTGGAACTATATCCGTCTAATGGAAATTCCATATAATCCACTACACGAACGTGGCTTTATCTCGATTGGCTGTGAACCATGTACTCGACCTGTTTTACCGAATCAACACGAACGAGAAGGTCGCTGGTGGTGGGAAGATGCAACCCATAAAGAATGCGGCTTACACGCAGGCAACATGAAAAAATAAAGATCACAAAACCACTGCATAGCAGTGGTTTTTTTCAACGCATCGATACACATAATTCCGTATCATTTCAACGTAAAAACGCTATACTGCAAAAGACAATTTAATAATTCTAACAATGCTACTCATACATGAGCAGCTGTAGAAATTGCAGTGAGGCAATCAACGCTATGCGTCCATTACATCCTATTGATTTCATATTCTTAAATTTAGAGAAACGGCAACAACCGATGCACGTAGGTGGTCTATTTTTATTTCAGATCCCTGACAATGCACCAGATACTTTTATTCAAGATTTAGTCGCAGATATTCGTAATTCAAAATCCATTCCTATTCCTCCTTTTAACAATAAACTCAACGGCTTCTTTTGGGATGAAGACGAAGAGTTTGATTTAGATCATCACTTCCGCCATATCGCACTGCCGCATCCCGGTCGTATTCGTGAACTTTTGACTTATATTTCTCAAGAACACAGTGCGCTGATTGACCGTGCGAAACCGCTTTGGACTTGCCATATTATTGAAGGCATTGAAGGCAATCGTTTTGCTATGTACTTCAAAATCCACCACGCGATGGTCGATGGCATTGCAGGTATGCGTTTAGTTGAAAAATCACTTTCGCATGACCCAGATGCTAAAAGAATTGTGCCACCATGGTGTGTAGAAGGCCCTCGTGCAAAACGCCTGAAACAGCCTAAATCCAGTCGTATGAAAGGTCTGTTATCGACCATTAAGGGACAACTTGACTCAACTCCACGAGTTTTGTACGAACTGTCACAAACAGTAATGAAAGATATGGGGCGTAACCCAGATTATGTGTCTAGTTTCCAAGCGCCGAGTTCAATATTAAACCAACGGGTTAGTTCTTCTCGTCGTTTCGCTGCTCAGTCTTTTGAATTTTCACGTTTGTCACATATTGCCAAGTCACTCGGCGTAACAATTAACGATATTGTGCTTGCAATTTGTTCAGGCGCATTACGTGAATATTTAATTACACAAAATGCTTTACCTAAAAAGCCATTGATTGCCATGGTGCCTGCATCAGTTCGTACCGATGATTCAGATATGTCAAACCGTATTACCATGATTTTGGCCAATCTTGGAACCCATAAAGAAGATCCGCTAGAACGGTTGAAGATTGTGCGTCGTAGTGTGCTCAATGCCAAAGAGCGCTTTAAGCGGATGAACTCGAATCAAATTTTAAACTACAGTGCTTTTGTCTACAGTGCAGCAGGTTTAAATATTGCATCAGGCTTCATGCCAAAACGTCAGGCCTTTAACTTGGTCATTTCGAATGTTCCCGGCCCACAAGAGCCGTTATATTGGAATGGTGCACGTTTAGAAGCGCTCTACCCTGCGTCCATTGTTTTGGATGGTCAAGCGCTTAATATCACCATGACCAGCTATTTAGATAAGCTTGAAGTGGGTTTAACGGCATGTCGTAATGCGCTGCCAAAAATGCAAAATTTACTCACGCATTTGGAAGAAGAAATTCAACGATTTGAAACTATTGTGAACCAAGATTCCCCAAAGTTACAGGCGGTTAGCTAACCGCCTGTTTCTAGATTTTGTATCAATTCATCAGCAGATTGAACCATCAAAAAAATTAAAAACCCGTCTAAATTAAACAATCTAGACGGGTTTTTAGTATTTGAACTTTGATTGATTTTTTGGAGCAATTTATGTGTATAAGCTAAAATTTAGGTGAACAAATCCGTTGCTATTGTTTAATTATGACTTGTAGATACGAACTGATAATTAAGTTTATTTTCCATTATTTATAAAATTTTAGCGCATTAAATATTTTAGAATTGCGCGTTAGCACTTTAACCCTCTGGATTACATTATTTATATTTCAATATTTAAGCTTTAATTGCTCGGCACTGTTTAAGTAACTGATGACAAGCAGAACGAATCATAGACGCTGTAATTTGAACCTCATTACCACGCTCATCCACGATATAACCTGAATGGATCGCTTTTGCTTCAACAACAGTTTTAAGACCACTTTTCATTACTGTTTTACTAACACCCATAATACACCTCTTTTTGCTAAGCCATTTTCAAGTTCATTACGGGAAAATGGCTTTGGCTATTTGATGTGTCTAGTATTCAAAATAACAGTTCAAAAGTAAAATCTCAGTTGTAACAAGTGTTTAACGATATTCTGTTACAATTTCAACTCAGAATGATATCGTATTGCTCTTGCGTATATAAATTTTCCACTTGGAACTTGATCACACGGCTAATAAAGTGCTCTAAATCAGCTACCGCAGGTGCTTCAGCAGTTAACAATCGATCAATCACCGACGGATGTGCCACCACGGTAAAACCACTTTGTGACTCATAAGCACGTGCATATCTCAAGATTTCACGGAAAATTTCATAGCAAACTGTTTCAGCCGTTTTCACATAACCACGCCCCTGACAGGTCGGGCAAGAATCACAAAGTAGATGCTCCAGAGATTCACGGGTGCGTTTCCGAGTCATTTCCACCAAACCCAGCTCAGACACTTGAGTGATCTTGGTTTTAGCATGATCGCGCTCAAGCATTTTCTCAAACTGGCTCATCACCTCTTCACGATGATGTGCTTCTTGCATATCAATGAAGTCAATAATGATAATCCCGCCCAAGTTACGTAGTCGGAGCTGACGTGCAATGACCTGTGTGGCTTCCATATTGGTTTTAAACACAGTGTCTTCAAGCGAACGACCACCGACGTAGGAGCCAGTATTGACATCAATCGTGGTCATCGCTTCAGTTTGATCGATCATCAGGTAGCCGCCAGACTTAAGTGCTACACGTGTCTGTAAGGCTTTCTGAATATCCTCTTCGACATTGTACAAGTCAAAAATTGGACGCTCACCCGGATAATGCAGTAAGCGATTTTGCATACTCGGTACAAATTCTTGAACAAACTCTTGCAATTTGCCATGCACTTCACGTGAGTCGACCTGAATTTTAGACGTATCTTCATTGGCCAAATCACGGATGACGCGTTGTGGTAAAGGTAGCTCTTCAAAAATCAATGAAGGCACAACAATACTGCGTTGTTTACGTTGAATGTATTCCCACAGTTTTGCTAAATAAGCCATGTCCTGCGCAATTTCACATTCAGGAATACCTTCGGCGGCAGTACGAACGATGACTGAACCCGGTAAGTTGTGTTCCTTTTGAATGCGTTCAATCATGCTACGCAAGCGATCTCGTTCTTCTTCAGACTCAATGCGCTGAGAAACACCGGTATGACTGCCATATGGCATTAAAACAAGGTAACGAGAAGGAATAGAAAGATCAGTTGATAGTCGTGCACCTTTGGTACCCAACATATCTTTCATGACTTGTACGGTGAGTACTTGCCCTGGTTGTAACAGCTCAAAAACATTCGGGGTTGGTTGATTGCGCTGCCAGACCATATCATTGATATGTAAAAAAGCCGTTCTCGACAATCCAATATCAATAAAAGCAGCCTGCATACCCGGAAGCACGCGAACAACTTTCCCTTTATAAATATTGCCCACTAACCCACGCTTCACGGTGCGTTCAACAAATAATTCATTGACCGTACCGTTTTGAATCAACGCCACCCGACATTCCATCGGTGTGACATTAATCAACAACTCGTCAGACATATCAAAACTCAAAACATTATAAAAATTCTTGTGTTGCAGCAGTTAATTTAATGCCTTAACTGTCTGTAATAACTGTACGGTTTCATGCAAAGGCAGCCCAACGACATTGCTGTAGCTCCCTTCAATACAAGGAATATAGCGCGCAGCAATTCCTTGAATAGCATAGGCTCCCGCCTTGCCGATTGGTTCACCTGTTGCCCAGTAGCTTTCCATGTCAGCTAGACTCAGCGTTTGAAATTCAACCTGTGTACGCACTACTATACTGTATATTTGATCTTTTGTACTGACACAAACACCTGAAAACACATCATGTTTTCGTCCAGAGATCATTTCCCACATAGAAAAAGCATGTGCTTTCGACGCTGGTTTTCCTAAAATGTGCTCATCTACGCCTAAACTGGTATCGGCGGCAATAACGATAGCATCAGGGAATTGTTGTTGTACTGCGCAAGCTTTGGCACGTGCTAAACGCTCTACATAATCCGCTACAGGTTCTCCTTCCAACACGGACTCATCAATATCTGGACTGAAAATGTCAAATTCCAGACCCAATTGTTGCAAAAGTTCGCGTCGTCGAGGAGAACTCGAAGCTAAAATTATATGCGCCATTTTCTCAGGAAGTAATACATGATTGGCCAAATGAGTAAGCTAGTAACAATTGGCTGCCAATGGCGAGCAAATGAAAACTGTGCCCCACCCATCACTTGAACAATCCACACAAACAGTAAATGCGCGAAAATTGCCATTGCAGCAATAATCCATAAATTACCAAATGTGAGAATACGACGTTCACGGGTCAAAAAGCGTGTCACAAATGCAATGACCACAAAACTCAGTGCGTTCATGCCAAATGGCGCATCAGTCAATAAGTCGGTAAATAGACCTGTGGCAAATGCAAACCAAACACCGCACCATGTCGGCTGACAGAGTACCCAAAATAGCATGATCATCATCATGAATAATGGACGCCAACCCGATAAGTCATAAGAAAGCGGATACACCATCAGCACGGATGCCAAAATGATGGAAAAGATAATCGGAAATAATGGGTCGCGCTCTGTATGACGACTAAGCTTAGCGAGTGACATGCGGTTGCTCCATCGCTAAAGAATCGGAAAATAGCACAACCACATGATGACCACCTGCCAATTGGGCAGCAGGATTGATATCAATTTGGGCAAATTCACCGCTATTGTGACGACTGACTTTCGACACTGTACCCACCAAATAACCCGCTGGGAAATGTGCCCCTAGCCCTGAGCTATAGACTTTTTCACCGACTTTGATATTGGCACTGGTTGGCACGTATTCCATCTTAAGTCGACCTAAGTCACCTGTACCCGTAACGATTGCGCGCATACCGGTATGCTCCATCCGCACGGATAAAGAGTGCTCTTTGTCTGAGAGCAACATGACACGGCTACTATGTGGGTAAACATTGATAATTTGCCCCATAATACCCTTGTCATCGAGTACAGTTTGTCCCACTTTAAGCTGACTGCTGGCTCCACGGTTAATCACAATAATATGACGTAAGGGATCAGCATCGGTACCAATGACTTCGGCAATCTCCATACGGCCATCAATAATGAGTGGTGTATCGAGTAGTCCACGTAGTCGAGTATTTTCAGCAGAAAGTTCAGAAAGTTTCTGTAAACGGACTTGAGCCTGAATTAACTCTGCTTGCATCGCGGTATTTTCACGACGTAATTGAGCTTCAGACTTGGTTTGTTGATTCAGCCATTCTCGCGATAACACTGGATAGCTTGCAAGTGCATAAATTGGATTATATGCCGCATACAAGACGTCTCTGGCCGGTTGAATTACATGTGGCATGCGCCAATCAAAGAAAAGCACCACCAAGCATGTAATCACCGCAATGATAAATGAGCGAAAAGATGGCGGTTGTCTTGAAAACAGTTGCGTTTGCACCCGCCGAGTCCTTTTCTTAGCCTACAAATAACATGTCATGATTTGGGTTATCGAAGAATTCGAGAACCTTACCACCACCACGTGTAACACATGATAGTGGATCTTCTGCAACCACGACAGGAAGACCTGTTTCTTTTGCAAGAAGCTTATCAAGATTGCGAAGTAATGCACCGCCACCAGTCAACACAATACCGCGTTCTGCGATGTCTGAAGACAACTCAGGTGGCGTTTGCTCTAGTGCAGATTTAACCGCAGCCACAATGTTTTGCAGTGGATCAGAAATCGCTTGAGTCACTTCATCAGAAGTTACGGTAATCGCACGAGGTACACCTTCAGCCAAGTTCCGACCACGGACTTCGATTTCCAAAGGTTTTGCACCTTCTTCTGGAAGCGCCATACCAACTTCTTTTTTGATGTTTTCTGCAGTGGTTTCACCAATCACACAACCATGTGCTTTACGCACGTAATTAATGATTTGTTCATCAAATACATCACCACCGATACGTAGTGAGTCTGCATAGACACAACCTTGAAGTGAAATGATCGCGATTTCAGTTGTACCACCACCAACATCGACAACCATCGAACCACAAGCTTGCTCAACAGGCATACCTGCACCAATTGCAGCAGCCATTGGCTCTTCAATTAAGCGAACTTCACGTGCACCTGCATTGTATACAGCTTCACGGATTGCACGGCGTTCCACCAACGTCGATTTACATGGCACACACACCACGACACGCGGTGCAGGTGGGAACAAACGTTTTTCGTGCACTTTGCCAATGAATTGATTCAACATCGTTTCAGTGACTTCAAAATCTGCAATCACACCATCTTTCATTGGGCGAATCGCAGAAATATTTGCAGGTGTACGACCTAGCATTTGCTTCGCGTCAAGACCTACTGCGGCAACGATTTTTTGTGAACCACTGTGGCGAATTGCCACCACCGTCGGTTCATTTAATATAATGCCTCGTCCTGGCGCATAAATAAGTGTATTTGCAGTGCCTAAATCAATGGCAAGATCCGGCGAAAACAAGCCAATTAGTCGTTTTAGAATCACGGGGACGTTCTCAGTTAAACTTTTATATGGACGCAAGGTGGCAACTTTAACTAAATGTGATGATTTGAACAAGTCAATCGCTTATTATAAGCCACGATATTTTGAATTTTTTTAATACTGATTAGGTAATGTTATGTCTACATCGGATGCACAGCATTCTGCAGATCTAAATGCACAAACAGTTTCAGCGATTGCCCATCTGGCTCGATTGTCGCTAGATGAAGCGCAATCTGCCGACTATGCTCAAAGTTTAAATAAAATTTTAGGCATGATGGAAACCCTGAAAGGCATCGATACTGACGGTGTTGAACCACTAAAAAGTCCATTCGACAATCCACAGCCCTTACGTGAAGACGTGGTATCTGAGACCAATCATCGCGAAGCATATCAAGCAGTTGCTCCTGCCGTACAGGATGGCTTGTACCTTGTTCCGCGTGTGATTGAATAATTTTTATTCAGATCAACATTTTTTCAAATTAAACGTAAAGAAATATTTCTCATGACAGATTTACATCGCTTATCAATTCGTGAATTGTCTGAAGGTTTGGCTGGCGCTAAATTTTCTTCACGCGAATTGACTGAACACTATTTAAAACGCATTGAAAAAATCGATGCTCAAGTCAAGTCATACGTGACCGTGACAGCTGAACAAGCACTTGCGCAAGCAGATGCGGCTGATGCTGCAATTAAAGCAGGCAATGCAACTGCGTTGACCGGTGTACCAATTGCGCATAAAGATATTTTCTGTACCCAAGGCATTAAAACCACTGCTGGTTCTAAAATGCTGGACAATTTTATCTCTCCTTACGACGCGACCGTTGTAGCGAAAGGTAAAGCTGCGGGCCTTGTCACTTTAGGTAAAGTGAACATGGATGAATTCGCCATGGGTTCAACAAGTGAAAACTCATTCTACGGCGCGACTGCGAACCCTTGGAACTTAAACCATGTTCCCGGTGGTTCTTCAGGCGGTTCTGCGGCTGCAGTAGCGGCTGATCTTGCGCCTTTCGCAACAGGTACAGATACAGGCGGTTCAATCCGTCAGCCTGCATCATTCTGCGGTTTGACTGGTCTTAAACCGACGTATGGTCGTGTTTCTCGTTTCGGTATGATTGCGTATGCATCATCTTTAGACCAAGGCGGCCCGATGGCACGTTCGGCTGAAGACTGTGCTTACCTCATGAACGTGATGGCAGGTCATGATGCGAAAGATTCAACTTCGGTTGAAAAAGACGTCGATAACTATGTAGCGAACCTCAACGGCACTTCTGTAAAAGGCTTACGCATTGGTATTCCTAAACAATACTTTAACGTTGCCGGCTTAGATGCTGATGTGAAAGCACGCGTTGAAGAGTCACTGAAAAAGCTTGAAGAAATGGGCGCAATCTTGGTTGAGATTGACCTGAACATGACTGAAAGCTACGTACCAACGTATTACTTGATCGCACCTGCTGAAGCATCGTCTAACTTATCTCGTTTCGACGGTGTACGTTATGGCTACCGCGCAGAAAATCCAGTTGATTTGATGGATCTTTACAAACGTTCACGCTCTGAAGGTTTTGGTAAAGAAGTTCAACAACGTATTTTGATTGGTACTTACGCGCTTTCTGCGGGTTACTACGATGCTTATTATGTGAAAGCACAAAAAGTACGTCGTTTAATTCAACAAGATTTCTTAAAAGCATTTGAATCTGTAGACGTGATTGCTGCTCCTGCTGCACCAACGACTGCATATAAAATTGGTGCAAACCTGTCTCCTGTAGAAATGTACTTGGGTGACATCTACACGATTGCAGTGAACTTGGCAGGTCTTCCTGCGATTAACGCGCCTGTTGGTTTTGACAAAGACAATTTACCGGTTGGCTTACAGCTGATTGGTAACTACTGGTCAGAATCTCAATTGTTGTCTGTGGTGCATCAGTACCAACAAGCAACCGATTGGCATACACAACGCGCTGCAATTGCTGAGGAGAATGCATAATGGCTAAAAACGCTGCGAAACCAAAATCTAACCTGATTGATGGTTGGGAAGTGGTGATTGGTATCGAGATTCACACTCAGCTTGCAACCAATACCAAAATTTTCTCAGGTTCATCAACTACGTTTGGTCAAGACCCAAATACGCAAGCGAGCCTTGTTGACTTGGCAATGCCGGGCGTATTGCCAGTACTCAACAAAGAAGTGGTTGATCTCGCGATCCGCTTTGGTTTGGGTATCGATGCTTACATCGACCAAGCGTCTGTGTTTGCACGTAAAAACTATTTCTACCCTGACTCTCCAAAAGGCTACCAAATCAGCCAAATGGATAACCCGATTGTGGGCTTGGGTCATATCGACATCCAACTTGAAGATGGCACAGTAAAACGCATTGGCGTAACACGTGCGCACCTTGAGGAAGATGCTGGTAAATCGATCCATGACCAATTTGAAGGCCAATCGGGTATCGACCTCAACCGGGCAGGTACACCGTTACTTGAAATCGTATCTGAACCTGATATGCGTTCGGTTGAAGAAGCGGTTGCCTACATTAAAGCGATCCACACTTTAGTGCGTTGGTTAGGCATTTCTGACGGTAACATGGCAGAAGGTTCGTTCCGTGCGGACTGTAACGTGTCTTTACGCCGTCCGGGTCAACCGTTTGGTACACGCTGCGAGTTGAAAAACCTCAACTCATTCCGCTTCATTGAACAAGCGATTAACGTTGAAATTGAACGTCAAATGGAAATCTTGGAATGGGATGGCACCATCGACCAAGAAACACGTTTGTTCGACCCTGTGAAGATGGAAACGCGTTCTATGCGTTCTAAAGAAGAAGCGAACGATTACCGCTACTTCCCTGACCCTGACTTGTTGCCTGTGATTATTGCAGACGAACAAATCGAAGCGATTAAAGCGACGATGCCTGAGCTACCTGCTGCACGTCGTGCTCGCTTTGTAGCGGACTTTGGCGTGACTGAGTACGATGCTCACGTGCTTACGCTTACACGTGAAATGTCAGAGTTTTACGAAGCTGTGGTTAATGCTGCTGGCGGTGCTGCACAAGGTAAGATTGCGGCTAACTGGGTGATGGGTGAATTCTCAGGTGCTTTAAACAAAGCAGGTCTAGAACTTCATGATTCTCCTGTTTCTGCTGAGAAATTGGGCGGTATGATTGCACGTATTGTGGACAACACCATTAACGGTAAGATTGCGAAGCAAGTATTTGGCTTTATGTGGGAAGAAGGCAAAACTGCGGATGAAGTAATTGCAGAAAAAGGCTTGAAACAGGAAACTGATACAGGCGCAATTGAAGCAATTATTAAAGACGTTCTTGCTGCTAACGAGAAGATGGTTGAAGAGTATAAATCTGGTAAAGAGAAAGCCTTTAACGGTCTTGTTGGTCAAGTCATGAAAGCTGCGAAAGGTAAAGCCAACCCTGCGCAAGTAAATGAATTAATGAAGAAATTGATTGGTTGATTTACAGCATAGTTAATTAAATCTGTGTTATAAAAACCTCGCAAATTGCGGGGTTTTTTATTACAAGTAGGCACTTATGAAATCTATTCAACAAATTGAAGTATTAAATTTATATGGTTTTCTAAATCACACGGCTTTGTTGCACAAAGATTTGAAATGCAAAGCGCACCTAATTGAGCTAAATTTAAGGCGTAACTTGGGTAAGTGGTCGACCTAATTCCGTAAATCTGTTAAGGACTGCTACACGTGCATGGATCTCATTCACTTGGCTATCAAAACTCCTTGCACTGAGTTTATCTCCTAATAATTTGATGCAATGCATCTTAGTTTCAACCAAACTTCGCCGATGATAGCCTGACCATTTTTTCCATAGTGTCCTGCCTAAACGTTTAATTGTTCGAAGTAATTCATTTCGCTCTAGCGAGCTACTCTTTGTATCTTTCCATGGTTTCGCATTTTTTCTAGGTGGAATCACCGCATGCGCTTGCCGATCTGCAATGACCTGACGGCATTGCTTGGTGTCATAAGCTCCATCGGTATAAACAGAGTTAATCTGCTCATCTTGTGGAATCTGATTAAGTAAATCACCAAGCACCTGTGAATCACTGACATTATTGGTTGTAAGCTGAACTGCTCGTATTTGTAGGGTTTTAGCATCTATACCAATATGAAGTTTACGCCATTGGCGACGATATGAAACTTCATGCCTGTAGAGTCCATGAGTAGATGCAGCCCATCGCTACTTTTTTGGTAGCTGATTACAATATCAATATGCTTTTGTCTTCTACAAAGCGTGGTGTAATCTGGAGCTATCCAATTTAATCCGCAAAGTTTAATCAGACTTTGCACAAAGCCAGTGACCATACGTAAAGATAGACGGAATAAGGATTTAATCATTAAGCAGCATTGGATAGCTGCGTCGGAGTAGGTTTGATTTCGCCCTTGTTTGCCTTTTGATGGCGCATACCATTGCGTAGCAGGATCAAACCAAAGGGCAATATTTCCGCGACTCATGAGTGCTCGGTTATATGCGGGCCAATTGGTTGTGCGGTAGATTTTGTGTGTAGGCTTCTTCATTTGAAAATTATATCGCTGAAAAAGCCTTTACAGATAGGTTTGTGCAACAAAGCCTGTCATATCTGTTTATCTACTACTTCCAATAACTTTTGGCTTAGATTTATTTAGCTTCCCAAGTAACTGGAAATAAGATCATTTAAACCGTAAAAGTCTCCCTTTAAAAAAGGGAGACTTTGCCATCTGATCAATTTAATATGCGAGGTTCCCTCCCCTGAGCAAGTTTTAAAGCATTGCTTCATAGGGGAGAAGTACCTCTAAAAACAAAGTGCAAGTGATCGTTGAAAAAGGATTATTATTTATGCTATAAAATCAAAAACATCAAAGAAAAACAAAAATGACGCCTGAACTTTTACTCTTTATCATTCAGATCACCATTGGCATATTTGCGCTGATCATCATCATTTTGCTATTGATTCCAAAATGCCGTAAGTGGCTCTCTGAAATGCAACCAGAACCTCGCAGAAAACAGCGAGGACTAGGATTTGCTAATGGAATAGAAGTTATTTTCTATCCCATTTATTGGCTGATTAAAATCATCGCTGCCATCTTCAGATAAGCCCGACAGATACCTTATTTCCCTCTGATCGAACCCAACTTATTCCAGATATCCGGTGTCAAAAACGTGGTGATTAGCTTATTCAAATCCACATAACGCAGCACACCTTTCAGCTGATTATTCACTTCCGGATTTTTTAAAATTTCCTCACCTGTACTACGACCTAAAGCCTGAAAGCTATTACCCACCGCTTCCAAACCTTCTGCCTGAATCACTGCCTTAGTTTGTGCCGAACATTGCTCAACCAAGATGCGCTGTAATACCGATGCCAGATTCTTATCCAGACTTTCCTTCTGCTGAGCAGACACATTACTAAATGCTTTCAGGTCTGGATGTGCAGCCAAAGCCACAAAGGTCCATTGCATTACAGCAGTTTTATCGGCAATTGTGGTGGACTTCTCCAAACAGTCACTCAACTGATCGACCGTTGGTCCTGCATTTGCCATTTGCACTGTTCCCAACAAGGCAGTTACCATCAGCGTAGAACGAACAATTTTAGAAAATCTGTGGCGTACAGGGGAAACACAGCGTGACATAAGCAAACTCCATTAACAGTCTGTTCTTTGTACCACAAAGCATGACAGTTCATCTGTTATTACATTGCAAAATCAACCTGATTTTTAACCTGTTTCTTGTTGCCTGATCTTGGACCTATCTAGCTACGACTAAAGTGAACAATAAGCGTCTTAAATCCACAATCTGCCTGTGCTATGGTGAATAAAAACAAATTTCTCATATAAATCATAGAGAATTAGAGGGTAACAACATGTCTAAACAAATTCTGATGCTGGTTGGCGACTATGCCGAAGACTATGAAACCATGGTGCCATTCCAGTTTTTAACTGGTCTGGGCTATACCGTACATGCAGTCTGTCCAGACAAGAAAGCTGGTGACACAGTGGCAACTGCTATACACGACTTTGAAGGTGACCAGACCTATAGCGAAAAACGCGGCCATAACTTTGCCATTAACTATGACTTTAGTACGGTAAATACCGAAGACTATGTTGGTCTGGTGATCCCAGGTGGTCGTGCACCGGAATACCTGCGCATGAATAATCGTGTAATCGAAATCGTACGTGAATTTGACAGTGTGAAAAAACCAATTGCAGCCGTGTGTCATGGCGCACAGATCCTTGCAGCAGCAGATGTACTCAAAGGCCGCACCTGTTCCGCTTACCCGGCTTGTGCCGCTGAAGTCAAATTGGCAGGCGGACAGTATGCCGATATTGCAGTCACGGATGCAGTGACCGACGGTCATTTAGTTACTGCTCCTGCTTGGCCTGCTCACCCTGCGTGGATGGCGCAATTTGTTAAAGCATTAGGCGCGACGATTACCATTTAATGCTTGAGTCACGAAACTAAAACGCATTGGATCATCATCCATTTAGGGTGAATCCATAAAAAATGCTCCTTGTATAAAAGGAGCATTTTTTATTTACTCAAAATAAAATTAACGAACCACACCTAACTTATTCCAAATTTCTGGGGTTAAAAATTTGGTCACCAATTTATTTAAATCGACATAACGCAGTACGCCTTGTAATTGTTGTTTAATTTCAGGCGTCTTTAATATTTCATCCCCCGTGATACTACCAAGCTCTTGAAAACTTTCGCCTACAGCCTGTAGACCGTCGGCTTTAATTACAGCCTGCGTTTGCGTAGAACATTGCTCCACCAAAATTCGCTGCATCACTTGAGCCAGATTTTTATCGAGTTGCGTTTTTTGCGCATCACTGACATTACTGTATTGTTTTAAATCTGGATGCGCTGCCAAGGCAGAAAAGGTCCATTGTAGAACCGCCGTTTTATCTGCGGCAGTGGTCGATTTTACTAAACATTGACTGAGCTGATCGACCGTCGGACTCGCTAAACTCACTTGCGTCGTCCCAAGCATCATGAGCGTCAATACAGCCAAACCTGCTGGTCGTGAAAAACGTAGATGTAATTTTTTAGATAAACCGTAAGCCATAGACCAAACTCCCAAAACTTGAGTCACCTTTGTATCATGAAGTGCTGTATTTGCTGTTTGGTCTATGTAACTCAACTATTCATTTTTGCTAGTAGCTGCATAGATGAGAGGATGAATCGTTGGCCTTCTATTCCAATACCAGTAAAAATGCCCATGGATATCGAGCAAACTATGGGTGGTCAATGTCGATTTATTACTATCCCCTCGCCAGCAGGCAAGTGCTGCATTACGATTATTATGTAGGTCAATAAACTCTGGATTCGAATATTTGGGTTTCGCTGGAATGTATAAAGCATCTCCGGGATTGACCCATAAATCTGCCAAGTAAATCTTACCTAGATTTGGAAAATAACGTCCCACTGAGATGACCAGAGGCAATTGATCCTGATCTGTCGCGCTAAAAATATGCGGAAAGTCATGGTGTTCTAAATCAGTAGCCACATAAGGAAATAAGGTTTTTCCACTACAGTCAGGCTTACCGCCATCTAGATAGGCAAAACAATGACCTGCCATCATGCCGTATTCATATTGAATCTCTGACAGTCGTTTTTGATTTGAATGAATCTGAATCGCTTCACCTGCCTGAACTAAGGTGATACCAAAAGCTGCAGCGGTTTCTCTGGTCGCAACCAATGGCATAAACTCGAAGTGTTGCCCTTCAAATTCAAGCTCCGTTTGCTCCCCCCAATTGGTAATTTTAGTCGAAATTTCGGAAGGCACATCGTAGGGATTTCCCATCGTCATTTTCGCATTGGTGGCTGACTCGGTAATTAAATGAATTCCTGCCCCAAGTGATGCTAAATATGTTGGATGCCCACGATCATTCAAAAAGAAGGGTGTTTGCTCGATATTGACTGTAATCTCTGTTAATTCTCGGTCAAATAATGGTGCATTAAAATAAGTTTCATTTACTGAACTCATGGTTTTTCCTTATTATTTTTTAAAATTTTATCTGAGTACATCATTGGATCAGGATAAAAGCTTATTTCCCCAAATGGCTTTTATCCTGTTGAAGTTTATTTCATACGATTCAACATATTTTTTGCCCCTGCGTGGTTATAGTTGGTCGCTAAGTTTTGTAGGATGCCTTTTGCTCTTGCATTGGCGTTTGGATAACTTTTGCTATATGCAGGCACTGACGTTAAGCATTTTGCAACGAGCATACCTGATTCAGCATAGGCTCTATTGGCATTTGCACCATTTAATTTGCCATAGCTATAAGCGCGCTGTGCATTATTACAAGCGGTGACTTGGTTTTTTCCGGCATTCAGGTCGCGTCGTGCATTGACATATAAGCGCATTTGTATCTGTTGCGATGTTTCTGCAACTGGTTTCACTACAGGTTTATTTTCAGGCTCTTTGGCTTTGGTTTCTTTTTTAGTCTCTACCTCTTTTTTTGCTTCCTCTTTCGCATTGCTTTTTGTTGTCGTTGCTTTTGCTTTGCTTGGTGTGGCTTTTTTAGCTACAGTTTCTTCTTGTTTATTATAGTTTTTGCGACGTTCTTCGGGTCCAATAATTGCTGTATACAAACTCACTAAGCGGGTTTCAGAACGGTCATTCGATTTACGCTCTGAAACAGGTTCAATAGCAACCATCCAGCGTTGTCCATCTGCCTGACTACACTGAAATACACCTGTGCCCTGTTTTATACTGCTATAGGTCGCTAATAATTTACGACTCCATGCATTTTTGACTTGGTTCAAATTGCTTTTATTCAGTTGAATAAATTTGCCATTTTTGGCTTGGCAGTAACTGCTCATATTTTGCTTGGGTATCAGCGATTCTGCTTCAACATTTTTCTTTTGTGGCCCCCAATCATAGACGTATTCTTTCGCCTTCCCATTTGAGCTATTTAGCCCTTTTTGATTAATCACTTCTTGTGGTGATGCATAATGATTAAATGAATTTGGGTTTAAACTCTGCATGGTTGTACAACCATGTAATGCAAATCCAATACTCCCCACCCATAAAATTGCCTTTAAATTCACAGCAAAAATCTCAAAAAATTCACCCTTAAAAAATAGCGTAATTTAGTGCCTTTCACAATTTTATAATCTTGATTTTATTTATTATTTTTATAAATTTAATCACTAAAATCGTACACGTTTGAGATGTGTGCATATGTTGTTAATTTTAATTTGATGAATTTCACATTTTATTTAAGTGTATTTGTTTATCCTTGGTGAACGGTCATCATCGTTCCCTTTTAGGTTATTTCGCAAGCATTTATGTATCGCTATGTGCTTATCAAATCTGCCATCAGAACAAGCCTCTATTATTAATAATAATATAAAGCTGGGCCTATCCATGATTCGAGCGACAATATGGAATCGAGTAAAAAAACAGCTCATCTAAAAATATTAATCTATTGATTTTATTGAAATATATTAACTTAAAATTAAAGTCATAAAAAAACCTGCATTTTATTACAGGTTTTTTTTAAATTTATAAACTCAATTGTTAATTTTTTCTTCAAATGCTCTTAAACGCTTATAAATAGAAATCAGTTCAATAATGGTTGTCCACGAAGAAATCAGGTATTGGAAAGAATCACGTACACGCCCAAAGACATTTAAAATTTGCATTAATATACCGAGCGTGATTGTTCCCGCTGCAATACTTGGAAACAATACAAAGAACCCATAAATATTATCAAGCTGCATATACCAAATACGAACCAGATTGAAATAAGCGTAGTGGAAATACAGTCTAAAATAATTAAAACGAACTTTAGTAAATAATTCTTGTAATGTGAAAGGGTCTGCTCGATCTGCATGATCTTCACCATAAACTAACTCTTTACGATATGCCGCTTCTACTTTTTGATTATTAAACTCCAAACCGGGTAGTTTATAACCCACCAGCATTAAAATAACCGTCCCTAAAACCGCCCAAAGGACTGCCGCCCAAACCAATGCATAGGCGATTTCTCCCACGACAGGTAATTTCTTTACATGTGTTGATAAAGTTAGCAGCACAGGTAGAAATGCAATTAAGGTCATCACCGATTCAACTAAACTAACCCCAAGTCCTTCTGTGGTTTTTGCAAAGCGCATCGTATCTTCTTGAATACGCTGTGAGGCACCTTCGATGGTTCTCAGTTTTTCCCAATGCGCAGTATAAAAGTTATTCATTGCAGTACGCCAACGAAAAACATAATGACTGACGAAAAACAGGTTCAATACAGCCAGTGTGACATACACCATGGCCACATAGAGAAAAGTCAGTATCTCAGAATATAGCATCGTCACTTCGCCCCCACCACCTGAAAGCATCTTCTGGATCAGGTCATAGAATGGGTTATACCAAGCATTGATCACGACATTACATTCCACACTAAACCAAACATTAAACAGGATAAGTGCGGTTCCCCACACTGACCATCGCTGCCAAGGATTATCTGATTTGATCTTCCAAAAGGCTGCAAAAAACGCCGTTGCTACAAAAAACCAAACATAGAACCATAAAAATTTGGGACTCCAAAATCGGCTAACACCAATAGGCAGTTCTGCTTGATGATAATTTGCAGGTAAACCGAACATCGTACCCCAACTATGACCACCGCTATACCATAAGGCGATATTAATTATGAACCATATAAGGAATGATCCAAAAAACCATTTTGGGTTTGGAAAAAACGATTTAAACATTGGTCCTACATTTCCCTGAATCTTTGTTTTTAGTTTGAGTTGCTGATGATAAGTTTTATTTCATTAATTTTCTTGTTCAGATTGAATATTTAACGCTGTTTAATCTGAAATTTAACAATCAAATACAAGACGACACATCATTCTGTTAGCTTAAGCATGAAAACTGAAAATTGCCTTAAATTCCTTTATTGATCAAGCCATATTGATGATTTGGTCATTGTTTGTGGAACTAAAAATGCATCTTAAGCATACAGATACACTTAAAAAATTTGTAATTTTATAAATTTTCTTTGATATCAACAAATTAAAATCCATAAATTATTTAACCATTATTTAAACTTAAGTTATGGAATTCTCTAAAATATTTTCTGCGATGTAGCTCACGTCATTTACAAAACATGTTTCTTCACCAATAATATGCTAAGTTCAATTAACAACCTATGCTTGGGGAAGTAAAATGGAAAGTGCAATTGTTGAATTACTCAAACCAATTACATTAAATAAAGAAAATTGCAGTCCTTTGGTTTTTGAAACTGGTACCGTTCTAAAAGTGATTATGCAAACGCCAGAAGGCCTTTTGGTAAGTAATGATGACAAATTTAACTTTGTGATTTCATTGAAAGATAAGAATGAAGTTTGGCGCGAAATTTAATTTTCGCCTCACTTTGTGATTTGTTTTTAAATCATATTTATTCTAAGAAATTTAATCATACAATTATTGAATAAACAGGATAAGGTTCTTAAATTCCATAAAAAAAGAATCCTCCTTTTAAGCAAATATTTTTCATAACTTAGCTTAACGTTTAAATCCGTAAATCATATTTTTCTAAAATCGCATTGGTTTTCTGATGCAATCCCTCAAAATAGACTTTACTCACCAGTGCTGAAGGCTTGTTTTTTGGCAATGGACGAATTTCATGTGCGTGCGGAAAACGTTCAGTAAAATCAAATCGTTTAACCACTTTTTTAAACTCATCCATCACAAGATTTTCATCTTTACAAAAAACATCGTAGGCTTGCTGTTTTTCTGCATCCCAAAACTGCTTAAATGCATCTTGAACACTTTGACCATTCAGCATTCGTGGCATTTGTTCATCAATAAACTTCTGAATCAAATCCATTTTTTTATACATTTTTCGGTCATTACTGATTAAAGATTGGAGTTGTTGCTGCTGTTTAGCCCTTTGAATCGAGGATGGTGGCGCAGCAGCAATCATATTTAATAATGTATAAATATAATCCTGATTTACATAATCACTAATAATAAAATCTAAAGCAAAATTCACGTCACGTAGCACTGAATCTTTTTCAACTGCTGTACCTTTATTTATTCTGTCATATAAATCTTTATATTTAGATTTATAGTCTTCAAGTTCTTGCGGCACTATAACTGCGTTATCAACATCAAAGTCTGTATACATTTTCAGTTGTGAATGTAGACGAATCACATCACGAAAAGCTTGAATAAACTGCAACTGCTGACTTTCGAGTTTTAGATCATCTACTGACTGACACTCAGGTGTTATTTTTCTTAATTCACTAACACACTTATTAAATTCTGCTAATTGTTGATCCAACGGTGGCACAATCACTTGCTCAAAATTTTGGTCGTCTGCAAAAGTAGAAAGAGCTTTATCTGTTGCCTGCTTTAAATTTCTAAAACACACGACATTGCCAAAAGCTTTTGTTGGCTTATAAATACGGTTTGTACGCGAAAAAGCCTGAATTAAACCGTGATATTTTAAGTTCTTGTCGACATAAATCGTATTAAGTGGCAATGAGTCAAACCCTGTCAGGAACATATTCACCACCAACAGCAAATCAATTGGCGGACCTTTCAACTCCCCAACTTCTTTAGGTGGTTTAGGGACTTTGAAGTACTTAACGCGATCACCTAGATTTTTATAATATTCATAAAATCCTTCGTCACAGTTATAGCTAGTCAGATGGCGCGTATTAAATTCTGCAATGATCCGTTCAAGTTGCGCTTTACGCCCCATATCAACTTGACTCGGCTGTTCAAGTTCTTCTTCAGAAATCGTACCTGTTGTGGAGTCATTGGCGTCGTTTGTCGTGTCCTGCGCGCCAAAAGAAAAGATCGTACCAATCACTAAAGGGCTATAAACCTCTTTCTTCTCGTTAGCTTCTGCAACCAACTCTGCTTGGACTCTGGTAAATATTTCATAATATTGAAGTAGGACATCTACTGAGCTGACACAAAACATTGAACAAAATTCGCGTTTTGCCGTTTTTTTGTCATGATTTTTTAAAATATAACGTACAATTTTTTCTAAGCGCTCAGGGTTGTCATACAGTTCTTTAGTATCGATGCCTTGTATTTTTTCATCACCTGCATTCACCTGATGAGCGGTAAATTGTCCTACGTAATCAATTTGAAATGGTAAAACATTTTTATCTGCTATCGCATCGACAATCACATATTTATGCAGTCGTTTAGGGAATAGATATTCTGTAGTGTATTTCACACCACCAATGCTTTGACAGTTCACAGGAAAAATAGGCGTGCCTGTAAAACCGAACATTTGCGCCTGTTTAAAGAAGCGTTTGATATTTTGGTGAGTATCACCAAATTGACTGCGGTGGCATTCATCAAAAATAAATACGACTTTTTTATCTGCCAAATCAGCGATCAATTCTCTGAATTTAGGGAGTGTAATTGCGTTATTCAGCTTTTGAATGGTTGTCACGACCAATTTATCTGTGAGTAAATTGCTTTCATTTTTTCGTGAGTTCAGCCGTTTACCGATAAGCTGCTCAACCAATGTTTTGGTGTTGGTTGTTTGGTCTACGCAGTCGGGAACAAAGGCATTGAACTCTTTAGTGGTTTGATTATCTAGGTCTTTGCGGTCCACAACAAAAATTACTTTTTCTATTTCTGGCAACTGACGCATGATTTCACTGGCTTTAAATGCCGTGAGTGTTTTACCCGAACCCGTTGTATGCCAAATATAGGCATGATCGGTTGAGGTTTTTACATGCTGAATCATGTTTTCAACTGCATAGACTTGATAAGGTCGTAGCACCATTAAGCATTCATTGGTTTGATGCTGAACGATGTATTTACTGATCATTTTCGTAATATGTGCGGCGTTTAAAAATGCTTCGGTAAATTTACTCAAATCATTAATTGCTTTGTTGTTTTCATCGGCCCACGGAAATGTGAAATCAAACAGTGGCGTACCGTGTGAATAATATAAGCAATTTACGCTGTTGCTAATGACAAACAGCTGTATGTATCCAAACAAACCTTTTCCAGATGTATAGGCGTCTTTACTGTAGTTATGCACTTGGTGAAACGCTTGTGCGATTTCTACGCCACTACGCTTAAGTTCAACTTGTACCAACGGAAAGCCGTTGATCAATAGCGTGACATCAAAACGGCTGGTTTCTGTACCACTCTCACCGTATTGAACCGTCACTTGGTTAGTCACTTGAAAAATATTTTTTTCTGCATCATCACTTAAAAATCGCAGTGTTTGGGTCGTACCGTCATCATGTTTAAGCTGGTATGAACCACGCAATAGTTTGGCTTTGCCGAAAATCGTATGTTCACTGCTCAGGTAATTCCACACCTGTTCCCATTGCTCATGTGTGAGTGGTGCAGTCAATGCGTTAAATTTTTCTATCTGTTTTTTTAGATTTAGAAGTAAGGCTGTTTCGTTTCTGTACTGAACACGTTCGTACCCTAAAGTTGTTAAGTGCGCTATAAATTGGTTTTCGAGTTCAAGTTCTTTTTGGGTCGACATTTATAATACTGCTCAGTTTTTAACTATTGGTATGTATATCTTTTGATTCTAATAGATTTATTATATTTTTCAATCTTTTAAATTCATCAAATAAACATCTAAACTGATGATACAGATCACTGTTTTTTCTTTTAGGAATCCTTCAGTACTTTCTTAAATAAAAAAATTCCCACATTTGAATAAATGCAGGAATTTTATGAAACCCTATAAACACTCACACAAACATCTGCTGTAACAAACCCCTTTTCCACTGTTTAGCTTGTTCAATTTGCTGTGCAACCACTTCAATTTTTTGATCAATGGCTGATAGGAAATTAGCGATTTTGTTTTGTTCTTCTAAGCAAGGTATAAGCATTTCAAAATTGATTACATCTTGATTAGAGATATTAGGTTGAGCACTAGCTGAAGGAATTGACTGAATATAATTAAAAAAATCTTTAGAAAGCATTACTTGGTAAACGTATTCATTAGTAGTTTTTTCATTTACCTTAAAAGTTGCTACTCGTTGATTAAGATATGCTGATCCTGTTACTACCTTACCTAACTTGCCAAAAGTAGCACCAGATAAAGCCATGACAATAGCATCTTTTGAAACTAAGTAACGTACATCTGGAATTTCGTCAGAATATACACCATTAAAGTAATCTAAAAATATGTTGTTTCGAATATCCCCAATTCTTACTACTTTTGTAGTTCCTTTCCCAAAACTATTACTTTTAAATGCATAACCACCTTGGATTGCAGTGATATCACCCAAATTACCATATGCCCACTCCCCAAACTCACTCCCATCATCCGCTTTAAAACGAATCTGCTGACTAAATAGCTTTTGCATCATGCCCTGTTTATATTGGCTCAGCAGTTCATGTTTTTGCGTCAGTTCGCTAATCTTTTCATCCACTGCTGAAAGAAAAGAAGCGATTTTGGTTTGTTCTTCTTTGGATGGAACAAATAAATCAAGATTCATCACATCAGGCTTAGTAATATTCTTCATGCTATTACTTGTGCCCGATGCTAAATCTCTTATCTGATTTAAGCCTTGGTCAGATCCTAAATAAAATGCCAGCCAACGCGTGACTGTTTTATCTTCAATAATCTTTAATTGCCATAGTCGATCTGGTAAAAATGTTTTAGCTGGAGCCTTTAATACATAGGCATTCATACCAACTAAAAGCGGTGTATTCATACGACTCATCAATATTGAAGCATCTAATACAGGCTCTTTTAATCTCTCAATTTCATTGTGCTGAAGAACTCGCTTTCTTTCAGTTTCATCAAAATATCCTGAAGAAATACAACTTGTTTTCAAAACAGAATATTGATCATTTTCAGGTTTAATATCTTCAGAGTTTACAGATACTCCTGCATCTAAAGAATTAACGAGGTCTTTAATTTTTAGACTATCCCACCCCCCATCAAACTCTTTAAATCGTAACTTAGGCGAAGCCATTACTTCACCTCCGCAAACGGAGAATCAATCCCTAACTCTTTACAAAAACCTGCAATCACCACATCAGTCTTTTGACTTTCAACTTCTAAGGCTTGAAGCTGTTTCGCTATTGCATCTAAATCAATTTCTTCTTCTGCTTCAAAAGTATCGACATAACGAGGAATATTCAAATTGTAATCATTGTCAGCAACTTCTTGCAGACTCGCTACGTATGCATATTTTTCAATATTTTGACGGTTTTCAAATGCACCAACAATATTATCTAAATGCTCTGGCAAAAGCTTGTTTTGATTCTTTTGCTTATCAAACTCGTTACTCGCATCAATAAATAAAATATTGTCGCTATGCTCACGGTTTTTCTTCAACACCAACACACAAGTCGGAATAGTCGTGCCATAGAAAATATTGGCAGGCAAACCAATAATCGTATCAATCACATTTAACTTTTCAATTAGATGCTTACGAATATGCCCTTCACTCGAACCACGGAACAAAACCCCATGCGGCAGTACAATCGCCAAAGTCCCATTTTCATCTAACTGATAAAGCATGTGCTGTAAAAACGCCATATCGGCCTTAGAACTTGGAGCTAATTTGCCAAAATCACGGAAACGCGGATCGCTTAAGTATGACTCACTCGCAGACCACTTTGCCGAAAATGG
This sequence comes from Acinetobacter sp. YH12063, assembly GCF_013419715.1. Classification (NCBI taxonomy): domain Bacteria; kingdom Pseudomonadati; phylum Pseudomonadota; class Gammaproteobacteria; order Moraxellales; family Moraxellaceae; genus Acinetobacter; species Acinetobacter sp. YH12063. Next base: position 136,661 of record NZ_VOZO01000008.1, on the reverse strand, counting down.
TGGATTCGCTACAATCGCATCAAATTTCAGTTCCATATGCTGTGGACGTTTTAAAGTATCTTCCTGCTTAATTTCAAACTTTGAGTAATGCACATCATGCAAAATCATGTTCATGCGCGCCAAGTTATAGGTCGTACGGTTCATTTCTTGACCATAAATCGCATCCACATCGCCGACTTCACGCTTTACACGTAGCAATAAAGATCCTGAACCACAAGTCGGGTCATATACACTGCGTAGACGTTCTTTACCTAAGGTGACAAGTTTTGCAAGCAAAGTCGAAACCATTTGCGGTGTATAAAACTCACCTGCTTTTTTACCAGCACCTGAAGCAAATTCACCAATGAGAAACTCATAAGCATCGCCTAAAATATCAGACTCAGTATTCGATAGATCAAAATTAATATCGTCTAAATGTACGATCACACGGCTAATCAGCTCATTGCGGTCATCTGGCGTATTACCTAACTTGGTCGAACTTAAATCCATGTCTTCAAACAAATGCGAAAAATCATCTGCCGCATCTGTACGCAGCGTACTTTGCTCAATTGCCTTAAGGGTTTTAATTACATCATCCAAAATGTATTTTTTTGCTCGAGCCAATGTTGCCATACTGTGGAACAATTCTTGTGGCGCTAAGAAATAGCCCATACTGGCAAGACATTCTTCACGCACAGCACTCAAATATGCATGATTATTTTCAGTATCTTCGACCAATTCTGTAAACTTAATTTGATCCGGCGCCAAAATTTCGTTGGCATTATTTTGAATTTTTTCAGACAAATATTTATAGAAGATCAAGCCCAAAATGTAATCACGGAATTCATCTGCCCCCATTTTACCGCGCAAAGTATTGGCAATATTCCAGAGTTGTTTTTGCAGTTCTTGAAGCTGGACTTGAGTCATTGTTGTACCAAAAAATGTTTTTAATTAATCATAAAAAAAGCCGAACCCGAAGGTTCGACTTTTTTGAATTTTGGTGGAGATGGCGGGAGTTGAACCCGCGTCCGCCAGCACTACGCTCGAGAATACTACATGCTTAGATATCGTCTATTGATTTAGCTCTTTGTGACCCGACGAACAGGGTACAAATCGCGATCCTTTAAGATTTAGTATAAGACCCCAAGGCTTGATCTTATACGGACTTGTGTGCGTTCGCTTCAGTCGGGACCCCTAACCACAAGTATTCAGGGATGCGGACAAGCTGCCCTTAGGCAGCTAGAGCGTAAGTTTCGTCGTTTGCGACTAAAATATGCAAATTTGATTTACGAGAGAAAATGCGCTCTCGACATGCATCTATGAGTTTCATCACCAGCGTCGAAGCCAGAAACATCCCCAAAGTAGCGTCATCATAGCATAACTGCAAAAAATTGCGATGCAATTTCGAAACAATTACACATTGATCTGCGCTTAATTACATAATTGCGTTAATATTTTATTTTTCAAGACCGCAAAAGAAAAATATATGAGCTATTTATTGGCACTCGATCAAGGAACGACTTCAAGTCGTGCGATCATTTTTAACGAACATGGACAAGTTCAAGCTACAGCTCAACGGGAAACCCACATTCAAACCCCACATTCGGGCTGGGTGGAGCAAGATGCTCAAGAAATTTGGAGTACCCAAATTGCCGTCGTGCAACAAGCACTCGCTTCTGCTCGTATCCTTGCCAAAGACATCAAAGCCATTGGACTGACCAATCAGCGTGAGACCACTGTGGTTTGGGATAAACGCACAGGTCAACCACTTGCTCCTGCAATTGTTTGGCAAGACCGCCGTGCAACCGAGTGGTGTGGGCAACTAACTCAACAAAACCTCAATGACCTCATTCACAAAAAGACCGGTTTACGTATCGACCCCTATTTTAGTGCTGGGAAATTGGTCTGGTTATTAGAACACACTCAAGGTCTACGTGAACTCGCTGAGCAAGGTCATGTGGCTTTCGGCACAATTGATAGTTGGTTGGTGTGGAATCTGACGCAAGGTGCAGAGCATGTGATTGAAGCCAGCAACGCCTCACGAACCATGCTAATGAACTTGCAGCAACAAGCTTGGGATGAAGAACTCTTAGAATTATTTGATATTCCCCTTTCGGTCCTTCCTAAAATCATCAGTTCAGATGAATATATTGCAGATACCGCTACAGGTTTACTTGGCGCAAACATTCCCATTACCGGCATTTTAGGTGATCAACAATCTGCGCTATTTGGTCAATCTTGTTTTGAAGCCGGTACAGCCAAAAATACCTACGGTACAGGCTGTTTCATGTTGTTTAATACCGGCACTGAAGTTCAATATAGTCAAAATAAACTACTCTCGACATTGGCGTGGAAAGCACAAAACCAAACCCATTATGCACTCGAAGGCAGTGTCTTTATGGCGGGTGCCATTGTGCAATGGCTAAGAGACGGTTTAGGGATTATTCAAAAAAGCAGTGATGTTGAAAAACTCGCGTGCCAAGTGGAACATACCGATGGCGTGGTTTTGGTTCCAGCCTTTACTGGGCTAGGTGCTCCGCATTGGGATAGTGATGCCCGCGCCCTCCTCTGTGGAATGTCACGTGGTACAAATAAATCCCACATAGCTCGTGCCGCCTTAGAGGCCATTGCCTTTCAAGTGTCGGATGTATTGACTGCCATGCAGTCAGACCTGTCTAGTCCACTTAAAGAACTCCGGGTCGATGGCGGTGCCAGTAGCAATGATATGCTGATGCAATTTCAGGCCGATATCTTAAATGTGCCTGTACTGCGTCCTAAACTTTTAGAATCAACTGCATGGGGCGCTGCCGCAATGGCCGGACTCAAAGCGGGTGTGTTTTCAAATCTTGATGAAATTGCTGCATCATGGCAATTAGAACGTGCTTTTGAACCAAAAATGAATGCTGATCAACGTGAATTTCATTTGGCTCAGTGGCAGTCTGCACTCAAACGGGCGCGCTCGGACCTTTGATTTTTTTCAATCAACACCGTATGCAATAAAAAACCGCTCGAATGAGCGGTTTTTTTATGCTTGATGTTATTTAGTGTGCATGACCACCACCCACACCTGCTTTAGGTCGTGGACAGAGCCAAATGATCAATGCAGCGAATATAAATATACCCGCCAGTACTAAAAACACATGATTGGCTGAAAGCGTTAAGGCTTCTTTATCCACCAAACTGGAGATATATCCCAAAGCAGCTTCTGAACTCATTCCATGATTCACCAAGGTATTTTGTACCTCAGTAGCATGTAAATTACTGACCATTTCACTGCGTGCGACTTTGGTTTGATCATCCCAAATGGTAACAGCAATCGATGCGCCAATAGCCCCAGCCATGGTTCTTAAGAAGTTCATCAAACCTGCCGCAGATGCCATGTCTTGTGGCAGTACCGATGCCAAGGCCATATTGGACAAAGGAATAAAGAAAAATGGAACGGCAAAACCTTGTAATATTTGCGGTAAAGCCAAAGCCATAAAGTCTGCATCCGTGGTCCAAAAGGCGCGCATAAGAGTTACACCGCCCAAGATACTTAAACCAAAACTCGCTAAAGCACGTTGATCGTATTTGGTTGCAAGCTTCGCAACAATTGGCGACATGGTCAGACTACCGACGCCCATCGTTGCAGTGAGATAGCCTGCCCACGTTGCGGTATAGCCCAAGTTGATCTGTAACCACTGCGGAATCAGGACAATACTGCCAAAAAAGGCACCAAAACCAAAGGCCAAAGCCAAGACCGAAATGGTAAAACTTCTGTACTTAAACAGCAGTATATTTACCACCGGATGCCGTTCAGTCAGCTCCCAAATCGTAAAAACGATCAGCCCAACAAATGCCGTCAGTGCCAGCACCACGATAAATGGATGATTAAACCAATCTCGTTCATGGCCCAAGTCCAACATCAATTGCAAGGCACCGATCCATAACACCAACAGCAGCAAGCCACCGCGGTCTATTTTCAATTTCTGTGTTGGAGTTTCAGCCGTTTTCAGTAAGCGCATCGCTGCGATTGCACAACCTATTCCGACAGGAATATTGATAAAGAAAATCCAATGCCAAGATAAATTATCACTGATCGTACCACCCAAAATTGGACCTAAAATAGGACCAACGACGGTAGTCATCGCCCACATCCCCATGGCTTGGGATTGCTTTTCAGGAGGGAAAATGCGCATTAACAACGTTTGGCTCAGTGGCATAATCGGACCACCAAACAAACCTTGTCCAATTCGGCAAAACACCAACATTTCCAAACTGGTCGATAAACCACACAGTATCGAAAATACAGTAAAGCCAAACAGGCTGATCACAAAAACCCGTACAGAACCAAAGCGCCCAGCGAGCCAACCGGTCAATGGCACACAAATCGCCTCGGCCACAGCATAAGAGGTAATGACCCATGTCCCTTGGGATGCCGATACTGCAAGGCTACCAGTAATATGCGGCACAGATACATTGGCAATGGTCATGTCGAGCACAACCATAAAGTTCGCCAATGCCAAGACCAAGGCAGCGAGAATCAGACGACCACCTTTCAGGTCAGTCATTTGTATTTGCTGATTCATAGGCAATTACTTCGATTTCAGATCAATCGTCGCTTCCATAGACAGCCCCACACGGAGTGGATGTTCTGCCAACTCTTTTGGATCCAAACGAATCCTCACAGGTAAACGCTGAACCACTTTAATCCAGTTTCCTGTGGCATTTTGTGCCGGAATCAAGGCAAATGCTGAGCCTGTGCCACCAGAAAAACCAGTCACTGTGCCATTAAATTTAACTTTATCGCCATACAGATCAGACGTCAGTTCAACTTTTTGACCCGCTTGTACCCCTGCCAATTGACTTTCTTTAAAGTTAGCATCGACATATAACTGAGAGACTGGAACTACCATCATTAATGACGTTCCCGGTGCAATGCGTTGCCCAACTTGAATATTGCGACGTGTCACCACACCATCAAAGGGTGCTTTGATTTGTGTACGTTCTAAGTCCAACTGGGCTTGTTGTAAACGTGCTTGCGCAACTAAAACATCTGGGGTTGAGTTTTCATTGCTGTCTTGAATTAATGCATCATTCGCCGCTTTATTACTTTGTGCCGCTTTTTGACTAGATTTGGCTTGAGCGAGTCCTGCTTGAGCCACATCAAAACTGGCTTTAGCCGTATTCACAGCACTTTGCGCTGTGCTTAATTCTTCTTTAGAAATCGCACCTGAAGCTGCCAATTGTTGACGACGTTGTAATTCATCTTGAGCTTTATTCAGATCGGCTTGTGCCTTGGCGACTTGTGCGCTTGCACTTTGAATTGCATCATCACTTACAAAAATTTGTGAGTTTAAAGAACTACTATTCGCCGCAGTTTGTTTGTATTGGCGTTTCGCCTTGAGCAATTCAGCCTGTGCCTGAGCTAAGGCAATTTCAGCATCGCGAGCATCAATACGGACGAGCACATCGCCTTTTTTTACTTGCTGCGTATCACTCACCAAAACCTCTGCCACTTGCCCCGTGACCATTGAGGTAATCGACGCTGTTTCTGCACCGACATAAGCATTATCGGTACTGACGGAATGATTTAGAAATATTGACCAAATCAAATACATCACCAAAGCAATCACGATCAATACAGCCACTATACCAAGGCTTTTTTTTCTGCGTGCTTTTAGTTCCTGATCGGTGGGCTGCTCTGTAGATGGAGTTTCTGGCAGGTTACTAACGGTATCTGTCATAGATTTGTCCTAAATCTAGCAGACTTGGTCATGGCATCATGAGCTTTGCAAAGCATGTCGACTTTGCTGTCAGATAATGGTGTCGTGAGAAAGTCTATCTTCTTCAATTTTCCGGCATTTTAAAGCTAAAAAATCATATTCTGAGAATAGAAAATGTAACTCGTCAGTCTTTTTTTCGTTGGCAACAGGATAAAATCATGCCCTGCGGCCAATACTGGACTTTATTTTTTCATCATTTTGAATGTGTTAACTTAAAAATGGCTTAATAAGCATACGATGCAATCGCTGTTGCAATCGCTTTACCTTCATCATTAACCATGGTCATACGCATGGTGCAACCCTTACGACCTAAACGTAAGGTTTCAGCTCGTGCAACGAAATACTGTCCACGTCCCGGCGCCAAATAATCCACACGCATATCGACTGTAGCTAAGCGAGACACCTTTTTGCTGGTTTCAGCCATATCTTCCACAGACGCTTTTTTATATAGCTCTGCCATCGCAGAAATACCACCGATACTGTCGAGTAGAGTTGCCGCGACGCCACCATGTAAAATTTGGAATGCGACATTTCCAATTAGAATACTGGCCATGTCGACACGTGCTTCGATCTGACCATCAATCACCGTCATTTTCATTGCATTGTGTACAAAAAATGGGGAGCTGTTAAATGCTTGAGCAATGTTATTTAATAAAGTATCGATTTCAATCTTCGAGTTTAGGTCAATATTACCGGTCCAACTCTTATTTACATCTGTCATAGCCTACTCGAATCGCTGTCATTGAATAAAAAAATAATACGGGGTGCGCCAAACCCTCATTATGCGTCTACAATAGTCAAAGTTTAATACTGATCAATGAGATTGTTATGACCTATACGTTCAATCGTCCAGCTTTTCCTGCTACCCGCATGCGTCGCATTCGTAAAAATGACCAGCTTCGTGCCATGGTGCGTGAAACTCAACTGACGACTGATCATCTCATTTATCCAGTATTTGTGTTGCCAGGCCAGCAACAAACTCAAGACATTCCAAGCATGCCAAACGTACAGCGTCTATCTGCTGACTTGTTACTAAGAAAGGCAGAACGTTTACTCGAATTGGGTGTTTCAAAATTAGCTTTGTTCCCAGTTACACCACAGGAAGATAAAAGCTTAACGGCTGAAGCAGCTTGGCATGAAGATGGCTTAGTCCAAAGCACCATCCGCTTATTAAAAAAAGAACTACCAGAAATGGTTCTCATCACTGATGGTGCTCTCGACCCATACACCACACATGGTCAAGACGGTATCATTGATGATACCGGCTATGTACTGAATGATGAAACCGTTGAATGCTTAATTAAACAAGCGCTCAGCCATGCCGAAGCGGGTGCAGATGTGGTTGCACCAAGTGACATGATGGATGGTCGTATCGGTGCAATTCGCCAAGCCCTTGAAGCCAATGGCCATATCTATACCAACATCATGGCTTATTCTGCAAAATATGCGTCTAGCTTTTACGGGCCATTCCGTGATGCGGTAGGTTCTTCAAGCAACCTCAAAGGTGGCAATAAATATAACTATCAAATGGACATCGGTAACCGTGCAGAAGCTTTACATGAAATCGCACTGGATATCCAAGAAGGCGCCGACATGGTGATTGTAAAACCGGGTATGCCGTATTTAGATATCGTCCGTGAAGTCAAAGATAATTTCGGTGTTCCAACATTTGTCTATCAAGTGAGTGGCGAATACGCCATGTTGGCAGGTGCCATTCAAAATGGTTGGCTGTCTGAAAACGTGATTATCGAATCGCTTATGAGCTGCCGCCGTGCAGGTGCAGATGGGATCTGGACTTACTTTGCTGAAGATGCAGCACTCATGTTGAAAGACATGAAATAACCTGCAAAGCCTTCCTGAAATGGTAACGTTCAGGAAGGCTTTTTTTATATCTGTAAAATTTAAAAAACAGTCTTGGAAGAAAAACTTCGGCGTTGCTGAAGTTAAGATCAAACTCATACATTCATCGGTTAAAAGAACATGAATATTGCCATTATTGGGGCGGGTATTAGTGGTTTACTCAGCGCATTAGAACTGGTTGAACGCGGTTGTACGGTGACGATTTTCGACCAACAACGCACAGGTTCTGCCGCATCATGGGCTGGTGGTGGCATCCTCTCCCCGATGTATCCTTGGCGATATCCCAATGAAGTCAATGCGCTCGCACGTTATGGCAAGCAGAGCTACCAAAAATGGAATGAAAAATTAAAACCTATGACTGGGATTGATTTTGAAATTCATGAAACTGGCATGTTGATTTTTGATGAAGATGATTTTGAAATTGGCTTAGATTATTCCCGTTTGCACCAAGACCCAATGCAACACGCTGATTATTTACAATCCGATCAAATTGAGCAGATTAATCCTCACATTTCAGCACGCTTTGCACATGGAATTTATTTTTCGCAATTAGCCAACATCCGTAATCCACGACTTTTGCAGTCATTAACGGCTTATTTACAGCAGCATCCCAAAGTTCAGATTTATGAACATTGTCTGATCCACCAATTAAACCGTACGGACAATCGTATCCAGTCCATCACCACCGCAGATGGTACACAACATACAGCAGATCAATTCGTTATTGCCACGGGCGCTTGGTCAGCCGCGTGGAGTGAACAACTGGACATTGAGATACCCGTACAACCCGTACAGGGACAAATGCTTCTCTTTAAAACCCCGCAGAACTGGTTGCCGACCATGTGCATGAATAAAGTCATGTACTTGATTCCACGCCAAGACGGTCATGTGGTTTGCGGCTCAAGTATGCGCCAATGTGGCTTTGATACTCAGACCACAGATGCAACCTTGCAGCATATTCAAAAATCCTGCTTTGACATGGTACCAGAGCTTGCCAACTTTCCGATTGTGAAATCTTGGGCTGGCCTGCGTCCATCTTCCCCTGAAGGGATTCCGTATATTGGGCAGATGCCAAATTTCGACAATCTATGGGCAAACTTTGGGCATTTTAGAAATGGTTTATGCATGGGACCTGCTTCAGCTCAGTTATTGGCTGAACTGATGACTGGGGAAACACCTTCATTCAATGCAGACCACTATAGTCCGACTCGCCTGTTTCAAGATGCATTATTAAGTGTCGAATAATGGTCAATCCGTCAAATTCAACTAAGCCAATAAATCCTGCAAGGCTTCTTTTAACGTCGGAAATTTAAACTCAAAGCCTTGCTGTAATAATGCGGCTGGCTGAACCAATTGACCATTTAAAATTAATTGCGATTGCTCACCCAATAAAATTTTAAAGATAGTTGCAGGCACATTGAGCCACGGCTTTTTGGCTAATTGACGTGCTGCAATCTGCGCAAACTGAGCCTGCGTCGTTTTTTCAGGCGCAACCAAATTGAAAATATGCGGATCGATTGGCGTGGGTTCAAGCAATGCATGTTTTTTCTTTGCTTGTTTCATTAAAAACAGCATACTTCGGATCACATCTTGTATATGTATCCACACAAAAGGCTGCCGACCGGAACCTATTTTGTTGACCAAATTGAGCTGAATCGGTCGCAGCATTTGCGGTAAGATTCCGCCACCTTCAGCCAAGACCACACCTAGTCGTGTGATAATGGTATTTTGTTCAGGAAATTGGCGTGTGACTTGCTCCCAACTTTGGCATAGCTCTGACATAAAAATGGCTTGTGGTGCAGCATTTTCATCGCACACCTTTGTCCATTGTTCTTCAATATCAATACCATAATAGCCAACAGCCGAACCTGAAATAATGCATTTCGGAAAAATTTTACGTTTTCGTAAATATTGATACAGCGCTTCCGTGGTTTTGACTCGACTTTCTAATAATTGCTGTTTACGCGTCTCTGTCCAGCGCCCTTTGCCGATACTTTCACCTGCAAGATTAATCACATAATCAATTCTGTCATGAGGAATTTGATCGAGCTGCTGTACCCAAGTTAAATGTGGTGATTTAGAAATACGCCCAGCCTTACGACTGAGCCCAATCACTTTATAATCCGCAGCTAAAAGTGCCTTGATGAGATGTGTGCCAATAAAACCGCTGCCACCCGTCAGCAGTACTGTGGGCTGATGCATAATTTGTTCTTATCTATATGAAATAATACTGTTATCTATAGAACAAGATCACCAGATGATCAAGCTTTATGCGCCAAACTTTTGAGAAGCCATCCGCTGTGCTTGCGGACCATAAAACCAATAGGTGATTAAATACAAAGGGATAGCCATCAGTAATAACATGATCACCATTAAACTCATAAACTGAGGATGTTGAACATAGAGCATTAAATTTTGCCAAATTTCAGGATCTTTTCTTGAAAAAATTGCGATACCCAAAAGTACAAAACCAAAATTATATAACCAAAAAATCAGGCTAAAACCTAGGGTAAATTTTTTACGTTCTGCCTGTGTCGGTGCTCTCTGATTTTTATTTAAAAACCGAAATAACACCACGATCATGGCAATCAGATAGGGTACGACCGTTAAAATACCACCCACACCCTGTGGCAATAATGCTGCGATCACACCGCAAATACAGGTCATGATTAAACAAATGAAAAAAAACAAGAAAAAATAACGTGTTAAAGACACCATGACCCTAACCCAAGAAGAAGTTGACACCTAGTATAAAAAAAAATGCATTTTTTTTCATTTTCATGTCAACCAATCTGTAATCAGCTACGTTATATAGGGTACAAGGTCTGTAGCAACCGATGATTTGGACGGCATCCACAATGTTTCGGTGACCTTTTTAAAAGCAATAAGTTTCATTTTGAATTTAAGTATGAACAGCAGCCATCACTTAAATTTAAAATCGATTTTTTGACCGACGATTTCATCATCACTCGAATCGTCGGTCTTTTATTTTGTGCCTTATGTATTCAGCATTTAATTTTTATATTCTACACCAAAAAAAATCAGCCGATAAAATATCGACTGACTAAAAACTTGCTGCAACTTTAAAATAAGTCACAACAGCAAAGCCATGTTATGCAGCACAATAGCGATTACGCCCCTGTCTTTTCGCTACATAAAGGTTTTTATCGACCTGATCCAAAAATTGCATTCGATTATCTAGATCTGATGGAATAATGGTTTTTACCCCCATGCTGAGTGTGACGAGTTCAGACACCGCTGAAGCTTTATGCGGTAATCGTGCAGCACGCACGGCCTCCATAATTCTATCGGCCATCACTGCTGCTGCTGCCTCATTGGTTTCTGGTAAAATCCAAGCAAATTCCTCACCACCAAAACGCGCGACTAAATCACGAGGTCGTGTACAACAAGATTCCAAACTTTTCGCAATTTGACGCAGACATGTATCCCCAATCACATGACCATTCAAGTCGTTGTATTGTTTAAAATAATCCAAATCGATCAGAATTAAACTCAGTGGCTTTTGTGTGCGTATCGCGTTCAACCATTCGCGTTGATAAAAGTCATCAAACAAACGTCGATTGGCAATACCGGTTAAGCCATCTTTATATGAATATTCTTCGAGCTGACGTTGCAATTTTTGTAACTGTTCTTCTTGTTTTTTACGTTCGGAAATATCAAACATAAATCCTACGAGGCAATCTACATCACCATTTGGTTTACGCACGACATGCACAACATCACGTATCCAAAGATATGAACCATCCTCTTTAAGTGCGCGATAATCTGCCTCATGATCTATACCAGCCATCGACTGCGAAACACAATAATTCAGCACAAAATCACGGTCTTCCTCATGCATACGTGATGCCCAGTCCTGAACGGTGCGCCAAGTATTTTGCTTCCAACCGAGCAACTTTTCAATTTGCGGTCCAATATAGCTGAATGTTTTACTGTCCCAATCAATACACCAAGGAATGGCTAATGTAGACTCTAATAAAGTCTTATACACCATACTATTTGCAAGTTTTTCTTCATCAAAAGGATTATTTGGCATGTTGCATCTCCTGCTACCCCAAATGCAGGTAATACACCTGCTGTACAACAATTGATCTATATACAGGATTAGAACAACATTTTATATTCCTAGTTCTTGGTATTTTTTAGCCTAATTTCAAATCTCTGCTATTTGAAATGTGCAATCCATCAAACAAAGAGTAATAACAATGAACCAGCTCTGCTATTTTGAAATTCAAAGCTCCGATCCAAAGCGTGAAGTTGCCTTTTATTCTGCGGTTTTCGGTTGGTCATTTATCCCAGTTGAAGGGCTACCGATTCAATACTTCCGTATTGAAACTCAAGGCATTCATGGTGGCCTCTTAGAGCGCCCTGCTCAGACTCCACCAACGCACTGCGGCACCAATGCATTTACCTGTAGTTTTGAAGTTGAAGATTTCGACCATATCGCTGAGAAAATTTTGGCGCAGGGTGGTCAAATTGCCATGGAAAAATTTGCGATTCCTGGTCAATGTTGGCAAGGCTATTTCTTAGACCCAGACCACAATACCTTTGGCCTCGTACAAGTCGATTCAAATGCACAGTAACAGCTTAGATTGATGACCTTGTAACTGTCGAGAACGACTTAGTTTGACGTATGAATGATTAATCACCCTCGAAAATGTGAACATCTGTGATACTTTAGACCCCAATCAATTTTTTTGATTTTTGGGGGCTTGCATGACTGTTCGTTTTTTTCATACTTCAGATTGGCATTTAGGACAATTCTTCTATAACCACTCACGTGACTACGAACACGAACAGTTTCTTCATTGGTTACTCGAACAAATAGAACAAAAGCAGCCGCATGCCCTGCTGATAGCTGGCGATATTTTTGATGTCATCAACCCAGCTTCCAAAGCGCAAAAACAGCTCTATCAATTTTTAGCCGATGCGCATGTGCGTGCCCCGCACATGCAAACCCTGATGATCGCAGGCAATCATGACTCAGGTTACCGTATTGAACAAGTTGAGCCATTATTAGAAAAATACCATGCCAAAGCTGTTGGCGTGGTCCATAAAAATACTGAAGGTCAGCTCGATTTAGACCGATTACTCGTGCCTATTTATGATGAACACAAAAATATTGTGGCATGGTGTCTAACCTTACCTTTTTTACGGGCTGCCGAGATCACCGGATTCAATGATCAAACCACCAATAGCCAAAACGCTATTACCTATGTGCATCAGCAATTAATTGCGGAAGCCAAAGCACGTAAAACTTCAGATCAAGCCTTAATTTTAATGTCACATGCCCACATGCAAGGCGGTGAAACGTCGGACTCAGAGCGCCCGATTATTATTGGCAATGAAGAAGCGCTTTCGACTGCCCTATTTGATGATGTAATTGACTATGTCGCACTTGGGCATTTGCATAAACCGCAAAAAGTTGGACAAGCCCATATCCGTTATAGCGGCTCACCGATTCCCCTGTCATTTAGTGAAATTAATTATAAGCACCAAGTGCTTGAGATCAGTATTGATCCAACTCAAACAGATGAATCACGCTTTCAAATGGGGTCCTTAGCAATTCCGCGCAGTGTGCAATTGCATCGCATCAAAGGCACAATTCCAGAAGTTTTGGCACAATTATCTGCTTTGGCGAGCGGTGAAATTGAAGATATTGATCAGCGTGAATATGTCGAAATTGAATACCATACCGACACCCCGCCTGCACCTAATTTAAGACAGCAGTTTGAAGAGGCTTTAGCGCCGAACCGTTATCGGTTGGTGCGCATCAGCCGCCGTTATTTAAACTCAGATCAAAATAATCAGCAACAAGCCGCAATCAACCTTGATCCACCTACGCCTGAAAAATTATTCCAAAACCTTTGGGAAAAACAAGGCTATGGTGCTGATGACACCGTAATGAAAGATTTTTTAAGTTTGGTCGATGAAGCACAAAAATCACTTGAAGATGATGTGAACGCTTAAGGAATTGCCATGAAAATTTTATCTATACGTATTAAAAACTTGGCATCTTTAGCGGGTGAACATTTTATTGATTTTGAATCTGAGCCTTTAGCCAGTGCAGGCTTAGTAGCAATTATTGGCAAAACTGGTGCAGGTAAATCAACCATTTTAGATGCCATGTGTTTGGCGCTGTTTAATCGTGTGCCACGTTTAAAAGACAGCGATGGTAAACTGATCGATATCGATGGTTCAGAGTTGCCAACCAACTCACCGCAAACCGTATTACGCCGTGGCACAGGTCAAGGCTTTGCCGAGCTCAGCTTTGTTGCCCAAGACCAAAAAGTCTATTCAGCGCGTTGGGAAATTAAACGTGCCCGTGAAAACCCAAATGGCAAATTGCAAAGCGTACAGCGTTCACTGAAATGCTTAACGGATGGCAGTGTCGTTGCAGATAAAACTAAAGCGGTTGAGAGCCAAATTTTACGCATTACTCAACTCAGTTTTGAGCAATTTACTCGTGCTGTTTTACTGGCTCAGTCAGAAGTGACCGCTTTTTTAAAAGCGCGTGATAATGAACGTGGCGAGCTATTGGAATATCTGACCAATTCCAGTATTTTCGGAAAAATTGGTCAATTGGCCTTTGAAAAAACTAAACAAATTGCCAATCAGCGTAAAGAGCTGGAAAATGTTTTAGGACATATTGAAATATTGTCTGATGAAGATCTAATAACAACCACGAATCAATTCAATACGGTTTCTACAGAATATAAAAAGCTGGAAATAGAAAAATCAGCGTTCGAAAAAAATCAACAGTGGTATGAACAAAAGCAAAAATACGAAACTGATGTGCAAGCACGTCAGCAACAACTACAAAATCAGCAACAACAACTTGATGCACTTGCGCCTGAAAAGCTACAACTGCAACAACTTGAACGCTTTTCATCTATACGCCCAAGTGTAATTCAACAAAAAAATATCAAGCTTGAAATTGCACAATTACAGCCGCAATTGACACATGCACAACAGCATTTTTCAGAGATTGAACAACAATTCAATGCTGAAAAAACCATCTTTGAAAAAATAGATACAGAACAAAAACAACAGCATCAATTTGAGATTCAACATCAAGACAAAATTAAACTGGTGCGTGACCGGATTGCTGAACGTCTTGTATTGGTAGATCAATTACGCAAAGCGCAAGGTGATTTTAAAGAGATTGAAAACCAACTTGTTCCGCATATCAACAATGAAAAACAGATGAAGGAACAGCTTGAGCAACTGCAAACCAATATTGCTCAACACACGGCACAGCTAGAAAGTTCAAATCACTTTGCCTCACTCGATGATGCACTTTCAGCGCATATCACACAGACTCAACGATTTATTCAAAGTTATGCACAATTTGAAAAAAATTATGGCAATGTGCAACAAGCCAATACACAATTACAGACACAACAAAAACAACTTGAAAAATTAACGCAAACAGTTGGGCAAGAAGATGCGCTCAATCAGAAAATTTCATCACTACGTTACGAACGTGACCAGCTTTTACAAAAATTAAATCAGCTCAATGTTGTTCAGCAACAATGGCAAAGCTTCCAAAATATTGATGCTGAAAACAACAATCTCATGACGGTGAAACGTACACTAGCTCAGCAAATTAAACAAAGTCATACGCAGCTAAAAACGGCCGAACTTACCTATCAAACGCAGAAAAATGAGCGTGAAAAACTGCAACACATGTTGCAACAACAGCGCTTACTGAATACGGAAAATATTGAAAAATTGCGTGCAGATTTGGTCGATGGCGAAGCGTGTTTAGTCTGTGGAAGTACCCATCATCCTTATTCAGAAAAAGAAGCTTTTTCTGATGAATTACTGAAACTACAAACGCAACAAGAACAACAAGCACTTGCATTGGAAAAAGTGGCTTTCGAAGCTTGGCAAAAATTACAAACCACCTCCACTCAGCAAACCGCGTTAATGGATGCCAATGCGCAACAGCTAGCGACCTTAAAAATACAACTTGATCAGGCAAAAAATGCGCTTCAACAACAATTAAATATTCTAAATATTTCTTTTGATTTTTCACATCAGCATGAAGCCTTGGCGCAACTGATTCAGACAAGAATCAATGAATCACAACAAGCGCAAAAACAAACTGAAGATGCCTTAATTTCACATGAAAATGCTCAAAAACAAAGTCATGCACTCATAACTTCAATTCAACAAACCACACAGCACTTATCCAGTGTGCAACAAGCTGAAATCAATATTCAGCATATTCTCATTGTGTTGAATGACGTAGAAAAAAAATTATGGGAACAGTCGACTTTAAGCGCGGCTGAACAGATTTATCACACACTACAACAACGTCAAAATTACTTAAAGCAACGCCACGAGTTAAATACTCAATATAATCAAACTTCACAACAGCTTGAGCACTATCAGCAACAAATTAAATTTAGTCAGGAAAAAATTCAAACGGCTCAAAATCTAATTGAAAATTTAACAATTGAGGGCAAAAAAAATAGTGATATTGCGATTCAAACTATTTTTGAGATGACCCAAACACAAGTTGAAAAACCACATGATTGGTTAAATGATTTTGACCAAAACAGACAACTGTTACAGACGAGATTCAATCAGGCTCGTCAAACATTCGATCAAGTACGTCAAGCCTTTGAAACAAGTCAAAGTCGCTTAAAAGAATACCTCACCCAGCAAACACAATTAGTCACTCAAATGAGGCATGTTGAAAATACGCTTCAACAATGGATGAGCCAAAATTCAGAATTTAGTGAAACGCTGTTAGCGCAACTTAGTGCAATTTCATATGAACAAGAACAGCAGCTTAAACAGCGTGTTTTAAATGCAGAACGTGCCTATTCAGATGCTCAAGCAGGTATTCAGGCTATTCAAGAAACGTTGAAACAGCATTTAAAAACACAGCCTGAAATACAAATTTTACAAATCGAGCGTGTCATTGCACTAAATCTTAAAGCCCTTGCAGAACAGCAAGAACTTAGAGATCAACTTAAAAGTAAGTTAGATGTTCATTTTTCTAACCTCAGCAAACAAAAACAATTTGCCGATCAGATTCAACAGATCCAATCTGAAGAACATCGTTGGAATAAAATTTCGAGTTTAATGGGCGATGCAACGGGCAAGAAGTTCCGTGATTTGGCGCAGCAATATAACCTTGATATTTTAATCGAGTATGCTAACCAGCAATTGGCGATACTTTCACAGCGCTATACCTTAAAGCGCCTTGAAAATTCCTTAAGTCTAGCCATTATCGATCATGACATGGATGGCGAAACTCGCTCTGTCTCTTCGCTTTCAGGTGGTGAGTCGTTCTTAACAGCACTCGCTTTATCCTTAGCCATTGCGAGCATGGCATCAGGTACAACAAAAATTGAAAGCCTATTTATTGACGAAGGATTTGGTACGCTAGACGCTTCAAGTCTGCACATGGTGATGAATGCTCTGGATCAGCTACAAAACCAAGGGCGTAAAGTCGTGCTAATTTCTCACATTCAAGAAATGCACGAACGAATCCCTGTGCAAATTCAAGTCAATCCTGTCGGAGCAGGTGCAAGCACCATCCAAATCGTATCTTAAAAAAAGCCTGCTTAAAGCAGGCTTTATAATTTTTGATTCTCTAGATCATTACGTCCCGAGTGGACGTAGCGTTAAAATCTGTTCACTACGCCCAAATGGGCCATGGACATCATGCAATACAGAACTACTCAAACCAACACCATCCGCTCCATACTGCTGCACGGTTTCCAGACCTAACCACTGTCCCTGTGGTAAACGGTGCAAATGGATTTGTAGATCCAGATTTGGAAAGCCCCAGCCAAATGGCCAATCCTGACGCGGAACAATACCATTGGCGGTATCAACCATGCCCATTAAACGGACAAAATCAGCAGTCGGCTCACCTTCAACCATGTCATGCTGTGTTCTCAGCCACACAATGCCTTGACCTGCACGGCGCCCATGGCTTCTTGCTTCAATCGACTGAATATATCCCCCCGGCCACTGACGGATACCGTCCCAAATCGGCGCAGTTTCTGGCCCAGTCACATCAGCATCCTCCAAACCTTTCACGGACTGGCTATTTTGCGTCATCATGCGCCAAGTGCGTGCCACAATGCAGGTTTTGCCCTGAGCCCGCATTTCAGATTCAATCAGTTCAATGGTTTTTCCCGGACGAATCACTTGCGTGATTATTTCAAACTCGCCAGCAGGAATTAAGCCCAAAATATCGAGGCTAATGCGCCCGATACGCATATCATGACGTGGTGAAAAACGGTCTAATTCAGCACAAATAATGCCTGTAGCTGGTGCCATGTGTTGCTCATGTGCATTCCATGCACCTTGTGCTAAATTGGTCGAATGGTAATGTGCCGTGACACAGCCTTGCGCATCTACGTCGCGTTGAATCAACTGATAATATGCCGTCATGAACTTCCCTATTTGTCCAAGTGTGAATTACTTCAATATCAAAAACATCCTGATTATTTTGTACTCAACTTTAATGGAAAGTTCAAATTAAAAGGCTCACTTTGAACCCATAGGTTTCATCTATTGTGAAAATTTATCTGCTGTGCTTACACTTTATAAGCCTAGTTTTTGAAAGCAGGCTGAATCTTCTGTCCTATTTTGAATAATCACGTGCGCCAAACAATGCTGTCCCCACGCGAACCATCGTTGAACCCGCAGCAATCGCATCAGTCATATCGCCTGACATCCCCATACTTAATGTATCCCAATCTTCAGGTTTCGCATGCTGTGCTTTGACGTGTTCAAAGAGCATTTTGGCATCAGCAAACGCTTGCGGATTGTTTGGAGCAGGAATCACCATCAGTCCACGTAAGCGTAAATTCGGTAGCGTAGAAATCTGTGCGACCAAACCTGCTACTTCATTCGGCTGACAGCCATCCTTCGTATCTTGCGCATCAATATTGACTTGTAGGCAAATATTCAAAGGTGCTTGCGTCGCTTCTCGCTGGCTTGATAAACGCTCCGCAATAATCAAACGGTCTACCCCATGCACCCAAGCAAAGTTTGAAGCCAAATGTTTGGTTTTATTGCGCTGTACATGACCAATAAAATGCCAATCAATCTCTAAATCTGCCAAAGCCTCAATTTTTTCAAGCGCTTCTTGCAGATAATTTTCACCAAATGAGCGTTGCCCCGTTGTATACATTTCTCTTAGCATTTCAGCAGGATGCGTCTTAGATACAGCCAACAATTCAACCGACTGCTGTGGTCGACCCGCAAGTTGGCAAGCCTGCTCAATTTGCTGCAAGACTTGATTTCGTGCTTCTTGAAGTTTATTCATTGACGGGGTTCTCATTTCATTCATCTTTTTTTGCATTGCCCTGCAACTAAGTGTTGGTTAAGCTGTGGGAAAGCCTTATTATTCTATCAAAATAATTAAGATTTAATTTTTATCTCGGGGATTTTATGGACATTACAGAACTATTGGCCTTTGCTGCCAAAAATAACGCTTCGGATTTACATTTATCTTCTGGTATGCCACCAATGATTCGTGTGGATGGTGAAGTTCGTCGTATCAACCTTCCTGCTCTTGAACACAAAGAAGTGCACAAATTGGTTTACGACATCATGAACGATAAACAGCGTCGTGATTACGAAGAAAAATTAGAAACTGACTTTTCATTTGAAGTACCTGGTGTGGCTCGTTTCCGTGTAAACGCATTTAACCAAAACCGTGGTGCTGGTGCCGTATTCCGTACCATTCCTTCAAAAGTACTAACCATTGAAGATCTTGGCATGGGCCAAATCTTCAAAGATATTTGTGAATATCCACGTGGCATCGTATTGGTGACCGGTCCAACAGGTTCGGGTAAATCAACCACGCTTGCTGCGATGGTCGATTACATTAACGACAACCGTTATGACCATATTTTAACGGTCGAAGACCCGATCGAATTTGTACACGAATCAAAAAAATGCTTGGTCAACCAACGTGAAGTACACCGTGATACGCACGGCTTTAACGAAGCACTTCGTTCCGCACTGCGTGAAGACCCGGATATTATCTTAGTCGGTGAGATGCGTGACCTTGAAACCATTCGTTTGGCGCTGACAGCTGCTGAAACCGGTCACTTGGTCTTCGGTACACTCCATACAACCTCTGCCGCAAAAACCATTGACCGTGTGATTGACGTATTCCCTGCTGAAGAAAAAGATATGGTTCGTGCCATGTTATCCGAATCACTTCAAGCCGTAATTTCACAAACCCTACTCAAGAAAAATGGCGGTGGTCGTGTGGCTGCCCATGAAATTATGATTGGTATTCCTGCGATCCGTAACTTGATTCGTGAAAACAAAGTTGCGCAAATGTATTCAGCGATTCAAACGGGTGCCAACTACGGTATGACCACACTCGATCAAAGCCTAAAAAATCTTGTCGCAAAAGGCATTATTAGTACGCAGACTGCACGGACTGCAGCGAAGCAACCCGAATCTTTCTTGTAATTTTTTTATTTTTTGGGGCGATCGTTATGGATTTTAACGGCTTACTTGATTATATGGTGGAGAAAAAAGCATCGGATTTGTTTATTACAGCCGATGTTGAACCCTCGATTAAGATCAATGGGCAAATTTTGCCAATTGGCTCGACTAAGTTACCGGGCCCGACTGTCGGTCAAATCTTACATTCGATTATGTCTGACAAACAGCGTAAGGAATTTGCCGATACGCGCGAATGTAACTTTGCCATTAGTAATACCAGTAAATCTGCTCGTTTTCGTGTCAGCGCCTTTCAACAACGTGACCAGCCAGGTATGGTTCTGCGTCGTATCGAAACCGTTATTCCAACGATGGATGAGTTGAAATTACCGCCGATTTTAAAAGAATTAGCGATGACCAAGCGTGGCATTATCATTTTCGTAGGTGCAACGGGTACAGGTAAATCAACCTCTTTGGCATCTTTGATTGGCTATCGTAATGAAAATAGCAAAGGTCATATCATTACAATTGAAGACCCGATTGAATTTGTACACCAACACCGAGGCTGTATCATTACCCAACGTGAAGTGGGTATTGATACCGACTCTTTCGAAGTTGCCTTAAAGAATACGCTACGTCAGGCACCTGACGTGATTCTGATTGGTGAGATTCGTTCACGTGAAACCATGGACTATGCGATTGCCTTTGCTGAAACGGGTCACTTGGTTTTTGCTACTCTGCATGCCAACAACGCCAACCAGGCCATCGACCGTATCATTCACTTCTTTGAAGCGGATCGTCATAGTCAGCTGTTCATGGACTTGTCTTTGAATTTAAAAGCAATGGTTGCGCAGCAGTTGATTCCAACTATTGATGGTAATTCACGTCGTGCAGCCATTGAGATTTTGATCAACTCACCTTTAATTTCAGATTTAATCCGTAAGGGTGAAGTGCATGAAATTAAAGACCTGATGAAGCGTTCTCGTGAACTGGGTATGCAAACCTTTGACCAAGCTTTATATGATCTATATATAGCCAAGCAAATTAGCTATAAAGATGCGCTCAAACATGCCGATTCACCGAACGACCTGCGTCTACAAATTAAATTGTCTGAAGAAGGCGGCGAGCATTTACTGCGTGCAAATTCAAATATTACCTTTGATGGTCAACATTAATTCTGCATGATGCTTTCGGAAATAAAAAAACAGACTTCATATGAAGTCTGTTTTTTTATTTATTCTCATCCGCATTGGATTATTTTTTACGATACGCTTCTTGGCATTCAGGCGCATCACAATAGCCATAAAGATTTAATGAGTGACCTGTAAGTTGGAAACCAAATTTTTCTGCCACTTGATGTTGCTCATGCTCAATCACATCATTAGTAAATTCCACCACTTTATTGCAGTTTTGACACACAATATGGTCATGGTGATCTTCTTGCATAATCTCAAAAACAGAATGATTGTTTTCAAAATGATGGCGTTGAATAATACCTGCAGCTTCAAACTGTGTTAACACGCGATACACAGTTGCTAAACCCACATCTTCACCCTGTTCAAGTAAAGTCTTATAAATATCTTCTGCGCTTAAGTGATGTTGTCTTGAATTTTCAAGCAATTCCAATATTTTAATTCGTGGAAGTGTAACTTTAAGTCCAGCTTTACGTAAATCTTGATTTGAAATAGGCATGAAAAAAGGTCTCTCAACAAAATTAAAGTTGGAATATGCAACAAAGTGTAGATGCAGTATGATCTATCCTTGGATCAAATGCATCATAATTAATTTGGGATAGTTTAGCAAAATGCAAAAAATCATGCTGACGTTATTCGTCACTTCATTGCTCGTAGGCTGTTCAACCTTGGGCGTTTATAAAGTTGATATTCCACAAGGTACACCTTTAACTCAAGCACAAGCGGCTAAAATTCAAGTGGGAATGAGCCACCAACAAGTTCGCTTTTTGCTAGGTAGTCCAACTGTTGCCGATCCAATGAATCCGTTACGTTGGGACTACATTTATAAGTATACCCCAGGAACATATGCTAAAAAAGCCAAGATTCCTGCTGCACATGGTCAACACTTAAAAATCTTCTTTGACCAAAACGGTATCGTTCAAAAAATTGAAGGCTTAGAAACCATTCCAGAGTCTCAACCTGGCTTACCAGGTTCTAAAGAAGCGATTTTAACTGCGCCACCACTATAGTCGCTTTCAGATAAAAATAAACCCCTAAATTTAGGGGTTTTTTTTATAAGTACAATTGTTTGAAACGATTGCCTCGACAATAACGGCCAACGGGATTTTTCTTGGCGCGATTACGACGAATATCTTTCGGATTAATGGTTAATGCACGATAGATTTCGACACGATCACCTGCTTCAAGTAACTGAGATGAATCGCTTACACGCGCCCCGAAGATTCCTAGTGTTAATTCTTCGGGTAAATCCACTTGTTTTCGAATGCCACTTTGCACAATAGCATCTTCAACCGTCATACCGGGATTAAAGCTCAGCGGAATTAATATCTGCTGTTCCACGCTCGCATAAGCGACCCATACTTGTAACTGAGCTGTCATTAGAATAACTGCCCAATCACAGCCACCAATGCCAATATTATTGACAAGGGCACTACGATACGTACGGCAATACGCCAAATATTATAAAAGGTTTCATGACTGAAGTTCATTGACTTACGTAGATGACTAATCTTCATAATCCAACCTGCGAAAATCGCATAAATCAGACAAATAATTAAGCCCCAAATCAACAAGGCAATATTAAATACTGGAACAACAGTGCTCAGTGCCCATACAAAAACCGCAACCAATAAAATCGCCCATTGCACCACTACGGCCAATTGGCGTTGTTGTAATTGTTCACGTGCCATCTGAATCAGTAATGCTGCAGCAGCGACTAAACCCACAACCAATGCTAAAGCAGGTACTTGTGCTTTTGCTGCGAAAAAAGCAAAGGCAACCACTGCCAAGAGTTGAGCAATCCAAATTGGAAATACCGTTTTGCTTGCAATCTCTTGTTGCTTCACGGCTGGCAAACTTGACTGCCAGTATAAGCCCATCCCCAAACCACTTGCTACGAGCGCCAAGACAGTTGCATTGCCCCACTCACTAAATTCGAGTGTAGTCATTTTCCATTCTGGCAATGCCGTTCCCATAACATTCGCCAAGACCACTGCAGCAATCACACCTATAGTGGTCAAGATCACTAAAAATTGGCGTGGTACAAATGATAATGCAAATGCAATCACTGCAAGGACAGCTAAAATAACGCTATAAGCAAAACCATTGGCTGTAAAAGTTGCCACATATTGCGAAGCGGCTGAAAGCATGGCACCTGCTAGAAATGGAATAAATACTACGGCAAGCCACCCCACCAAACGCCATTTTGGCGAAGCATCTGCATCACGTGTCAGCGAAGACAGCGCTTGGACTGCTGTGGTTTTTGAACGTTTTGCTAACGCAATCTCCAAATAACATAGCGGTAAAGCTAAAATAAGCATTGTACCTAGCCACAACAGCCAGAAATCTAGCTGACGTTCAATTTGAATACCTGTTACCGGTGCTAAAGTTGCAATAATGATAAAAGATAAACAGAACGCCATCAGTGGCGATAACCATTTCGACATCGCATTGTCCTGCATGACAAATTCCTTTGAAAATTCTAGCGCTATTTTGCCTTGCCGTGCCTTGAAAATCAAAAACAAAAAGCAAACCACCTTAAAGGTGATTTGCTGCGCAAATGATATTATAAGAATTTAATTGTTTTTATTTCATTTTTGGGCTTATGAAAAGAAACGAGCAAACCAATTTTTGCCTTTTTTCTTTTCTTTTTCTTTGATGATACCCATCATATTTTCTTTAACCGCACCGACATAATCAGCATCATCGTGCTGAATATGGTTAATCAGCCATTTTGAAAGCACTTCATGTAATTCATTTTCAATCGCATGCCCCATTTCAAAACGGTCGCGGTAAGATTCAATTTTTTTAATAAATAAATCATGTACGCGTTTATGTGGCACACGATATTTATACCCCGCTTCTTCTTGTAAAGATTCTTCGAAGGTAAAATGTGATTGCGTGTAATCAATAATGTTTTCCAGAATTTGTTTTACACGATCACGATCTGTATTTGCGTCAATGCCATCAATTTCATTGATGTAGTCAAGAATCCGTTTGTGTTGATCGTCAATCACATCGATACCAGTATTGTATTCTGGAACCCATTTCATTTTCATTACGACCACCTATAAATATGAAGGACTTATCACGTAAATTTCATCATATAATTAAAGAACTTAAATAAAAATGAAGTAAAAAGGTTGGTTTTAATTGAAATACTGCCATTTATATTGTAATCAATTGTTTTTATTATGTTAATTTATTTAATCCCGAGTATAAAGCTAAGATATTTTTTAATCAATTCAATATCTTAGAAAACACCCTTAATTCAATAAAGTGTAAGATATTCATTTTTATAATGAATATCTTTCATTCAAAATTAATACTGATCTGCACGTGTGACACGTTTTAAAGATGGGTCCAGCCGCTCACGTTCTAAACGTTCAACAACCGTCTTTGCAGCACGTATTGGACGGCCATGTTGAAATAAAATCATTTCACCCGGCTCAAATGCTGTCCAAACTTCGTTTTGCGTTAGGGGTTCAGTGGTAATCACGGCAACACGGTCTTCAGGCGTGGTGACTTCACTAAAATCGACTTCAACATCAATATCAATCAACTGTGCAGGTTGAAATGGGAACTCTCGAACCAACCAATGCAGCTTGGTAATCGCATAACTAAATAGCGCCTGCCCATTCGACAAACAAAAATTAAAGGTGCCATGTTCTGCAATTTTCGGAGAGATTTCTAATAACAGGTCAAACACCTGATCAAGTGTAGGTTCGGTATAACCAAAACGTTTCACCATTTGCTCAAGCAAATAGCAAAAGGCCAATTCACTGTCGGTATTGCCGACGGGGCTGAAGCGCCCCGTGAGCTCAGGCTGAAAGCCATGTAGGTCGCCATTATGTGCAAAAATCCACTGTCTGCCCCACAATTCACGACTAAATGGATGTGAGTTTTCAAGATTAATTTTGCCTTGTGTCGCTTTACGAATGTGTGCAATCACATTGCGAGATTTAATCGGGTAGTTTCGGATCAGCTCAGCAATCGGAGACTCTACAGCAGATTGATTGTCGACAAATAAACGACATGCTTTATCTTCAAAAAAAGCGATACCAAAGCCATCACAATGATCTGAGGTAATTCCTGCTCGCTGCGAAAATCCCCGAAACGAAAAAGTAATATCGGTAGGAGTCGCACAATTCATTCCGAGCAGCTGGCACATATCGATCATTTCAGCAGTAAATCTATGATTTCTCTATTGTGCATGACAGTTTTAGTTGTTGTAAATCTAAAATCGGCGCCATTGTAAGAGTTTTTATAATCCAACAGGGCAAATACATTATTTGATCTTTTCAAATCTCACTTAGCCAACTGATAAATAATAAAAAAGCCTCAAAAGAGGCTTTTTTATATCAAAAAATGCTAAGTATCTTAAGCTTTTTTCACATTGGTTCGATTGGTGATTAAAGTCCCCACACCATGATCTGTAAAGATTTCAAGTAATGTTGCATGAGGTACACGACCATCAACGATATGCGCGCTGATTACGCCGCCTTTGACTGCATCTAATGCACAGCCAACTTTCGGAATCATGCCGCCATAGATCACGCCAGTTTCAATCAAACGATCGACTTCTTGGGTGGTTAACCCAGTCAGCAGATTTTTATTTTCGTCTAAAACACCCGTGATATTGGTCAATAAAATTAGCTTTTCCGCACCCAATGCTTCCGCCACTTTACCTGCAACCAAGTCAGCATTGATGTTATAGGTATTGCCGTCTTCGTCTACACCTAATGGTGCAATCACAGGAATAAAATCGCTTTGGGTAAACATTTCAAGTACGTCAGTTTTCACACCAACCACTTCGCCAACTAGACCTAAATCAATCTGTTTTACTGAACCATCTTCGGCAGTTTTTTCCATCAATAATTTTTGCGCACGGATCAAATTACCATCTTTACCGGTTAAACCAATTGCACGGCCACCGTGTTTATTGATTAAGTTCACAATCGATTTGTTCACGCTGCCGCCCAAGACCATCTCGACAACTTCCATCGTTGCAGGATCAGTCACGCGCATACCGTCGATACGATCAGACTCACGGCCTAATTGTTTGAGGAATGAATCCACTTGTGGACCACCGCCATGTACCACAATCGGATTTAGACCAACCGTTTTCAGCAATACGATATCACGTGCAAATGAACTCTCAAGCTCAGGATCGGTCATGGCATTACCACCATACTTCACTACCAGCGTCTTACCCGCAAAACGTTGAATATACGGCAAAGCTTCCGTCAGGATTTGTGCTTTGTCGATGCCAGTATGTTGATGTGGCATTTGCCTCTCCTTATTGAGCATCTGGAATGTCATGAGCAATGTCTGGATAGTGCTCAACTAACATGAAAACAAACAGATCTCGTATTTCTTTTAAGCGTGCTGATGAGTTGGCATCAAAGCGTAAAGTGAAATACTCACCTGTATTCGATGCTCGAATGATGCCAAATCCATCATCAAAATCAAGGCGTATTCCATCAATTTTACTGATTTGTGCCAGAATTCGCGTAGAATTGGCTTCAACCTGCTTTAAAACTTCCGCTGGATCATGCTGATGCGTACTGACATATAAATCTTCGGTACTAAAGCGCTCTGGATATTTCGCCAAAGCTTCTGACAATGTCAGTCCCTGAGCTTGAATATATTCTAAGACTCTTAGTGCAGCATATAGACCATCGTCATAACCGCCGCCGCGGCCGTCATTAAAAACATAATGCCCTGCGTACTCTCCGCCAAAAACCGCTTTGCCTTTAGATTGGGAAATATATTTTCGCAAGAAACTACTGCCCGTTCGAATCATGACAGGCTGCGCATCTAGATCAGACACGGTATCCCGAATCATTGTTGAACATTTCACATCAAATACCACCTCTGCATGTGGTTTTTGAGTCAAACAAATTTCAGCAAATAAACACAATAATCGATCTGCAGAAACGACTTTGCCTGTTTCATCAATCAGCACTAAACGATCACCATCACCATCTAAAGCAATGCCAATATCGGCTTTTTGTAGCTGTATGGCTTGGCGGAGATGGGTTAAATGTTTGAGCTGTGATGGATCTGGAGCATGATCAGGGAAATGTCCATCAGCTTGGCAACGTAATGCCAAAACTTCACAGCCTAATTTGTTTAATAATAAGGCTGCACAATGCCCAGCTGAACCATGCATGCCATCGATCACAACTTTAAGCGGTTGCTGTAAATGAATGTCATCTAAAATAAATTTCTGATAGGCCAAACAATATTCAGGTTTGATTTCGTGTGGCTCAAGTTCAGTCATCAAGTGCACGCGTTCCGATGAAAAACAATTTCGTGCTTCGACTGCAACGTGTTGAATCATCTCCGGACAAGGTGGCTCACCTTTGATAATCCACTTGATACCATTATCTGATTTTGGATTATGGCTCGCCGTCACCATAATGCCATTGCCTTGAAATTGTCCCGCAATAAAATACAACATCGGGCTTGAGCAGCAGCCAATAATTTCCGCTTCAAGGCCAGCATCATGGCAGACTTTTTGAATTATTTTTGCATAGGTTGGACTGGTTAAACGCGCATCATAGCCAATGGCAAGTCTCTTTTGCCCTACATCTAAATATTGTTTGACTAAGCCACAAGCAATTGACTGAACTAAATCAGCATTTAAGAGCGATATTTTCCCGCGAATGTCATATGCACGAAAAATATGTTGCGGAAAGTGACTAAACAGTGAACCCATACTATGTTCTTCTAATTACATCTTTATTAATTAAAAAATCTAAAATTCTATTGAGAATTTAAGCTTTTAATTAAAGGATAAAATCCTGAAAAAAAGTGTAGCTTTTTTATAACAAATTTAGTTAACAATCAATTAATAATATTTAAATACTGATCTAAAAATTACACTCACATTTATCCACTAATTTATTTTTAAAATTAAATCAATAACTTACATTAATAAAAATATCAATTTATCATTTAGTCTTAAATATTTTATTTTTCAAATATTTTTGATTATTTATTTAAATGTGTATAAATATAGTAAATCGATCAAATTTAAACCAATACACAAAATTCTAATTATTCTTTACCCTCACCCCTAAAATATAAACCAAGTAAACTCATCAGAATTAAAAATCCTAATAAGATCCAAAGTACTCTAAATATAGATTTGAATTTGAATAAAATGATATAAATAAAAACCATCACGAGGATGGTTTTTTATTAGCTACTTGATTGTAGGCATTTACTTGTCAACACACTGGAGCAAAAGTCTTGCGCTGATTAGTTTTTACCTGTATGACCAAAACCGCCTGCACCACGTTCAGTGGCTTCAAACTCATCCACAATATCAAACTGAGCTTGTACAACTGGCACTAAAACATATTGTGCTAAACGCTCACCCGGCTCTAGGCTAAATGCCGTTTGGCTACGGTTCCAAACAGATACCATCAATTCACCTTGGTAGTCTGAGTCAATCAAACCGACCAAGTTACCCAACACGATTCCGTGTTTATGACCTAAGCCTGAACGCGGCAAAATTAAACCTGCAAAGTTAGTGTCTTCGATATAAATCGATAGGCCTGTTTTTACCAGAACAGTTTGACCCGGCTCAATCACGGTAGTCTCTTCTACACATGCACGTAGATCAAGGCCTGCCGAACCTGCTGTTGCATAAGTTGGCATTGGCCATTCTGTACCTAAACGTGTGTCGAGAACTTTAACTTGAACTTTCATGGTTCATTCCTGTTTCAATAAAACGAATTTTCAAAAAATAAAAATAATCTACGCTTTAAGCTTTAACGCTTAATCAGCGCACGTAAATTTTCTAAATAATGCTGTGCTTGCTGTTTAGGATCGATATCCCCTGCTAGCTTTTTCTTGCGCCCTAACCACTCCAATTCATCTTGTGGCAGTTCGTCCAAGAAACGGCTTGGTGTCATTTGCCGCATTTGACCACCGGCTTTACGTTGCTCTGCTAGAGTCATGGTTAAGCCTTGACGTGCACGAGTAATCCCCACGTACATCAAACGTCGTTCTTCCTCGACCGTGTCGGCAGCAATGGAATTTTTATGCGGCAGAATTTCTTCTTCCAGACCAATCAAATAAACGAATGGAAATTCCAGACCTTTCGACGCATGAAGTG
Organism: Acinetobacter sp. YH12063; assembly: GCF_013419715.1. Lineage (NCBI taxonomy): Bacteria > Pseudomonadati > Pseudomonadota > Gammaproteobacteria > Moraxellales > Moraxellaceae > Acinetobacter > Acinetobacter sp. YH12063. The sequence goes on along the minus strand of NZ_VOZO01000008.1, from coordinate 107,274 downwards.
TTAACAAATTGACTTTATCGGTGTCTTCTTCTTCTTGTTGCTGTTCTAACATATCGAGCAGCACCATTTTACGAATCACACTTTCAATGTTCTTTTCATCTACATCTTCAGCGCGGTTTATCAAACTTTGAATACTGCTATATAGCACTTCAATATTATCCAGTTTGGTTTTTTCCTGCGCAGGTGTAGCTGCAGATTCTTTAACATAGTCGATATAACCTGCTTCAATCATCATGCGACGAATGATCGGAACAGGTTCATCATCTTCTACTAATTCACGAGTAAAGGTCGAAATAAAGTCCGCAAATTCGGCCAATTGGGTTGTGGCTTTTTTCGGAATCGCCATGCTTAAGCGCTGGTCACCTGCTGCACTGAGTAAGGATAAATTACTTTCCTGCGCAAATAAGCCAAGCTTTTCCAAAGTCACAGGACCAATCGCACGTTTTGGCGTATTGATAATTCGTAAAAATGCACTGTCATCTTCAGGGTTGATGATCAAACGTAAGTAGCTCATCAAGTCCTTAATTTCAGCACGAGCGAAGAAAGACTGACCACCCGATAATTTATACGGGATCTGCATTTGGCGTAGCTGTGTCTCTAGAGCACGCGCTTGGAAATTACCACGGTATAAAATGGCGTAGTCTTTCCAATTTTTACCGTTCATCAGCTTGTGCGTAATCAAGTCTTTTACGACGCGTTCTGATTCATCATCGTCATTACGACAAGTAATCACGCGGATCACTTCACCATGGCCTTTATCTGACCAAAGCTTTTTATCGAAAATATGTGGGTTATTGCCAATAACTGTATTGGCAGCTTTTAAAATACGACTGGTCGAGCGATAGTTTTGCTCAAGTTTAATCACTTTCAGATTACGGAAATCTTCCTTCAATAAAGCCATATTCTCAGGCTTAGCACCACGCCATGCATAAATCGATTGGTCATCATCACCTACCGCGGTGAACTGTCCCATGACACCCACGAGTAATTTCACCAAGATATATTGCGCGGTGTTGGTATCTTGATATTCGTCGACCAATAAATAGCGGATTCGATTTTGCCAACGATCACGCACTTCTGCATTTTCTTGTAATAAGCGCGTCGGCATGACAATCAAATCATCAAAATCCACAGCATTGTAGGCACGTAAATTACGCTCATACAGTTGATACAAATGTGCAAATTGAACGTCTTCTGCTGTTTCACAGGTGGTGTGCGCTTGCTCTGGTGGAATCAAATCGTTTTTCCAATCTGAAATCATTTTCATGGCTTTGGCAATCAGCTCTTTACTTTCTGCACCGGATAAATTGTCGCGATGCATTAAGTCCATCAAAATGCGTTTGCAGTCATCTGCATCTAAAATTGAAAAGTTATTTTTGAGCGGTGTATTTTTTAATTCCAAACGAAGCATGTTTAGCCCGAAGTTATGGAATGTAGAAACCGACAGCCCTTTTGCCTCTTCACGGCTCATCAGCTTCGTCACACGCTCTTTCATTTCACGCGCAGCTTTATTGGTAAAGGTCATCGCGGTGATACGGTGCGCAGGAATACCACAATGCTTCACCAAATAGGCAATTTTACGGGTAATCACCGATGTTTTGCCTGAACCTGCCCCTGCAAGTACTAACAAGGGTCCTTGAGTGTATTTCATTGCTTCAAGTTGCTTGTCGTTCAACTGACTTGCCAGTGACATAGTCTTTCCTCTTATTAATTCGAGGATGATTATAGTCATCTGAAACGATCTTGCCTAATGCAAAATGTATTTTATCGGTCATTAAAAATGCCATAAAAAAAGCCACCCGAGGGTGGCCTTTCGTTTCGAACTAAAACTTATTTAGTTTCGTAAACTGAGATTTCTACGCGACGGTTTTGTTCACGACCTGCAGCAGTTGAGTTATCCGCTACTGGAGAAGTTGAACCGTAACCACGTGCAGTAATACGAGTTGAAGAAATACCTTGAGACGCTAGGTAGTTTTTCACTGAGTTTGCACGGTTTTGAGAAAGTGGGTTGTTGATCGCATCAGTACCAGTGTTATCTGTGTGACCATGTACAACGATTGCAAGTTTGTTTGCAGTACCGTCTTCACGCAATACTTTAGCAACATCATTCAATGCAGATTGGAACTGAGATTGAATAGTTGAAGAGTTAGTTGCGAAAGTTACTGATGGCATAACAAGGTTGATCGAACCATCTGGATTACGACCTACGTCAACACCAGTACCAGCCAATTCTTGTTTAAGACGTTTTTCTTTCTTATCAAGAAGAAGACCTGCACCACCACCAACTACAGCACCAATTGCAGCTGCTTGACCCATTTTGTCTTTATCAGCATTAGAATAAGCAATACCAGCACCTAAAAGAGCACCTAAACCAGTACCGATCGCTGCTTTGTCATATTCCATATTTTGACAACCAGTAAGTGCCATTGCCCCAACTACTGCCGAAATTACTAGTGCACGCATTGCATGCCTCCTTCTTTGTGTTTTGTTGTATGGTTGAAATGATGAAGTAAAACAAATGGCTGAACCATTGATTTTTTGTTAATAATAAAACGTTTAGTTACAATTTGTAATATGAATACGAGATTTAATTGTTAATTCCATCACAATTTCTTCACAGTTCAGCAGATGCCCTTTTTTATTTAATCAACTCGAACTATATTTATTAGAATCAATCATTATTTGGACAATTTCCGCTAGGACTTTTTATATGTCATCTCAAACAAATAAGCAACCGACACTAAAAAAAATTAGCAAAGGACTTACCGTCGGTTCTATTATGACAGGCAGTACTTTTTTCCATGGCCCTCCTGTTTTAGCACTGGGTCTAACCAAACTCTTTAAAAAATCAAAAAAGGTTGATGAAACCAACATAAAAATTACCAACAGTTGGCTCACGGTCAATAACTGGTTAATTGATCACGTTTTACCCAACACAAAATGGGATATCACCATCGATGAAGGCCTCGACTTAAATTTGCATGGTCGCTATCTCATGACCTGTAACCATCAGAGTTGGGTCGATACAACAGTTAACCAATATTTTGGTTTAACCCGTATGCCTCTGACGCGTTTCTTTACCAAATGGGAACTCATTTTCATTCCATTTGTTGGACAAGCTTTTAAAATTTTAGGCTTTCCAATGATGAAACGACACAGCAAAGAACAAATCGCGAAAAATCCTGAACTTAAATATCGAGATATGGAAGAAGCGCGTAAATCTTGTGAACAGTTATTGAGCCAGCCTTTTACCCTGCTGAACTATTTGGAAGGCACTCGCTTTACCCCTAAAAAACATGCGCAGCAGCAATCACCGTATCAAAACCTTCTTAAGCCGAAAGCGGGTGGTTTAGCACTGGCACTCAATATTTTAGGGGATCAAGTTGATGCTCTCGTAGATATGACCATCGTCTATCCAAATGGTGCACCAGGTTATGGCGAATTTTGGCTCGGTGAAGTTCCGCGTATCGCCGTGGATTTACGTAAAATTGAAATTCCAACGTGGGTGCATGGCGGCAACTATGAAGATGATGCAGAATTCCGTGAAAAATTTCAGCATTGGGTAGATGAGCTGTGGACGGAGAAAGACCAACTCATTACTCGTATGAAAGCTAAATACTCAGTTACTGAATAATTAAGAAGAAGTTTTATGTCGCAGAACAGCATGCCGCAAAACAAGAAATCTAAATATCATCATGTCAATCCAGACAGTTGGTCATTCAAACTGTTTTTGATTTATGACATATTCATGGTGTTTATTATTGTTTTTAACTTGTTCTGCCTGTGCATGAACTTTTTCCTCATGAGCAATCTTGGCAGTTGGTTCTTTAACAGTATCCACCTGCCCGATGTGCTGAGTTTTTACCGTGAACATTTGCATCCGTGGGTGATTACCACCGAAGCGTGGTTCATTATCTTTTTGATTGTAGAACTGTTGGTGCGTTGGGCGATTGCCATCATCAACAAGCACCATCAGCGCTGGTTCTTCTTCCCGTTTATACATTGGTACGAAATTTTAGCTATTGTGCCGCATTTACGTTTCCTGCGTTTATTTCGTGCGGGCATTATTGCTTATCGACTGTACGAAATGGGCTATCAAATCGTGCCTTCTGCATGGCAGAAAAAGGCATTGTTCTACTATCGAGTCGTGATGGAAGAACTGTCAGATCGTGTGGTACTTACCGTGTTAGATGGTGTTAAGCATGAGCTCAATACCAGTACAACCCATAAAGACCTAATTAGTAATCTTGTGCAGCATCACCGTGAGATGTTCACCCAAGTTTTAGCTGAGATTTTGCAAGAAAATTTAAGCAAAGAGCTACGTACTGAACGTGAATTGATCGCCAAAAATGTCGGACAAATCGTCAGTCAGGCCATCGAAGATACCCCAGAACTCACGCAGCTATTGCGCTTAGTGCCAATCGTTGGCAGCCGCATTGAACAGCAGATTCAAAGTATCGGGCAACGTTTGGGTGAAAATATTACCCAAGGTTTAATTTCCCCATTGGCTTATCCCAATACATCGACGGCTCAAAAACCCAATCTATATTTAGACATTTCACAGCGTGTTAGCCGTATTGAGATCGAAAATAATGCCCAGCTGGATGAGTTGGTTCGCTCTGCGGTTTTTGAAAGTCTAGAGGCTATTCGTAAGCAAGTGAAAGTAAAACAGTGGCAGCAGATTATGCAGGAACAGGACCAAGCTACAGAATAAACACTTAGTCAAAAATAATTGCGAACTCCGCTAGAGTATTCATGCAAATTGTTCTAGGATTTGCTCTATTTACAACATAACTACTTCGGCACAAAAGTAATAGTTAGAAGTCTCAAGGATTCAATATGGCTGATATACGGATAAAAGGCAAAATGGTCAATGCGATTCGCATTCACCTCGATACCAATGATCATGATGCGATCCGCCAGCAACTTACTCCAATGTTCCAAAAGGCTTTTCCACCCGGAACATTAGCCGTGATTGAAAGTACGGTTGATCAAGAACTAATTGCACTGATTCAACTACTTATTAGTATTGAAATTCAACCGATTGGTGTCACTGAAGGTCCGCTATCGGACCAAGCACGTGCTATCCAATTTCCCGTGGTTCCTGCGGATCGAAAACTACAACAAGTTAAACCGACACGCGAACAAGTGGTTGAAGAACCCGCGCCTGCAGAAGAAAAAACCGAAGATAAAATTGCTGCAGTCGAAGTACCAACCATTCGTCATGCTACGTCGTATCACAATGAAATCTTGCGTACAGGTCAATGTTTAGTCCAAGACCATGGCGATATCATTATCAATGCTGGGATTAATAGCGGTTCAGAAGTAATTGCTTCAGGAAATATACATATTTATGGTAGTGCTCGTGGTAGAGTCATTGCCGGAGCTGGTGGGAACACGGCTGCACGTATTTTCTGCCATTCATTAGAAGCTGAATTGGTTTCAATTGCAGGGACTTACTGTGTCGCTGATGACATTCCACCTCATGTGGTCAAACAGCCAGTACATATTTATTTGAATGACCAGCAAGAGCTAGTATTTGAAGCTTTGCAATTTTAATGTATAAATAATCACCAAACCCCTAATTAAAAAAGGGGATTTAAACCATAACAGGAGTGGATTCGGTGGCGAAAATTGTTGTCGTAACATCAGGTAAAGGTGGCGTAGGTAAAACAACTACAAGCGCATCTTTTGCAACAGGTTTAGCCCTTCGCGGCCACAAAACTGTTGTGATCGACTTTGATGTGGGTTTACGTAACCTTGACTTGATCATGGGCTGTGAACGCCGCGTTGTATATGACTTTGTAAACGTATTGAATAACGAAGCTCGATTACAACAAGCGCTTATTCGCGATAAAGATATTGAAAATCTCTACATTCTGCCAGCATCTCAAACACGTGATAAAGACGCATTAACAGATGAAGGTGTAGCACGTGTAATGGACGAACTTTCTCAAGAGTTCGATTACATTATTTGTGACTCACCTGCGGGTATCGAACGTGGTGCAATTTTAGCAATGTATCATGCTGATGAAGCGATCATTGTGACGAACCCAGAAATTTCTTCGGTACGTGACTCTGACCGTATTATTGGTATGCTCGACAGCAAAACCAAAAAAGTAGAACAAAACGAAGGTCGTATCCGTAAGCATCTATGTATTACACGTTTCAATCCAGAACGTGCGGATAAACAAGAGATGTTGACGATTGATGACATTTCAAAAGATATTTTACGCGTACCGACTTTAGGTGTTATTCCTGAATGTAAAAGCGTTCTACAAGCATCAAACGAAGGTAAACCAGTGATTCTGTTTACAGAAGAAGCGGCTGGCCAAGCGTATGATGACCTTGTTGCACGTTTCCTTGGTGAAGAGCGCCCTTACCGTCACATTACGGTAAAACCTAAGGGTTGGTTAGCACGTCTATTTGGAGCGTAATCATGGCAGGATTTTGGAGCAAACTTTTTAGCAGCGACGAGAAACCCTCAAGCGCACAAACGGCAAAAGACCGTTTAAAAGTCATCGTGGCATCTGAAAATGGTTTAGGTAAACGCCTCAGCCAAGACAAGATTGACATGATGAAAAAAGAAATCATGCAAGTAGTAAACCGCTATGTTCGTGGTGTAGATGAGCAACATATTCAAATGTCTGTTCGTTCTGAAGCGAATATTGAAATGCTTGAAATGAATATCAATTTGCCTGAAGAACGTTAATCTGAATTCTGATTAGCCAAGTAAATTGAATCAAGGCAAAATGTGAGGCTGGATCAGTAAAGTGCTGCTTTACCCAGCCGCAAGATGAGAAGCTTTGCTTCGAGTGGGCTGGATTAGTTTTATTCCTTTGTTAGATCAAAAGCTTTGCTTCGAGTAAACGGGATAAAAAAAATAACTTTAGATCCAACCATAAAATGAGTCGCTTAACTTAGAGATGGCGAATAAAACCATTTTACTTGCGTACTCATTTTTGCCTTTTTGTATTTTTAAACCAGCAAGGAGATTGCGATGGCATTATCTCAGCCAGCAACATTCAACGAAGAATGGTCAGATGAGCGTGTATTTGCCTACCTTACTCAGCTTCCTCCTGAAGGAGTGAATGGCGACTTTCACGTGCTTTACCATGCTTTCAAACATATGCGTCCAAATGACTATGAGCGTCTTTTGACTCAATTCGTTGCCGATGGCCGTGATGTGAACGCAACTAATCCTGAAGGTCAGCGTATTCATGACGTGATTGCTCAATACCCACGTCAAAGCGCAGGTTTCCTCGAAGTATTGGCAAAATTTGCTTAATTTCGAGTAACAAAAAAAAAGCCCGCATCATGCGGGCTTTTTTTATCTGATTTAAAATTAGCATTATTGAATATCATCATAATCAATGCATAGTCAACATGAGCAATGGAAACATCAAGCCAAAACCAATGGTTTGTACACTAATAATGGCCGCCATCAGTTGTGAATCACCTTGATAATAGCGTGTCAAAATATAAGACGATGATGCAGTTGGCAAAGCAAAAAAGACCACTAAAATCATTCGCTCAAAATCAGTCAGACCCATCCAAGTACTCAATAGATAAGCCATACATGGCATTAACATGAGGCGCCCTATCGTATTTAAACTTAAACGACGTAGATCGGCGCGCATTTGCTGAAACTGTAATGCTGCCCCAACGGAAAGTAGTCCGAGCGGTAAACTCATGGCTGCCAATATTTTTAATAATTCAGGTAAGCCTTTAAACAGACTCAAGCCTGATAAATTAAACAATACCCCTGCCACACAGCCTAAAATTAAGGGATTTTTTGCGATGGACTGACAGGTCTGCCCCAATTGCTTCACACTTAAATTTGAAAAAGCCAAGACTGAAATAATATTGACTAAGGGCACAGCAACGGCAATTAACATGGCAAACATCTGCATGCCTGTAGAGCCAAATAAAGCGCCCATTAGGGATAAACCAATATAGGTATTAAAACGGATATGACTTTGGATATACACGCCAAAACGCTGCACGGGAATATGCATAAACTGCTTGATCCCCCACAACACGATGCTGATCAAACAGGTGCCCGCAACCAGTACTGTCAACATTCGTGAAACAGTGTTCATATCCAATTGCACGGCTGATACATTCAAAAAAAGCAGCACAGGAAATAAAACGTAGTAATTGAGTTTTTCTGAATTTGCCCAGAATTCATCCTGAACAAACTGTGTGTATTTAAGCACATAGCCCATCGCTATTAATGCAACGAGGGGAAACAATGCGACGACGATATTCATGCTGTACGCCTTGAAATAAACAAGCTATTTCATCTTTAACCATTTATGTAGCACAATATAATCCTCATCTAGACTCATAACAAAATGAGCAATTACTCATGGCAATGACATTTTCTCAGCTTGAAATTTTTATTAAAGTCGCAGAACAACAAAGCTTTACTCTCGCTGCTCGGCAACTGGGAATTACTCAGTCGGCTGTCTCTCATGCATTAAAGTGTTTAGAGCAACATTGGAATGTCAGCTTATTTAGCCGTGAGCAAGGCGAAATAAGCCTGACCCACATTGGTCAGCAGTTATTGCTGCATGCCAAAGAAGTCATCAATACCGCACAAATCATGCAACAAGAAGTGCATGCCGCACATGGTATTCAACAAGGAACACTGAGAATTGGTTCTTTTGGTTCTTCTAGTTCGATTCATCTGCTTCCAGAGCTGCTCAAAGCGTATCGGGAGCGCTATCCGCATATTGAAATCTATGTCGAAGAAGGTACCGATGCAGAAGTGTCACGTTGGATTTCTGAACGTCAGATTGATGTTGGTTTTGCCGTACTCCCTAAGCCGCAGCTGTTCACTTTCCCCCTAATTCAAGACATTTTCATTGCCTTGATTCCAGATAGTTATTCAGTTTCCAAACACAGTCATTTAAATATCCAAGACCTGCAAAACTACCCCTTTATTATGACCCGTGCAGGCAGCCAGTCCCATGTGGAAAAACTGCTTAAACAACACCACATACAACCTAAAATCACCTATCAAATGTCGCAACTGCTAACCATTTTAAACATGGTGAATTTACAGGAAGGGATTGCTATTGTTGCGGATATGGCGATGCCTACTGAGCTGTTGGCGCTACATCCACATGTGGTTAAACGTCCACTCTTTCCAAATACCCAACGGCAGATTGGACTCGCCGTAAAAAATCAAAAACTCATGAGCCCGGCTTGCAAAGCCTTTATCGAACTGGCCCAGTCCATGTTCTACCAAGATGAGTTCTCAATCTAAAAATAAAAAAACCTGCCGAAGCAGGTTTTTTTATTTTAGGACTTAGACCAAAATATCTCGTTTACCATTTGGCCCCATCCCACTGACGATGCCATTTTCTTCCATCTGATCAATAATCCGTGCAGCACGGTTATAGCCGAGACTGAATTTACGCTGTAAAGATGACGTCGATGCTTTACGTGTTTCTAAAACGAAACTAACACATTGATCATACAACGCATCACGGTCTGATCCGCCATCACCATCTTCAAAACCGCGAGATGTCGGCTCTTCATCATAAGGCGTGAGGATTTCATCGACATAATTCGGTTCACCGCGCTCACGCCATGCATCACAAATACGGTTCACTTCATCGTCTGAAATAAACGCGCCATGTACTCGTTCAGGTTCAATTTTACCCGGTCCGAGGAACAACATATCACCATGACCCAGTAAGTCTTCCGCACCACCAGCATCTAAGATAGTACGTGAATCCAGTTTACTGTTCACACGTAGCGCAGCACGGGTTGGAATATTGGCTTTGATCAAACCCGTCACCACATCTACGGTTGGACGCTGTGTCGCCAACAGCAAATGAATCCCTGCTGCACGTGATTTTTGTGCAAGACGGGTAATCATTTCTTCGGCTTTTTTACCCACTTGCATGATCATGTCAGCAAATTCGTCGGCAACAATTACGATCAACGGCATTGGCTGTAAACGTGGCGCACGACTTTGGGTTGCAGAGTCATCTGGCTTCCAAGTTGGATCAATCAGATCTTCACCATTGGCCATTGCTTCTTCAATTTTGCGGTTAAAGTCAGTCAGCTTACGCACTTTCATCAAGGACATCAGCTTATAACGACGCTCCATTTCATTGACACACCAGTTCAATGCACTCACCGCATCTTTCATGTCGGTTACAACAGGCGTTAATAAATGTGGAATATCGTTATAGTTGGCAAGTTCCAACTGTTTCGGGTCAATCATGATGAGACGCAGTTGCTCAGGTGTGTATTTCAACAACATCGATAGCAACATGGCATTGACTGCGACTGACTTACCAGAACCTGTAGTACCTGCCACCAACATATGCGGCGCTTTCGCCAAATCGGCCAAGACAGGATTACCCGAAATATCTTTACCCATCGCCATACTAAGTAAGGCATTTGGATCACGGTATGCCGGCGTTTCTAACAGTTCAATAAGACGAACCATTTCACGTGAACTATTCGGAACTTCAATCCCGATATACGGTTTACCCGGAATGACTTCCACCACACGTACAGAGGCCATAGACATCGAACGTGCCAAGTCACGTGAAATATTGGTCACTTTCGACGCTTTCACACCAGGTGCCAAATCAAGTTCAAAACGTGTCACGACAGGTCCCGGCTGTGCCTCTACAACTTTGGCTTTGACATTAAACTCTTGTAGTTTAATTTCTAAAAGTTCAGACAGGCGAGACAATTGCTCTGCAGTGAAATTGACTTTCTTATTTGGGTCAACCGGATCTAAGATTTCCAAGCCCGGCAAAGTCGGTAAATCCAAGCGTTTTTGTGCCACTTGCATCGCACGTGACATTGGACGACCAGAAGCATCAGTTAAAGGCGCATCAAAGTCAAAATCATCTTCGAGATCTAAATCGATGTCTTCAGGTTTGCCCGCCGTTTCTTGCCACACTTCACGGAAAGCATCTTTATTCGAGCTGATTAAGGCTTTTTCATCATCAGATACAAAAGTCTGCGGCTGCGTATTGATTTCAGCACGAACCAAAGGCGTAGATTGCGCGTAACTACTGGTTGTACGAACCGGCTGCGCCTGTTCTATCGCTCGCTCTGCTTCTTCAACCAGCAAATCATCGAGATCATTAAATTCAGTTTCAGCACTGATATTTTTTTGTGTGGTCAGCGGTGTAATCTGTGCAGCAGCTACACCTAAACCTGCAACTGTGGCAGCAGCACCTGTAGCAAAGTCATTTGAATGCGTTGCAGGACTTTCACTTTGCGCTGTATTAAATGGGCTATGTACATCCGTCGCTGTTTTACTATTCGGGACAGCCGCTAACAGCTCATCAAAGATCTCATCATCATCCCAATCTACTGATTTTTTAGCCGCTGTCACCGCTTCTGTCGGAGAAGTCGAATGCACATCTGCTGTTTTGTTGAAATATTCAGTTTGATTGGCAGGCTGCTCTTCTTCTGCAGCTTTCAGTAAAGCATCAATATCTTGTTTGTGGCGTTGGTCATCATTGGAATGTAATGCGCGCCAAACTTCACCTGTTGCAACAACACGTTGTTGATCTTGTTCAAGCTGATGCACTTTCGCCAAGGTATGTTCAAAATCTTCATCAGATGGTGTAGCAGTCTCTGCCAAGTCGACTGCAGATGAATGTTGTGCGTTCCATTCTTTGTCTGCCCATTCTTTATCGGCAATATCATCAAATAAACGTTCAGCGACGCGATCACGTACCACAGGATCGACATCGACCGCATGATGTTCATCGGCTGGTGTTACTGGTGCAACCACTTTTGATGCATGCGCAGCAGCACTCTCTTTTTTAGTCGTTGGCACTGTACGGTCAAAAGCGGTATCGCCTTCAGGGACATTACGATAGAACAAATCTTGCAGATAAGCTGGTGTGGATTTCATGGTTGCCCATGTCTTATTCCACTTAATGCCAAAGGCCAAAGTGAACAACATGATCCAAAATGCAATAAGAAATATTGCTGCACCATAGACCGTTAATATTTGTTCAAGACTTTGACCCAGTTCATAGCCAATGATCCCGCCCGATGCATTTTCTAAAGTATCTTCAGGGACATTCCAAAACAGGAAAAGTAAACTTGAAGTTGCCAGTAAAATAAAGAACTGAGCGGCATAGCGAAATGGACGGTTTAGAAAACTACGTGGCCACCACACTTGAATTGCTTCGAGAAATAAATAGACAGGTATCAGCAGACTTGCCCAACCTAAAAATCCATAGAGTAAGTCAGCTATCCATGCACCTGCGACGCCGCTGGCATTTGAAACTTGCTGAGTATCACTGGATAAATGCATCCATCCCGGATCAAATGGCGTATATGTGACTGTTGCAAGGAACAGATATATCCCAAATGAAACAAGGAATAATGTCATTATTAAGCGCTGTGCATATGCACCCGACACCGCTGTCATATACGTTCCTGTAACCAATTCTTCATGAATGTTTTTGTCATTACCCACAACAAAAATGGGCTGAATCTAAACCTGTTATTATGCACCTGTTCAATAAAAAAGATGCAAGATAATTTAAGTATAGTTGTTAACTTTATTCTATATAGCTCAAAACGATTTCGATGATCAATAATATCGACTTTAATCTCACACAATCGTTTCAAACTTTGACGTATAATTCCACAAATTATCATATAAAAAAAGGATTCTACGGATGAGCGCTCGTCACTCACGTCTAATTATTTTAGGTTCTGGTCCTGCAGGTTATAGCGCTGCGGTATACGCTGCCCGTGCAAACCTGAAACCGACACTCATCGCAGGTATTCAATTAGGCGGTCAATTGACTACAACGACAGAAGTAGACAACTGGCCAGGTGGTGCAGAAGGTTTAACAGGCCCTGCCCTAATGGAACAAATGCAAGCGCATGCTGAACGTTTTGGCACAGAAATTGTGTATGACCATATCAACGAAGTAGATCTCAATGTTCGTCCGTTCGTGCTTAAAGGCGATATGGAAGAGTTTACTTGTGATGCATTGATTATTTGTACAGGTGCAACTGCACAATATTTAGGTCTTGAATCAGAAGCTGCTTTCATGGGTCAAGGCGTGAGTGCATGTGCAACATGTGACGGGTTCTTCTACAAAAACCAAAAAGTTATGGTTGTCGGCGGCGGTAATACTGCTGTGGAAGAAGCGCTGTATCTTTCAAACATTGCTTCTCATGTCACTCTTGTACACCGTCGTGACACTTTACGTTCAGAGAAAATTCTGCAAGATCATCTTTTTGCAAAAGAAAAAGAAGGTAAAATCAGTATTATTTGGAATCACCAAGTGGATGAAGTCATTGGCGATAACACCGGTGTGACTTCTGTACGTATTAAATCTACGCTAGATGATTCAACTCAAAATGTTGATGTCACTGGAATGTTTGTGGCGATTGGTCACAAACCAAACAGCGGTATTTTTGATGGTCAATTGAACCTACGTGATGGCTACATCCAAGTTCAAAGCGGAACTGCGGGTAATGCAACACAAACGTCTATTCCGGGTGTATTTGCTGCGGGTGATATTGCCGACAGCATTTACCGTCAAGCCATTACTTCTGCAGGTTCAGGCTGTATGGCTGCACTCGATGCTGAAAAATACCTTGATGCACTCGGTGAATAATCTTTTGCTTAAGTCATTTGCTTAGCTAAACAGTTTTAAAAATTAGCCGACCTGATGGTCGGCTTTTTTATGTATGATAAAAATCCGTATACCTCAATAAGAAGCTTGGCATGCCGATACTCCCTCCTTCTGAATTTACTTTCCCCGAACCTGTTGAATGCGATCCCGAAGGTGAAGGTTTAATTTGCATCGGTGCTGACCTCTCCCCTTCCACACTGTTTGAAGCCTATAGTCACGGTTTTTTCCCGTGGTTCAGTGAAGGTGATCCAATTTGTTGGTGGTGTCCTGAACCCCGCTGCATTATTCGACCGCATGACTATCATCCGAGTAAATCGTTATTACGCAGCATGAAAAAAATGGACTATAAGATCACCATTAATCATGCGTTTGAAACTGTGATTCGCTCATGTTCTTTGCCGCGTAGTTATGCCAATGAAACATGGATTTCAGAAGATATTATTCAGGGATATTCTGCGCTGTTTGACGCAGGCTATGCTTATAGCATTGAAGTTTGGGAAAACGAGACTGTTGTAGGTGGCCTCTATGGGGTCAATATTGGTCATGGCTGCTTTGGCGAGTCTATGTTTAGTACACGAACAGATGTCTCTAAAATGGCGTTTTACACCTTAATGCTCATCGGGCAAGAGAATCAGTTGCCATGGATTGATTGCCAATTGGTCAACGATCACCTCTTAAGCTTAGGTGCGAGTACACTTTCTCGCCAACAATACCTTAATTCGTTACAAGATGTTGTTAAACAACCCTCTATCGATTGGAAAAAGTATCAGGACAGTGTATTTTCAAGTAAAACAATAGCGCAATGGGCAAGTCTCAGCGCATGACAATAAAAGAGGGATATTACGATGAATTCCTATCAACCGAAGTCCCTGTTGAACGAATTACAGTACTACATCACGCCTCCGCATGATTGTAGCTACTTAGAAAATAAATCTGCCCGGATGGTCTTTCTTGACCCTGTCCATCGTATTGATGTGGTCACGTTATCTGAACTTTCCCGCATGGGTTTTCGTCGTAGTGGTGATTTTGTCTATCGCCCTGAATGTCATCTTTGTCGCCAATGTCTGTCCTCACGTGTGCCTGTTCTTGAATTTCAAATGAACAGCGTGCAAAAAAAAGCGTGGAAACGGAATCAAGATTTAACGGTGAAAATTAGCCGCCCTCAAGATGCCGATGCAAAGCATTATGCCCTGTACGAACGCTATATCAATGAACGGCATGCTGATGGTGATATGTACCCACCCAGCCAAGATCAATTTGAAAAATTTTTAATCAATAGCTGCACTGACAGTTTCTTTTTAGAGCTGTGGTTGGATGAGCAACTGATCAGTGTATCTACCTGTGATCCACTCGATGATGGTATTTCAGCGGTATATACCTTTTTTGATCCTGATGAAAGCCGTCGCTCATTAGGTACTTTTGCCATTCTGAAACAAATCGAGCATGCACAAAAGCTTGGACTGCAATATGTCTACTTGGGCTATTGGGTGCCCGATTCGCAAAAAATGAATTATAAATCTCAGTATATTCCACTGGAACTTCTGCTTGATGGACAATGGCGTCGACTCAACCGACCACTGACCCAAGAAGAAATCAGCCAACTGGGGGATTCCCTTATGACCACCCTGCCTTCTGGTTGGAATAATCCTATTATTAAATAAAAGCGATCAACAAAAGATATTCAATAAAAAAGCATCCGTTTATTCACGAATGCTTTCTTTAAATCTGACTACGCTTCACCACTTTTATTTAAATAAAGCTGCAAAATCATCACTACAAGCCTTCACCATAATAATGGCATGTTCTCGTGTTCCATCGGCATTTGGATAATAATTCTTTCGCAAATCGATTTGATGAAAATCCGCTTTTTCATATAAACGGATCGCAGGTTGATTACCTTCTCGTACTTCTAAGAAGATTTGAATGGGGTTATTTTTGAGTAAAGCAATAGATTCATCGAGCAATTGAAAACCTAAGCCTTTGCCTTGCTGGCCCGGATCGATCGCCATTAGCAATAAATTTGCTTCATCCAAAACGGGTTGTAAAATGCAAAAACCTACAACTTTTCCTTGTCGCTCAATCACTGTACTTTGATAGGCAGCAATCGATTCTTGAAATTGTTTTATGGTCCAAGGATGGCTTTGTACGCGGCGCTCGATATCGTAAACCTGCTGTACATCAGCGTCTTGCATCAAACGAATCATCTTCGTTTATCTTTCTATAGCTAGGGTATGCGCATTATAAAAAGTTTGCCTCTAAAGTTGAATAAAAAAAAAGAGCGATTTACATCGCCCTTCTCAAAAAGTCACCACAGCGCTGTGATTAGAGCCCCAAATATACTTTCCACGTTTTTAACAAACCTGAAGTATCTAAATCATTCGGGTGAAAACCGGGTTTAAAATACATCAGCATTTCTTTCCCCATACCAGTGATGATGCCTTTTGAAGGGCTATAACCATAGGTATAAATATCTTTTAATGCTTCAAAATTAAGCTTGTTATCTTCTTTTAATAAACGAGCGACAAAATAACTTTGTACGAAGAATAAAGTCACCATTGCGCCAATCAATGAACCTGTACGGAGTGCGTAGGCCTTTATTCCCTGACCAAAGACACCTTCAAAAACATCATAAGCCACGGCTTTATGTTCATTTTCTTCAATCGCATGCCACAACCACATATTTTTCATGGTTTCATCTGTCATTAAAGCTTGAATATGCGGGTTAACTAATAACTGTGAAGCAATGGTTGCAGTGAAATGCTCAAGTGCCGTGGTTGCGGTTAGATCCACCATTTCTTGAGTAATGCCAACAGGTTTACCAATACGTGCAAAGACTTTGCGCACACCTTGGATAACACGACCCGTTGCCTTATCAAGTGTTTCGACATCATGACCGTATTTTTGTGCAGAAGCATTAAAACCCTCATGCTCTTGCGTATGCATCGCTTCTTGACCAATGAAAGCACTAATTTCTTTTTGTAGGGCTTCATTATTTGCGATTGCTGGGTGTTTACGTACGGCACGCACACTATCAATAAAGAACATTTCACCCGCTGGAAATAAAGCAGATAATGCGGTCATAAAATGTGTCAAACCTGCTGAGCCATTCATCCAGTACTCTGGTACCGCATCAAAATCAAAATTCATGCGACGTACAGGGAAACTTGCACCTGCTCGATTAGTAATCTTTACTTTAGCGTTCATGCCTAACTCCTTTTTGAGTTATGAAATACTCAAACTTTTATTGGTTTTCTTGATTTCATATTACGGTTTTATTGAAGCGTAATTATTTCAGTTAAGGACAGTGAATTATCACTAAAGGACAGCTTTAAAAAATATTGTCAGACAATTTCCCTATCACATTGAATAAGCATAAAAAAAAGCGCCTCAAAGAGGCGCTTTTTTACACACATTTAGTGATTATGCAGTTACTTTAGAAACAACACCAGCACCAACTGTACGGCCACCTTCACGGATCGCAAAGCGTAAGCCAGCGTCCATTGCGATTGGGTGGATTAATTCTACTGACATTTCTACGTTGTCACCAGGCATAACCATTTCTACGCCTTCTTTAAGCGCGATCGCACCAGTTACGTCAGTTGTACGGAAGTAGAACTGTGGACGGTAACCGTTAAGGAATGGAGTATGACGGCCACCTTCGTCTTTAGAAAGTACGTATACTTCTGCGTCGAATTTAGTATGCGGTTTGATTGTACCTGGTTTAGCAAGTACTTGACCACGTTGAACGTCTTCACGTTTAGTACCACGTAGAAGAACACCACAGTTCTCGCCCGCACGACCTTCGTCAAGAAGTTTACGGAACATTTCTACGCCAGTTACAGTTGTTTTAACTGTATCTTTAATACCAACGATTTCAACTTCTTCGCCTACTTTCACGATACCAGTTTCAACACGGCCAGTTACTACTGTACCACGACCTGAAATTGAGAATACGTCTTCGATTGGCATAAGGAATGCTTGGTCGATAGCACGTTCTGGTTCTGGGATGTAAGAGTCAAGCGCTTCAACAAGAGCAACTACAGCATCTTCGCCGTATTGACCAGCTTCACCATTAAGCGCTGCAAGAGCAGAACCACGGATTACTGGAGTGTCGTCGCCTGGGAAGTCATAAGTAGAAAGAAGTTCACGAACTTCCATTTCTACTAATTCAAGAAGTTCTTCGTCGTCAACAAGGTCGCATTTGTTTAGGAATACAACGATGTAAGGTACACCTACCTGACGAGAAAGAAGGATGTGTTCACGAGTTTGTGGCATTGGACCGTCAGTCGCAGCACATACAAGGATCGCACCATCCATTTGCGCAGCACCAGTAATCATGTTTTTAACATAATCGGCGTGACCTGGGCAGTCTACGTGAGCGTAGTGACGGATTGGAGAATCGTATTCTACGTGTGAAGTATTAATTGTAATACCACGTGCTTTTTCTTCTGGTGCAGAGTCGATTGCAGCGTAATCTTTCGCTTCACCACCGAATTTTTTTGCACATACAGTTGCAATTGCAGCTGTTAAAGTAGTTTTACCGTGGTCGACGTGACCAATTGTACCCACGTTAACGTGTGGCTTATTACGTTCGAACTTAGCCTTAGCCATGAGATCTTCCTTTTTAAACTACTCATGCAGGGATACTGCATGAGCATTTGGTTTTTAACTATGAATTAGTTTGGGCTTATAGTAATCGAAAGATTACTCGTCGTCACCTTTTTTACCGCCAGATTGGAACTTAGCGATGATGCCTTCAGCCACGTTACGTGGTGTTTCAGCGTATTTAGCGAATTCCATAGAATAAGTCGCACGACCTTGAGACATAGAACGCATATGAGTTGCGTAACCAAACATCTCAGAAAGTGGAACTTCTGCACGGATAGCTTTAGTACCACCAGGTAAATCGTCCATACCTTGAACAAGACCACGACGACGGTTTAAGTCACCCATGATATCGCCCATGTAGTCTTCTGGAGTTTCTACTTCAACTTTCATGATTGGTTCAAGCAAGATAGGATCTGCTTTCATGAAACCGTCACGGAATGCGTAAGAACCCGCCATTTTGAACGATAATTCGTCAGAGTCGACGTCATGGTAAGAACCATCGAACAATGTCGCTTTGATGCCAACCACTGGATAACCAGCTAGGACACCATTCTTCATACGTTCTTGGATACCTTTGTCAACCGCACCGAAGAATTCTTTAGGTACTACACCACCTACAACTTCTTCAGCAAACTCGTAATCTTTGCCAGCATCTTCAGCAAGTGGTTCTAAACGTACGTATACGTGACCAAACTTACCTTTACCACCAGTTTGACGTACGAACTTACCTTCTTGTTCAACTGATTTTTTGATCGTTTCACGGTAAGCTACCATTGGTTTACCAATGTTCGCTTCAACGTTGAATTCACGCTTCATACGGTCAACAATAATGTCAAGGTGAAGCTCACCCATACCAGCAATAATTGTTTGACCAGATTCTTCGTCAGTACGTACGCGGAATGAAGGGTCTTCTTTCGCCAAACGACCTAAAGCAACTGACATTTTTTCTTGGTCTGCTTTAGTTTTAGGCTCAACCGCAAGCGCAATTACTGGCTCTGGGAATTCCATACGCTCTAGTGTAATTACATTATTTTCATCACATAATGTATCACCAGTCGTAGTATCTTTAAGACCTACACATGCTGCGATATCACCCGCACGAATTTCTTCAATATCGTGACGGTCATTTGCGTGCATCTGTACGATACGGCCAACACGTTCGCGCTTCATTTTAACTGGGTTATAGCAAGGGCTACCTGCTTTAAGCACACCAGAGTAAACACGTACGAATGTTAAGTTACCTACGAATTTGTCGTTCATGATTTTGAACGCAAGCGCAGAGAACGGAGCATCGTCAGACGCTTCACGAGAACCTTCAGTTTCGTCTTTGTCGTCAAGGATACCCTTGATCGCTTCAACGTCAGTCGGCGCAGGTAAGAATTCAATTACAGCATCCAACATACGTTGAACACCTTTGTTTTTGAACGCTGAACCACAAAGCATTGGTTGAATTTCATTCAACAATGTACGTGCACGTAAACCTGAAACGATTTCTTCTTTAGTTAACTCACCTTCTTCAAGGTACTTGTCCATAAGTTCTTCTGATGCTTCCGCAGCAGCTTCAACCATGTTAGTACGCCATTCGTTAGCAGTATCAACTAATTCAGCAGGGATTTCGCCATATTCAAACTTCATACCTTGAGACGCTTCGTCCCAGATAATCGCTTTCATTTCGATTAGGTCAACAACACCCTGGAAGTTTTCTTCTGCACCGATTGGAACAACGATTGGCACTGGATTACCACCAAGACGTGTTTTAACTTGTTCAACAGCACGGAAGAAGTTCGCACCAGTACGGTCCATTTTGTTCACGAATGCAATACGTGGAACTTTATATTTATTTGCTTGACGCCATACAGTTTCAGACTGAGGTTGTACACCACCTACAGCACAGTAAACCATGCATGCACCGTCAAGAACACGCATAGAACGTTCAACTTCAATAGTGAAGTCTACGTGTCCTGGGGTATCAATTACGTTAATACGGTGCTGTTCGAATTGGTTACCCATCCCTTTCCAGAAGCATGTTACTGCCGCTGAGGTAATAGTAATACCACGTTCTTGCTCTTGTTCCATCCAGTCTGTAGTTGCAGAACCTTCGTGAGTTTCACCAAGTTTGTGACTCTCACCTGTGTAGAACAAAATACGTTCTGAAGTGGTAGTTTTACCAGCATCAATGTGCGCAGAGATACCAATGTTACGATAACGAGAAATTGGGGTTTGACGAGCCATGATTTCTAGCATTCCTAAATTTTGTTGTTTAAAACAGGACGCTTTAAGCTGCATAGCAACTTAAAGCGATTCGATGACAAAACAGTGACAACTGATTTGTCACCCTCCTGAATAGGGGCTGTTTTATCCGCTTAGAAACGGTAATGAGAGAAGGCTTTGTTGGCTTCAGCCATACGATGCACATCTTCACGTTTTTTGATCGCTGCGCCTTTACCTTCAGCTGCATCAAGCAACTCACCAGCAAGACGTAAAGCCATAGTTTTTTCAGAACGCTTAGCAGCAGCATCTACTAACCAACGCATAGCCAAGGCAGTACGACGGGATGGGCGTACTTCCATAGGCACTTGGTATGTAGCACCACCAACACGGCGTGCTTTTACTTCGACCATAGGACGAACTTTTTCAAGAGTAGTCTCGAAAAATTCAACTGGGTCTACTTTAGATTTTTCTTGAACGCGGTCTAAAGCACCGTAAACGATACTTTCAGCAATAGATTTTTTACCATCTTGCATTACGTGGTTCATGAATTTAGCGATTGTTTGGCTGCTGAACTTAGGATCCGGAAGGATTTCACGGGCAGCAACTACGCGACGTCTTGGCATTTTAATACACCTAATAAATATGACACTTCAGGTTACTCCAGCAGGTGCACAAAGTGTCATGTGCTTTCGCTGGCCTTACTATACGTCGCTTGGAATTTTCACAAAAAATGCAGAAATCAGACAAGCGAGACGATAAAGGATTGCAGTTCTAACGAACTAAGAAGTTAATCTTTTCAGATTATTTCTTAGGACGTTTAGCACCGTATTTAGAACGAGACTGGTTACGATCTTTAACACCAGCACAGTCTAAAGAACCACGAACGGTATGGTAACGTACACCTGGTAAATCTTTAACACGACCACCACGGATAAGAACAACACTGTGCTCTTGTAGGTTATGGCCTTCACCACCGATGTAGCTAGAAACTTCAAAACCTGAAGTTAAGCGAACACGGCAAACTTTACGCATTGCTGAGTTAGGTTTTTTAGGTGTAGTTGTGTAAACACGTGTACAAACACCACGACGTTGTGGACAAGCCTTCAACGCAGGAACTTTAGATTTTTCAACTAAAGTTGTACGACCCTTACGGATCAACTGATTTGTTGTTGCCATTTGGCAATTCTCCCGTTAATAAAAAGCCCCAAAAAATACTACTTTTTGAGGGCATGCAATTGTAAGCGAAGACTTAAAATTGGTCAACAATATACGATCATCGAAAACATTTATTCATCATGATTTGCGCAATTTTTCACCCACAAATAAATAGTTTATTTTTCAGAAGAATCTGCTGATTTTTTTGTAACTTTATCTACGGCTGCTGTTTTGGCTTTACGCGGCTTAGTTTTGGGTGCAGCTTTTTCCACTGGGACATCCTCCTGCTGTACAGCGTCCAACACATCAAACTCATCTGTTTCAGCTAAAGCAGGTTTTTGCGCAGCCACGGGTGCATGAGGCTCAACAACTTTTTCTGCGAGTGCTTCCAAACCTTCTGAAACTTTTTGCTCCTGCTCTACTGCTACTTCGGCTGCATCAGCGGTTTTAGCTTGTGCTTTTTTGGTGACTTTTACTGCGCGGATACTCTCATGACCTGCAACATCTATGGTCTGATCTAGTACCGGCTCAGCCAAATCAAGATCTTTCGCCTTAATACCTTCTAGTAATTTAGGTGTCGCTTGAGCAAGCAACTCAAGAGAGCGCTCATAGGCATGCAAAGGCGACAAGGTGATATCTTGATGCTGCAAAATATATTGGCGAGCATTAGAAAAGACTTGCTGTGCCTTCTGATTCACTTCATCCACCAAACGGCGACTATACACCACACTTACACCAGCACTCGCCACAGGAGATAACCGTGATAGCTGGTTTAACAGTGAAACTTTTGGCATTTGATTGAGCCATGCCCACTTGAACTGACCATTTTCATCCAGTACATATTTCTTCAATGCAGCTGCATCGGTGTCTGAACCCACCAATTGCTGCAACTGATGCAAATCACTATTTTGCAGTGTGCTACTCAGGGCTTTAATCGCCATAAGCAAAGTTTGTTTTTCTGCAATTAAACTCAGATCGACCTGTTTAAAAATAAACTGAACGATATCTTGATCACTTTCTTTACTTAAGTCGAAACCATAAGAACGTCCAACTTGATAAATCACTCGTAAAGTCATAATCAGTGAAGCAGGGATATCAATACTTGAACCGATAACACCTGTCGCACCTGTTAAAGCCCCTTGAATTGAAGCAATCCATTTATTTTGCTCGCCTAAGGCCTGACTAATGCGGCGTGAACGATCGACATCTTGTGTCAACTCTTCTAAATCACGTACGCCAGCTTCATCAAGCACTGCATCTACAGATGAAATATCCGAACTAAAATGATTCAATCGATCAAAAAGATAGTCAGAAATCTTGTCGCTAAATTGAGGGGCAACAAAATTAGCTACATTATTTACGGTATTAAAATGTCGACCGAATAATTGTCTAGAAACATTCGGAACATGTTCACGCAGAATTTGCTGCGGATTATCATATTTTTTCACATCAAATACGCTCATCTGACGTGACTGACCTTCCAAGGTTTGACCATTCTTTTGTGGCTGAATGACCTTAGTTACAGATTCGGGTGCAACATGATTGATAATAGACACCCCTGTAGAACTGAGCTTTTTAGCCACTCCAAAGGCGTTTGAGAGCAGACCAGCCGTTGGTTTATTATTCGTTTTCGCCATTCCCTACCCCATTCAGACTATTCTTGAAATTCTTGATAAATACTAGGTGTAGTCAAACTTTATCACAACTTGAATATGTATCTTTAAGTTAAGTTTTTTGCTGCATCGTTGCAAATTAGCTCAGTCAAAAATAGGCATAGGATTTGCCATAAGAATTCAAAAAGCTTTCTGCTATCATTATTCCAATCAAATTATATGAGTTCGTCTATTTAGAAAGTTTCCTTCGTATACTTTCAATAGCTTGCTCACACACTACCTATAAAGGATCTGTAGATGAAACGTGTTGTAATCACTGGTATGGGCATCAACTCATGCATTGGTAATACATTAGAAGATGTCACTCATTCTTTGCAAAACGGGATTTCTGGAACACGTTTCAACCCAAGTTATGCTGAACTTAATTTCAAAAGTCATGTCAGTGCGGCTGCAGAACAAAACTTTGACGGTATTGACCGCCGCTTAAAACGCTTTATGGGCGTATGCGCAATGTATGCATACAACTCAGCTTTGGCTGCAGTAGAAAATGCAGGCTTAACAGCAGAACAAATTGGTGGTAATCCACGTTACGGTATTGCTGGTGGTTCAGGTGGTGGTTCAACTGCATCTGTTGTTGAAATGAAAGAACTTCTAGACACTAAAGGTGCACGTAAAGTTGGTCCATTCTTTGTACCACGTAACATGACCAACACCATTACCGCAAACGTGGGTGTTGCATTTAAAATGCAAGGTATTGCACACACGATTACTAGCGCATGTGCAACATCTGCAGATGCCATTGGTTATGCATACAACCTGATTCAATTGGGCAAACAAGACTTAATGCTTGCCGGTGGTGGTGAAGAAGACCATTGGTCACAAAGTCTTTTATTTGATGCAATGGGCGCACTTTGTTCAAAATATAATGACACACCAGCGACTGCTTCACGCCCTTACTCTGCTGACCGTGACGGTTTCGTGATCGCAGGTGGTGGTGGCTTCGTTGTACTAGAATCTCTTGAACATGCTCAAGCACGTGGCGCAAACATTTTGGCTGAAGTTGTCGGCTATGCAGCAAATTCAGATGGCGCAGACATGGTTGCACCATCAGGTGAAGGTGCGACTCGTTGTGTCCTGATGGCGCTTGAAGAAGCAAAACAACACGGCGTAGACAAAATTGACTATGTAAATACACACGGTACATCTACTCCGGCTGGTGATGTTACTGAACTTAAAGCGATGGAACGTGCTTTCGGCGAAGGACAAGTTCCTCCGCTCAGCTCGACTAAATCAATGACAGGTCACAGCCTCGGTGCTGCAGGTGTACAAGAAGCGATTTACTCTATTTTGATGATGCAAAATGACTTTATTGCACCAAACATCAACGTGACTGAACTTGATGAAGGTGCAAAACCTTTTGATATCGTACTTGAAAAACGTGATGCAAAATTGAATACTGTGATGAGTAACAGTTTTGGTTTTGGCGGTGTAAACGCTTGCCTCGTTTTCAAAAAATGGGAAGCTTAATATAAAGTTTGCTGCTTTGGCGCTTCGGTGCCAAAGCACACACCCACCGCCCTTTTAAGGGTCAATATATGGATGCTCCATCAGATGCTTTCCTCTGGGTCAAAGCATTACATATCATCGCAGTTGTTTGCTGGTTCGCAGCGCTATTTTATCTCCCTCGCCTTTATGTCTACCATGCCATGAGTGATGATGCTACGAGTCATCAGCGCTTTCAAATCATGGAACGCAAGCTATATCGCGGCATTATGTGGCCCGCAATGATTGCTACACTGATCACGGCGCACTTCCTCGTCGATTGGGGTGATGCAACTCGACACTACCATGAAGCGCTTTGGTTCTACCTAAAAGTTGGATTAGTTGGACTATTGGTGATTTATCATTTTGTATGTGGTTATTACCGTAAAAAGCTTATCGAAAATGCACATTATAAATCGCATAAGTTCTGGCGTTATTTTAATGAAATGCCAACTTTGATTTTATTTGCAGTGATCATTTTAGTGGTCGTGAAGCCAAGCTTCTAAACGACTGTAAAAAAGCCCCTACTCATTGGGGCTTTTTTATTTCTATACCAAAATGTTTATATACAAAAACTACAACTGCACACAGCTATCTAAAATATTCCAATTGTGTGCTCTAAATTGCTCACGCGGATACGGCACCTCAGCACACAGCATACCCTCCTTCTTAAAGAAACGTCGGCCGTGGCTATTTTGATTCAACTGCGTTAAATCAGTCGCACCCTGATTCAACAAATTAAAAATCATAATTCGATCATTCAAAATGTGCCCTGCAAGCACATAGCGCTCCCAAGGCACCCCCTCTATATTGGACAAAGTATTGCCCAAATAGTTTTTGATATGCCAAGATGAATACTGTCCCTGTTTTTGACCAGCCTGCATCCTAAACGAATCATAAGAAAGCTCAGATAGCTGTGCCGCCTCTTCATATTGCTTAAACAATTGATTTACAGTTTGATTTGGCAAATACAACCAATACATCAACGAGGTATTCCAGTCCGATAATTGCTGCACCTGCTTCAACACCGCATATACGCCATAGGCTTCCAATTGCGCTGCTGAGCGCAAACTTAACTGACTGGCACTTAAAGGCTCTAAATAAACAACTTGTCCAGTCTTTAATTGCTCATTACGTATAATTCGAACATAACGTGCCAGCCAGCTTTGAATCAGCATCCTTTCAACCAATGAGATCGGGCGCTCAAGTATCTGCTGCAATCTGTGATATTCAGCCATATATGCATCCAGCTTATCCTCTTTATTTAACGCAATATTGATCTGATAAAGGATCGCCAACTGATTTAAATACTTAAAGTCTGGATATGCGGAATTGCTCGGCATACTTAAACTGCGGTATTGGTCTGCATGCTGCAACCATGTGTTAAAGCGCTGCAACGGCACCTTTTCTTGCTGTATCAGCGCACCGAGCACCTGATGATGCTCAACAACAAATGCGCTAGCTGCCTTAGGATCATCGACCAGCAATTGCTGAAACTCCGCAACTAAATTCGTCTGTTCTTCTGACCACTTTTCACGTGTTAGCTTCGCATTCAATGGCTGGCCCAATACATTCTGATGCTCTTGCCCCAACAAACTAAATGCCCAATCTTGATGATAACGATAGCGCCCAACATTCAATGCCGAAAACCGATCTGCGGCATTCAGCCCAAGCAAGTTAAAATACGGCTCTTGTGTGTAATTTGAATGATAAGAAATTTCAGACTGCTGCCACTTGAGCACCCGAGGATCAATACGCTCATCCCACCGCAGCCAAAGACAAAAACACACAACAACTGCAAGCAACAGCAAGAAAATAAAGATGATTTTTTGTTTCATTGATTTCTTATTTTGAATTATTTCAGCCGCATTATATTCAACTTCACCATTCACGCATACAAAAAAAAGCCATCACAAGATGGCTTTTTTTACTTTAAACACAAATATTTATGCAGGAATACGAAGCACCTGACCTGGGAAAATGTCATCGGCATTTTTTAGCAAAGGACGGTTTGCTTCAAAAATTTTATTGTATTGATTTGCATCACCATAAAATTCTTTAGAAATCTTAGAAAGATTATCGCCTGATTTAACTGTATAAAATTTACTTTCTGGTTCTGGCGTTGCTACAGTCAACTGATCATCCACTTGCGCCACATGATCAATATTCCCTACCGCCAAGATAATCTTTTCACGATCTGCTTGGCTTTGCACCTGACCTTTCACTGTTGCTAGATCTGAAGTCCCGTTATAACTCACAGACAAGCCAGTTACAGGTAAGCCCAGTGCTTTGATATGACCCAATAACTTATTGGCAATTTCTTGTGCAGATGGTTCAGAAGGTGTTGCTGGCGCTGCCTGAGGTTCTGCAGGCGCTGTATTTTTTTTACCAATTCCTTTTACAAAATCAAAAAGACCCATGTTTTTCTCCGTTGTTTTTACTGTTTTAAATAATTTAACTATTGTTCAAACTCTATTTTTATAGCTAAAAAATAACCGCTTTTGAGTTGTTGTTGGTGACAGAAACGTAAGCTAATGTAAAAACAAAATATTCAGCATAAAAAAAGCCACCGAATGGTGGCTTTTTAAATCAGCATCGCTGAAATCTAAAATTAACCTAGTTTCTTAGAAACATAGTCAATTGCAGATTGTACAGTAGTGATTTCGTTTGAATCTTCATCAGGAATAGTGATGTCGAAATCGTTTTCGAAAGACATAACTAATTCAACTAGGTCTAGAGAATCTGCACCTAAGTCATCCATGAAAGAAGCTTCGTTTTTGATCTCGTCTGCTTTAAGACCAAGTTGTTCAGCTACTGCTTGTTTTACGCGTTGTTCGATATCGCTCACAGGAATTCTCCTCATTGCTTGTGGCGTTTTTAATGCCGTTAGTTTAATTGAATCTAAATCGTTTTGAAAGTTTATACTTGAGCGCTTAGCTCATGTATAAACCACCATTTACATGTAATACAGTTCCGGTAATGTAACTTGCCTTTTCAGAAGCAAGAAAACTTACGGCATTTGCGATATCTTGCGGCTCACCTAAACGGTTTAAAGCCACTTGATCACTCATCTTTTTACGAATTTCTTCGCTTAACTGTTCTGTCATTTCTGTTGCAATAAAGCCCGGAGCCACTGCATTTACAGTGATTTGGCGGCTTCCCATCTCTTTTGCAAGGCTGCGACCAAAGGCCTCAATCCCTGCTTTTGCAGCAGAATAGTTTGCTTGTCCTGGGTTAGCAAAATGTGCAACCACAGAACTAATATTAATAATTCGGCCAAAACGTGCTTTGGTCATGCCCTTTAAAACACGTTTAGAAAGTCGATAAACGGCTTTCAAATGAATGTTGAGAATGTCATCCCAATCATCTTCTGACATACGAAGTAACAAATTATCTTTGGTAATACCCGCATTGTTCACTAAAACCAATACAGAACCAAAGTTTTGCTCAATGTCTGATACCAATGCATCAATTGCAGTTGCATCACGTACATCTAAAACTCTACCCGCACCATTTTCAGCAAAAGCTGCAGATAATTTTTCTGCACCCGCTTCTGAAGTTGCAGTACCTACAACAAAATAACCGTCTTGAATCAATTGCTGAGCAATTGCTGCTCCAATCCCTCGGCTCGCACCTGTTACTAAAGCAACTTTGCGTTCTTGTGTCATGCAATTTTCCCTTCTGCCACTAAAATGGCATTCAGTGCATCTTCCATACGACCTTTCGTGTCGAGTGGGAATGCTTTTTCAATATTTGGCAAACGTTTTGCGAGATTCGCAAGGACATTACCCGGACCACATTCAGCAATGTACTGAATACCTTGGTCTTGCAAATACTGCATGGTCTTTGTCCACTGTACAGATTGGTATAACTGTGCAGTTAACGCCTGACGTAATTGCGCTACATCAGTCGCGATTTCAGCGCCTACATTTTGTATTACAGGTATAGTAGGCAGCTCAATGGCAGTTTGTTCCAATGCTGTCGCAAACTGTTCAGCAGCAGGTTTCATCAATGCACAATGCGATGGCACAGAAACCGGAAGTGCGATTGCCTTACCGCCATTTTCTTTAGCAGCAGCCATAACCGCTTCAACCATGGCTTTATCGCCCGCAATGACAACTTGACCTTGTGCATTGTAGTTTGCAGCATCTACTGAACCTGGGCCTTCTGCTTGAGCACAAAGTTCAATGACTTTAGCATCATCTAGACCCAAAATTGCCGCCATTGCACCTTGACCTTCAGGTACAGCACTTTGCATTAACTGACCACGTAGGTTCACCAGTTTAACGGCATCACCTAGGCTCATCGCTCCCGCAGCAACCAAGGCGCTGTATTCACCTAAAGAGTGACCCGCAAGGTATTTCGGTGCAACACCACCTAACTCTAACCACACACGCCATAAAGCAATACTGGCAGTCAGTAGCACAGGTTGAGTAAATTCTGTTTGGTTTAACCCTTCACCACTTTGAGCAATTTGCCAAAGATCAAAACCAACTGCTTCTGATGCTTCTGCAAATGTTGCTTGCACACTACTAAACTGTTCTGCAAGTTCAGCGAGCATGCCGACTTTCTGTGACCCTTGACCCGGGAACACGAATGCAGTTTTAGTAGCTTGAGCTGCTTGCTCGAGTTGTTTAGCAGACATAAAAAAATCCTTTATTAAGACTGGTGAATTTATGCTATTTGGACACTTATTCAACACAATCCCATGTAAGCTTGTTTCAGGACGGAAATTTAACACTTAATTTTTGTCTTGGTAATTGCCAAATGCAACAAAAAATCGGTACAAAAAAAGGGAGCTTAACGCTCCCATTTTTTCTACTAAGCTTGACGCTTAATACATCACCAATTATTCAGCAGATGCTTTAGCGAATAATTGACGACCACGGTAGATACCATCTTTAGATACGTGGTGACGACGGTGAGTCTCGCCAGTAGCTTGGTCTACAGTTAATGCATTCTCGGTTAAAGCGTCATGTGAACGGCGCATGTCACGGCGAGAGCGACTTTTACGGTTTTGCTGAACGGCCATGATGGCTCCTTACAAAGATCGAAAAAATGGATCAGAACAAATTCGATTGTCTTATACTCAAGAGTATAACACAAAAATTAGTTAAGTTTACCCTTCAAACCTGCCAAAACATCAAACGGGTTATCCCGTTTTTCTTCAACAAGCTCTTCAGCGGCAGGTTGATGCTTATGTTCACAAGCGTCGTGCTTAGGTGACAAAGGCATCAACAATAACAATTCATCCTCTATCAGTGAGAGTAAATCAGCAGTCGCAGGTGCATCATATGAACCTTTGGTTGTTGCTTCACTTTCACCTAAAACGATGAAATCAGCATCCTCATCCAAGCGCTCTATCAGTGACTCGTCATCTACAAGAGCTAGATGAAAACTTAAAACAAGTGGAATCTCAACAGTATCCAGACAACGCTGGCATTCCATTGGAACATTTGTTTCAACATGACCATCTAGCCATACAATGCGATGATAAGCATCCATTGATAGCTTACAGTCTATGTTAATCAATTGATCATCAATTGATCCAACAGCTTCACGAGCAATACGAACAAAGCGAGATAATGGCAGTGTTCCTGACCATTTAAAGCCCTGTTCAGCCCATTTAAACGGCTCAATCTGTGCCGGAAAGGTATTTGCTGACATAATTAAGGCGGCAATTCTACAAATTCATCAGTACTCTGTCAAAGATTAAGATACAATTTTGTACTTATTTAGACAGACCATTTGGGTAACTTAAGTTATGCATCTGTTGCAGCCGCAAACAGAAGTGAATGTTTCATCACTTATGAGCACAATTTCAACGCTTGATTCTGACATTTCAGCCGACCAAGTGCAACTCTCGGCTTGGGAGAAACTTTCCACAGAAACAGAACACGTCGATTGGCTCATCTTACACTTTAATCATTGGTTTTCCCACCTGAATGTGAGCTTAGTAAAAGGTGACTTTGAGCCCGAGTACTTTCCTGCCGATTTAAACGGCCCTGCCCGTATTCAATTTGCCCATGGTTATTTCAATAGCGCCTTGCATGAAATTAGTCATTGGACTATTGCTGGTGATCAACGTCGTTTACTTCCCGATTTAGGCTATTGGTATGCACCTGATGGTCGTAGTAAAGAGCAACAAGCCCTCTTTGAACAGGTAGAAATTAAGCCGCAAGCGATCGAATGGTTATTTGCAAAAGCCTTTGGGCGCAAGTTTCGTGTCTCACTTGATAACCTCACTGGTGAAGGAGGAGATGGCAGTAGCTTTAAAGATAATGTCTACGCACAATTACAGGCTTATTTTAAGGGCGATGCCAAACTTCCACGCGATGCTTGGCGCTTTATCCAATGCATTTGTCACTGTACACGTGCTGGCAAAATGTTACAGGCGAATGAATTTCAACGTGAAATGCTTGATTAAATTATACAATTTGACTGCATTTCACATTGCACAAAGCAAATAGACCGCGACATAATGTCTAGAGCTTTTAATAATAAGAGGAAAACGACATGTTGCATTTAAGAATACATCCGGAAAATCCTCAGCCCCGTTTAATTACGCAAGCCGTTGAACGGATTCGTGCCGGCGATGTGGTGGTTTATCCTACAGATGCCGCCTATGCCATCGGTTGCCAGATTGGGAACAAAAATGCCATGGAACGCATTGCCCAAATTCGTCAGCTCGATGCTAAACATCAATATGCGATTATTTGTGCAGATTTATCTGACATTGCCACGTATGCCAAAGTCGACAATGCCATGTATCGTTTATTGAAAAATAACACCCCTGCAGTCACCACCTTTATTTTGCCTGCGACCAGTGAAGTTCCTCGCCGTTTAATGCATCCTAAAAAGAAAACCATTGGACTACGCATTCCAAGCAACCCGATTTGCCAATTATTACTCAAAGAACTCGGTGAGCCTTTATTAACATCGACCTTAATTTTACCGGGTCAAAAAGAACCGATTGATGATCCTTATGAAATTGAACTGCAAATCGGCAAACGAATAGATGTATTAATTGATGGCGGTTTAGGTACTTTAAATACCACTAGCGTTGTAAACCTTGCAGGTGAATACCCTGAAGTGATTCGCCGTGGTGTCGGTGATGTCAGTGCCTTTGAATAGCATGTACTGTTAAATACATGCTGTTACCGATCAGAGGCACAGCATGTAAAGGTCATCTGCTCAAAGCGCGGTTAAATTACCTTTCGATAAAGGAATCGACCTGATGACTTTATTTCAGATTTTACTCAAGCTCCAAAATGCGACAGACCTCAGTGTCTCCGAGCAAAGCAGTCTCAATCATTTTGCTATATATGCCACTGAGCCGTGGACTTTAGAATCCACGGCTCAACTGAGGGCAAAAGATGAAAATTTAATTTCACCAATAGCGACAACACAGCCGCAGGTTTTTCGTTATTTTCTGCATGCATCAACGGTCAAATCACTGTTTAAACGTAGAGCTAATCAAAACCTCTGCTCGCAAGCGCAGTGCCAACTCATCATAGAATTTGCACTTGAACAAAAGATATGACTAACAGGCTCAAAGCCTTGAATAGTGGTTTTTGCTCAAGCGCAATAAAGCTGCATAAATTCTTTTAAGTGAATTTTTTGTTGTCCCAGCTCATCAAAATTATTTGTATCGAGCCAAGCTGCATAAGCTTGAGACAACATTGGCCAATCCTGATCTAACATCGCAAACCAAGCGGTATCACGGTTACGACCTTTCACAATCACATGTTGACGAAACAACCCTTCAAATTGAAAGCCAAAACGCAAAGCAGCGTTTTTCGAAGGCGTGTTCAAGTCATCACACTTCCACTCCACCCGTCTATATCCCGCTGAAAAGCATGCTTTTAACAATAGATAAATGGTTTCTGTTGCGGCGGTTGATCGCTTCATTAAACTTGAAAAAAAGACATTGCCAATTTCGATGACAGCATGTGCTGGGCGTACATTGAGCAATCCAATCCACCCTACAATGGCATCACCGACCTCAATGACATAATGCATCGAACCGGTAAAATGAAAGGATTGCTGAAAATAATCACGCAATTGCTGCATGCTTTGAATTTGAGAATAAGGCAAATACGTCCAACAGCGTTCATCAGGTTCTTGTTGTACTGTCTGCCATAGCCGCTGTAAAAGACTATCATCAAGCTGATCGGGTAGCATCGGAATAAGCCGAACAGATTGCCCCACTTCGGTTTTACATCTGAACTGGCAAGGTTCAAACTGCGTCAACGTCATCCCTACAGACTGACCCCATTGATTATATTGTTGTGGCATAGCTAATATTCTTTTAGTCAATTCATTCAAATCATTTCATGAAGGATGCCCATCATCCAGACATCACAGCTTAAATGAGTTCACGGATTGACGAGTGTATTTTTTATAATTAACACAAGATGTGATCGATATCACAGCTTTAAAATTTTACATGTGTATAAATAAAGCCTATTCCCTATAAATTTTAAGTTTTTTACCCAATTCAACCGTTCAGTAATTTCTTTAAACGCATTTTTCCATTACACTATTCCTTATAACTTTTGTGCTTTTACTTTCGATGTGAGATCGAAGCGAAAGCTGTCTGCATGCCTTTGAAAATTCGCGTGGCCTATAATTGCAATGAACCAAACTGTCCATAATTCTATGGAAGATGCTCCACACATTCGCGTTTTGGATGAGTGGCAAGAAGCTATTCCAGAAGATTTGTACATTCCACCCGCTGCATTTGAAATTCTATTAGAGCATTTCGAAGGACCACTCGACTTTCTGATTTACCTGATTCAAAAAAATGGCTTCGACTTATTACAAGTCGATATTGCTCCAATTGCATCCCAATATTTGTCCTATATGGATGCAATGAAATCGCTAGATATTGAATTAACCGCAGACTATATGGTGATGGCAGCCCTATTGGCCGATTTAAAATCGCGTCTATTATTGCCAAAACCTAAATCGACCGCGGCACATGAACAAGATCCTAAACAAGAATTGATTGACCGTTTAGAAACCTATTTGCGCATCAAACAAGCTACGGAAAGATTAGGTCAAATGTCGGTGTTGGATCGAGATACTTTCGATACCAATGTCAGTTTAGGAACGATTGTCGAAACCAATGATGGCTATGACATTCAATTACTTCGTGATGCCATACTCTGTGTTTTTAATCGACCAGAACCAGTTACCCACCAAATTTTGCAAGAGCCTGTCTTACTCGAAGAACGTATTGCTTATATTGAAACTAAGCTTGAGTCAGGTGAAGTATTAGACTTTGCGGACTTACTCAAACCAAGCCAAGGCCGCATGGGTGTTGTCGTGACATTTATGGCCGTGTTGGAACTGACACGCCAACAAAAAGTCCAAATTGTCGCATCAGGTGTAGAAGCACCGCTTGCAATTCAGGGAGCACGTGCATGAACACTGAACTTAAACAAATGACTGCGGTGACTTCAGAAGATAATCTGCATGAAATTTTGATGCAGCTTGAAGCCATTATTTTTGCCAGTGAAGCGGCAGTGAGTATTGCCCGTTTAAAAGAGGCTTTCCAAGACCGTTTCAGTAAAACCGAATTACGCCAATATTTGCAGCAGCTTTCAATGCTGCAACACGGCAGATCAATTGAACTTGTTGAAACCGCTCAAGGTTTCCGTTTTCAAGTACGTGCAAAATATCGTAATATTATTGCACAGACCTGGCCTGAACGACCAACTCGTTTATCGCCATCCTTGCTCGAAACTCTTTCTGTCATTGCTTACCATCAACCGGTAACCCGCGCAGATATTGAGCAAATCCGTGGGGTGACCAACAATAGTCAAATTTTACGTACGTTATTTGACTGGAACTGGATTAAAGAATCTGGTTTTCGTGAACTCCCAGGACGACCCGCGTTGTTAGTTACAACGCCTCAATTTTTAAATGCTTTTGGTCTAACCTCTTTGGGCCAATTGCCTCCCCTGCAGGATGCCAAGGAAGCTTTTATGGCCCTCGATGCGAATGCACCGAAGTCATAAATAGGTGAACTGTTGATGATAATTTCTAAGGTTATGCTGTCATGAGTGAAAAATTGCAAAAGGTGCTCGCACGCGTTGGTTTGGGTTCTCGCCGTTATATGGAAGAAGTCATTGCCGCTGGTCGTGTAAGCGTAAATGGGCAAATTGCCCAAGTGGGTGAACGTATTGAACCGGGTGATGAGCTTCGCATCGATGGTCGTAAAGTTCAGTTCCAAATTGAAGACGAAATTCGTCGCCGTGTGTTGATTTACTATAAACCCGAAGGCGAAATTTGTTCACGAAATGACCCTGAAAACCGTCCAACGGTATTTGAACAATTACCTCAAATTACAGGTGATCGTTGGGTGATGGTGGGTCGTCTAGATATTAACTCTACAGGTCTATTGCTGTTCACGAATGACGGTGAACTGGCGAACCGTTTAATGCACCCTTCTAGCGAAATCGAACGTGAATATGCCGTTCGTGTCATGGGTGAAGTCACTCCTCAATTAAAAAACAACATGTTACAAGGCGTTGTTTTAGATGATGGTCCAGCAAAATTTGAGTCATTCTCTGAAATTGGTGGTGACGGTATTAACCGTTGGTATCAAGTGGTCGTAAAAGAAGGTCGTAACCGCGAAGTTCGTCGTATTTTCGAATCTCAAGGCTTAAAAGTGAGCCGTCTTTTACGTACACGTTATGGTTCAGTAATTCTGCCACGCGAACTGCGTACTGGTCGCTGGATCGAGCTAGATAAACAAGATATCGACAACTTGACCAAGTCTGTTGAGCTTAAACCACGTCAAGGTACTGGCCTGTTTGGTATGGCGAAACGTCGTACTGAACGTATGCAAGACAAACCAATGGCTGCACGTCGTGGTGGTTACTTACGCCAACAACGTCGTGACAGTGACGAAAACCAGCCACAACAAAGCAATGGTTATCAAGATAACCGTGGCGAACGTCGTACTGGTCGTACTGAAGGTGGTTTCCAAGGCAATGGATTTAACCGTTCAGAGCGTCGCAACGACGGTTTCAACAATAACCGTAATGATCGCAACAGTGAAAACTTCGGTAACCGTGAACGTCGTAACGACAATTTTGGCAATCGTGAGCGTCGTAATGACTCTGTGCCAAGTCGCGCATTTAGCGGAAACAACAAAGGCTTTAAGAAATTTTAATTTCTTAAGTATAAAAAAACCGCTCATTTGAGCGGTTTTTTATACCAACACTAAACAAATTGTTCAGTGGTTTGTGGAATCGCATTCAGCAAACGCTTGGTATATTCATGCTGAGGTGATTGATACAACTCATCCGAGTTTGCAATTTCAACGATATCACCATGGTTCATCACCATGATTTGGTCAGAAATATATTTCACCACAGATAAATCATGTGAAATAAAGATATAGCTCAAACCAAATTCATCTTGTAAATCTTGCAATAAATTAAGAACTTGGGCTTGAACCGAAACATCTAGCGCAGAGACAGACTCATCACAGATTAATATTTCTGGCTTTAAGGTCAAGCATCGTGCAATGGCAATACGTTGACGCTGACCACCAGAAAACTCATGTGGATAGCGATAAAATGCTTGGGCAGGCAAACTGACTCGCTCTAGTAAATCAAACGCCATTTGCTCTCGTTCTGCATCATCCTTCCCAATCTGATGCACTTGCATCGGCTCCATCAGAATTTGACCCACCGTAAAACGTGGATTAAGCGAAGCATATGGGTTTTGGAAAATGATCTGTATTTTGCGCTGATATTGGGTAAATTCTTTTTCGCTCATCGCCAAAATATCATGACCTTCAAACAGCGCCTGACCACCTGTCGCTTCCTGTAGACGCATCAGTAAAAGGCCGATTGTGGTTTTACCTGAGCCAGATTCTCCAACCAACCCGAGCGTTTTACCTTTCGCCAGTTGAAACGAGACACCTTTGACCGCCTGATATTCATCCTTACCAAATAAACCCTTGCGGCTATAAAACGATTTTTTCAGGTCTTTGACATCTAAGATAATCTGTTCATTACCTGTGAGACCACGCGTTCGTTGTCTACGGGTTTCTTCTGATAAATGCACATCCTCAATCAGCTCATCACCATTTTGACGCATAAAATCACTGATCATCGGTAATTTATAAGGACGTTCTGACATCTGCGGACGGCACTTGAGCAAAGCTCGAGTGTAGATATCTTTAGGATGATCCAGCACTTCATTGACCAAGCCTTGTTCACGGATTTCTCCATGACGCATGACAATCACCTGATCGGCAATTTCGCTTACCAATGCTAAATCATGCGTAATGAACAGCATCGACATCTCACGTTTCTTTTGCAAGGCTTCAAGTAAATCTAAAATTTGCTTTTGAATCGTCACATCAAGTGCTGTGGTTGGCTCATCTGCAATCAATAACTTCGGCTCACATGCAATTGCCATTGCAATCATGACCCGCTGTTGTTGACCACCTGACATTTGGCTAGGATAGGCATCAATTTTCGTTTCAGGAGAAGGAATACCTACTTCCTTCAATAATTCCAAAGTCCGTGCTCTTGCCTGCTTACGCCCCATACCTAGATGAAGTCGTAATACTTCTGCAATTTGATCACCCACCGTAAAGACAGGATTGAGTGACGACATCGGTTCCTGAAAAATCATTGCAATATCTTTACCACAGATATTACGCATTTCTCTTGGAGACAGACTCAGTAAATCCTGCCCTTCAAAAATAATTTTACTGCTTGCATCTATACGGCTTTGATCACGTGGCAACAGCCCCATAGTTGCCAACGAGGTCACCGACTTGCCACTGCCAGATTCTCCCACAAGCGCCACAGTTGTATTGGCAGGAATGTCAAAAGATATTCCTTTGACCGTTTCGATATAGCTTTTATCTTCGGCTTTAAAGCTCACTTTCAGGTTTTGAACACTGAGGAGCGTTGGTTTAACAGTTTGATTTTGTTCCGTCATCCTTTACTCCTCCTTATTTCAATTTTGGATCTAATGCATCACGCAGTGCATCAGTAAACATTGAAAATGCCGTAACCAAAACCGCCATCGCTACAGATGCTGCGATAAGTTGCCACCATTTACCTAAAATCAATTCACTTTGTGCTTCATTAAGCATACTTCCCCATGACACAACCCCAACAGGAACACCAAATCCCAAGAAGCTCAAAATCACTTCTGACTTAATAAAGGCCACCACTAAAATCGAGATTTGCACCAATGCAATATGACTGACGTTCGGAAAGATATGCACAAAGATGCGTCGGAAATGACTCACCCCTATCGCTTTGGCAGCGAGTACATATTCACGCGAAGTATGTTTCATATACTCTGCGCGAATCAGACGATACACCCCCGTCCACCCAGTAAGTCCTAGAATGAGGACAATCGATAAGATCCCCTTTTGTTGTAGTACAGCAGCAATCGCAAGAACCAAGAGCAAATACGGAATCGAGGTAAAAATGTTATAGAACCAGTTTAAAATATCATCGACCCAACCACCGAAGTAGCCAGAAATTGCCCCTAAAATTGTCCCAATCACGACAGCAAGTAATGCAGCTACCACGCCAACAATAATAGATGTTTCAGCACCCTTAATGGTTTTTTGCAGGACATCCTGCCCCCATTTATCCGCACCAAATGGTAAAGTTTGTTTTAGCTCACTTTGTTGATCTAACAAATGACCACCCAATTGCTGATCAATCGCCTTCATATCTTCTGCTAGTGGATCGACAACGCCATAGTAGTCAATTGCATTGGCACCACCTTGCTCAGTCGCAATCTCTGCATTCAGTTCAGCAATTACATCCTTTAAAGGATCAACAGGATTTTCAGGCAATGCCATATCTTCTGCTGATGCTTTGGTTTTGGCTGTTTCATTGAGTTCCGCCCCAATAAAACTTGGAGGTGCATAACTCACAGCCACTTCTTTATTCCAATTGGATGCAACCACGCCTGTCATCGACAATAGCAACACCACGAAATAACACAGTACAACGAACAACGACACCATCGCTAATTTATCGGCTTTTAGGCGTCGCATCGCCAACTTCCACAAGCCAGTCGATGCAGGTGTTGATGCCGTTGCTTTGGTCTTATTGAATATTCCTAGCATAGGCCACCTACTTCAACTGAACGCGAGGATCGACAAGTTTATAAATCAAATCCGCGATTAAGTTAAAAATCATTGTAGCCGCTGCAACGTAGACCGTAATCGCCTTAATGACAGGGAAGTCACTGCGTTCAACAGCAATAATGACTTCACGACCAATACCCGGAATACCAAAGAATCGTTCAATTAGGAAAGCGCCTATCAGCAGTGCCGGTAGACTCGACATGACATCGGTAATAATTGGAATTGAGGCGTTACGCAGTACATGTACACCTAAAATACGGCTTTCACCCACACCTTTTGCGCGCGCAGTTCGAACATAGTCTTGATTGACTTCATCCAATACAAAACTGCGGTATAAGCGCAAAGTTGGCGCAATACTCACCACCAACATAATTAAGATAGGCAGTAAACCGTATTTAAATAAGTTTTCGCTAAAGTGATCACTCCAGCCTTGAACCGGAAACCAACTCAACTGATATGCAAAAACGTATTGGAAAACAATAATGTAAACCAAAATACTGATCGACATACCAATCGTACAAAGCATCATAATCATACGATCAGTTAATGTGCCACGAACTGAAGCCACAGCAAGTGCCAAACCAATTGAAATGATCGTTTGCAAAATGGTTAAAGGAATTAAAATCGTCAGTGACGGTCCTAGACGGGTCAAAATAATATCTGACACCGACTCACCTGTACTCCAACTCATTCCATAATCAAAAGTTAAAATCTGCTTAATGAAAATCCACAATTGGACATAGTAGGGTTGATCAACCCCCAACTGTTGACGGATGTTTTCAATTTGCTCTGGGTTCGACATTTTGCCTGCTAAAATATAAGCAGGGTCCCCACCTACCCAGTTAAATAAGAAGAATATGAGCAGAACAACCCCCAACATCGTTGGGATCATCTGCCATATACGCCGTATGATATATGCCAGCATAAAGTTGTCCTTACTTCACTCGTTGTCCAGTAATTTCATCAAAGAAAGCTTTGTTATCAGGTTTACGACCTAAGAAATCATGCACCAGTTTCTCTGCTTCATATTGACCACCTTGCGACAAGATCGTTTTACGGTAGCGTTGTCCCACTTCAGGGTTATTTAGGTTATCTCCGAAAGCAGACAACATATCGAGTGCCATCACTTCAGACCACATATAGCCATAATAGCCGACTTGGTAACCGCCCATGATATGGTTGAATTGTCCTGGGAATTCAGTGCTTGGGACATAGCCTAAAGCTG
This sequence comes from Acinetobacter sp. YH12063, assembly GCF_013419715.1. Lineage (NCBI taxonomy): Bacteria > Pseudomonadati > Pseudomonadota > Gammaproteobacteria > Moraxellales > Moraxellaceae > Acinetobacter > Acinetobacter sp. YH12063. Next base: position 67,116 of record NZ_VOZO01000008.1, on the reverse strand, counting down.
TCTCGCCTTCCATTTTCTTCCAGACATCTAGAGGTTTAACACTCAAAGCATCTGATGAGTGAAGTGCCATATCATATTTTGCATACAAGGCTTGACGTGCATAATGCAAACCACGTCCATAGCTATGAACTGCTTTTAATTTATTAATCAGTGCATCATCTACAGGTGGACACGCTGGATTACAGTAATTTGCGAGTGTAGATAAAGTTTCTTTACGACGCGCCCATTCTTCATACATTTGTGAAGGTGCTTCTACAAAGTCGCGCTCTACAGAAGTCCCCGATTGGGATGCATAGCGTGTATTCGACAAAATACCGTGTAAAGCATGACCAAACTCATGAACAAAGGTTTCAAGTTCATCACTATTTAAACCTTTACGGTTAAAGTTGGTCACCAAAGCAGAAATAGGTTTACGCTTAGTCAAGGTACTACCACCTTTTACACCCCAAACAGCCGCATGCCCATACTTCCCTTCACGTGGGTATTTATCGATATATAAACCACCAAGCAGCTCACCGGTCTTTTTATCTTTTACATCATAATATTCAACTTCTGACTGCCAAACATCAACTTTCGCAGGCTTAAATTCAATGCCATAAAGGTCAGATGAAATGGCAAAAATCCATTCTTGAGATGCTTGGGTTGGGAAATAGTCACGCAATTTTTCTTGATCGATTTGATACTTTTCTTTGCGAAGTTTTTCACTCCAATAACTCTCACTCCAGCGATTGATTTCAGCTTTTTCGAGTGGAATTTTCAGGCTTTTCGCTTTGAACTCACGTAAAGTCTCAACTTCTTTTTTCTCTAAAGGTGCCACCGTTTGATGAACATCGGCTAAGAACTTATTTACTGTTTCAGGGTCTTTTGCCATACGGTGTTGCAACACCCATTCGGCATAGCTTTTTTTGCCAAAGAGCTGCGCAATTTCATAACGTAAATCCATTGCTTGCTTTAACAATACTAAGTTTTTCTCAGTACCACGACGCGTGAATGCAGTTTGGTAACGCTTACGCGCATCATCGCTTTCTGCTAGTTCCATAAATGGACGGTATTCTGGGTATTCAAAACCGAGCAAATAATTGCCCTTTTCATTTTTCTTTAAGCCCGAAATATAGCTGTCTGGCAAGCCTTTCAACTCCGCCGGTGTAAACTCCAGTTTTTCTTTATTATCTCGTACATTACGAGCATATTCTTGTTCAATTTTTGCTAATTCATCAAAGATAGCTTTCAAACGAGCACGTTTTTCAGGTGTAAATTGTACCCCTGTATTTTCAAAACCATCCAAGATGTCTTGACGCATTTTTTTATCAATTTCGTCATTGGTTTTGAGTTTTTTAATTTGCTCGTAAAGTTTTGGATTTTGATAAACCGAAGTTTGAAACTCCATAATTTTAATTTCACAATCTTCCGCAGCCTTACGTAAAGCCTCATCAGGATCGACGTTACTATATAGTCCGATTGGTCCATAAAAATCTTCAAATTTGGCAAAAATTTGATCCCACTCCGCCAAAACAGGTGCTGCTTTTGCATTATTTTTTATCTTTTTTTGCTCAAATGCCGCTAAATCTGTTTTCACTTGCTGAATTTTGGCATCACACAGCGCAGGTATTTCTTTGGCTTGGAACTTTGGCAAAGTACTCCGTATTGAATCTTCGGCTTGAACGAATTGGCTAGCGCCGATCATCAACATACTGAGGGTGGTGAGTTTCAAAGCTTTATTTTTCATAATTTCTCCAGTTTTGTTCCATTTTATTTTTTCGGGTCAATATCGATGTACATCCATTCTGTTACCAAAATTGGATGCTTTTTATAACCAATCACGCGTGGTTGCGACAACACACTACGGTAACGTGCATAATTAATTTGGACAGGCATGTACACTTCTAATATGCGTGACATTTTCCGATAGATTGCATCACGCTCCGGTCCCGGTTTCATACGCTGCGTCTGTTCATATAAACGGTCGTATTCAGGAATTTTTGAACAGCCGTTGTTGGTGACATTGATATTTTTGCCATAGAACAATTGCATAAAATTGTCTGCATCTGGATAGTCTGCGATCCATGCAGATGCTTTAAACATGGTTTTACACTGTTTTTCGGCTTTTAAAGCTTCTGCAAATGGCATCGACTTTGTTGTCATTTTAATTTTGATGCTATCTAAAGTTTTCTTCCAAAATTCGCCCAACTGCTGACTACGGCTACTATTGCCCGATATCGTCATTTCAATCGTAAGCGGTTTACCATTCGGTTGAGTACGCCAGCCATCTGCGCCGACTTTATAGTTATAACGATCGAGCAATAAATTTGCCGCTTTAACTGAGTATGGAATACTCGACTTATAATTCGGGTCATAGCCGACAACGCCGAGTGGAATTGGGCTTTGTAATTTTTGTGCATCACCATTCATCAAAATTTTGATTTGATTATCTGCTGAATAAGCCATCGCCATTGCACGACGTAATGCAATTTTTTCTTTACTAAAACCTCCAACCACAGGGTTTTGCATATTCCAATAGTGATAGTCGATAGAGGGGTCAGAAATCCGCGACATTTGGATGCCTTTTTTAGCCAACTCAGGCTTTAGCTCTCCATCTTTTAAGGCTTGTACCGACAAATCTCCATCTAGTACCAACAAATCCGCTTCATTTTTTGCAAATGTCAACCAACGTGATTGTGATTCTTCCATCACCTGAATATCAATCACGCCAATTTGCGGCATTTTTTTGCCTTGCATGGCTTTTACAATCTTTTCATCTTTGGCATCTGATGCCTTGAAGTCCCAGACAAAGCCACGATAGTTTGGATTGGCCTTTAAAATAATTCGTGAACCAGGTGTCCAGCGTGTCAAAATATATGGCCCTGTGCCCACAGGTTTACCCATCACAAAACCCGCTTTGTCTCGATATTTTTCGACCACTTCACGTGCCATGGCCGATGCAGGTTGATGAGCCAATAACATTGGAAAGTTTTGATCTGGAGAATTTAAACGAATGACAAGGGTATAACGATCAGGAGTTTGTATGCCTTCAATTGGTGCATCATAGTCAAACTTACCTGTTTTTTTCGCCTTATCTAAAACCTTCTCCATGCCTAAAATGCGGCCATCGAGTAGCCAACTGTTTGGTGAGCGAAGTTGTGGATCGACTAAACGTCTAAAGGTATATGCATAATCAGCCGAGGTTAACTCTCTTTTCTTGCCCTTAAACACAGGATCATCAGCAAAATAAATGCCTTTTTGCAGGCGAATGGTATAAGTCAAACCATCAGCACTGATTTCTGGCATCGCAGCCGCCGTTTTAGGAACCAACTTTGCTGGTGATGCTAAATAGTCATAGGTATATAAGGTTTCAAAGATTGAGGTATTCACATGTGCAGAATACAGATCATGTACGCCAACTGGGTCAAAACCTGTTTCTGCGACAGGGAAAATATGACGTAAAACTTTATTTGGATCTGCTGGATTCTTTGCCATTGCTAATGTCGGCATCGCACTGAATAGCACTCCCCCCATCAAACACGCTGTAGCAAATTTGGTTAGCGTAAAATTCGAATTTCGCTTCATTGTAATCCTGACTCAATTATTTTTTACTAGGCTGAATATCGAGATATTGCCAACTGGTGTTCATCATTGGATGTGTTTTATACCCCTGAATTTCAGGGTGAATTAACCAATTACGAATCCGTGTAGAATGGATAATCCAAGGGTTATCCGCTTCAATTTGACGGTTCATTTTTTCATAAAAAGGTTCACGATCTTTAGGTTTCAACACAATTGCTTGTTTATATAAAGCGTCATAAGCTTTAGATTGATAACAACTTAAATTCCCTTGTCCTGAATTTGGCCCATATAGTAATTGAGCAAAGTTCTCCCCTTCAGGATAATCTGCAATCCACGCTCCTGACCACATCATATATTTACATTGCATTGCTTCTTTTAAATTATCAGCAAAGTTACTGACCTTAAACTGTACCCGTATTCCAATGGCATCGAGATTTTTTTTCCACAACTCAGATTGAATCACCGATTTAGAGCTATTTTCAGTATTTATTTTTAAGGTCAACGCTTTACCATCGGGCAAGGTTCGATAGCCATCAGCACCTTTCTTATACCCAAATCGATCCAGTAATTTATTAGCCAGCAATGGGTTATATCCCAAACTGCTGCGATATTTTGGATTAAAGCCACTCACACCTTCTGGCAAAAACATTTCAGCCTTTACGGCCTGCCCTTGATATAACTGTTTAATCGCTTCAGCTTGATTGTATGACATGCTGATGGCACGGCGTAACGCAATCTTTTCAAGGCTTTGACCACCGACAAGCGGGTCTTGCATATTGAACATGCTGTAGGTGATTTCAGCATCTTTATTTGGATAATGCTTAATGCCAAGCTTTTGCAAATCAGGCTTAAGTTTATTTTGCGAATCTAAGGCTTGCGGTACTGCATTTGAGGTCAATTTATCAAAATTCAGCTGCCCTGTTTTAAATGCTAACCACCGTGACTGTTCTTCTTCAATAATACTGACGGAAACCTTGCCGATTTGTGGCATTTTCTTCCCGTTCATTTCTTTGACTAACTGATTGTCCCAAGCTGTGCCTGTCGATTTAAAATTCCAGACAAAACCACGATAATTCGGGTTTGCAACCAATTCGATCTTGCTACGTGGCACATATTTACTGAGCTGATACGGCCCCGTTCCTACAGGATGTTGTGCAATTTTATTACCATAAAATTCAACAACTTCTTTTGAAATTGCACCAAACGTAACATAGGCCAAAATATATTGGAAATTATAGTCAGGGCGCGTCAAAGTAATTTGCAAAGTATAAGGATCTATCGCTTTTAGGCCGGCAATTGCTGCATTGTAATTAAATTTTCCTGACTTTTTTGCATCCGCAACGACCGCATCCCCCCCTAAGATCTTGCCATCAATAAATGAATAAGTCGGAGAACGGTTAGCTGGATCTAAAATTCGCTGAATTGCGTAAATGTAATCTTGCGCAACCAGCTCGCGTTTTTTCCCCTTAAAGGCTGGATCATCTGAAAAATGGATGCCTCGTTTGATTTTGAAGGTATAGACTTTTCCTTCTTGTTCAATCTTTGGCATCGCTTCAATGGTATTTGGAACAAGAACAACAGGACGTGCTAGATAGTCATATTTTAATAAGGGTTCAAAAATCGCTTCCGCAATATTGCCACTATAATAATTATAGGTTTTGACCATATCAAAACCATCATCCGGTGCTTCAAATGCAATATTTAAAACTTTATTCGATTGTGCAGAAGCTTGAACCTCGGCCATCATCCCTGTTGAAATTAATAATGCAAGGAGCGCTATTTTAAATTTTCTAGTTTCCAAACCTTTTCCTTTCTGATGATTTTTTAATAATACAAAGCCGCAAGCAGACTTTAAATAAAGCCACCCTCACTAAAATAAAATGAACCAGTTTAAATTAAGTTTTAAACGTAGAACTTAATACACTCATTAATATAAAGCGAAATTCATGCCACCACTCCTTGGTTGAAATTTATCTGAATTAAATATCCTTTTAAATTCATTTTTTAAGATAAATTTATACTAATAGCGACTTTCCGAGTAAAGCTCGTTTTTATCAAAAATTCAACTCTTGGATGTGTACTCATCCATGCACATTCTGCACAAATATAATACATTCCTGATTCATAATGGATCATGTTCAGATGAAATGACAGACAACAGACAACTAAGCCACTGAATTTATGGTTTTTATTTTTTATTTATTTCTCTTATTAGCCTTATAAATCAAACACATAAATATGAATTAAATCACACTTTTTATGGTTTAATTTGCACCTAATCATGTTTTTAAATTTTTTTTTGATCAAATGTTAAATTCCCAATAAACCCCAATCAAAAGGATAATTTTAAAAAATATACTTACCGTTCATCTTAAATTTCTCCAATTTAAAATCAATAATGTAGATATTTATCAGTATTTTATATTTGAAAATATAATTTAAATATAAATATGGCACTTGAATTGCTTAAAAAGAATCAAGCAATATCGCTAACTACAACAAAAAGGAATACTTTTACTATGAAAGAGAAAAAAAATGCTAAATCTGTGGGGGGCACACCATTTAGCAAAACAATACTTAAATTAAGTACTCTTAGTTTAAGTATGCTGTGTTTATCTTTAGCGCATGCAGCAGAAACAAATGAAGAAGAAACAGTTAAGCCAACAAAAGTAGCCAAAGTAACTGTGACTGGTTCATCCATTAAAGGGGTTTCTGCTCAAAGTTCTTCACCTATTACGGTGATTAAAGTTGAAGAATTAACTAAACAAGGGGTTACAACGACTGAAGAAGCCTTAATAAAAATTAGTGCGAACCAAGCGGGCTACAGTACAGCGCAAAACGTTGGTGCAAGTAATACGTCAGGCTCAACAGCGAACTTACGTGGCCTAGGATCAGATAAAACCCTTGTCCTACTTAATGGACGTCGTTTGGCTTATAGCCCATTTAGTACATCTGAGACCAACTTAAATACTATTCCGCTTGCAATGGTTGAACGTATTGAGGTTTTACGTGATGGTGCCTCTGCAACTTATGGTGCAGATGCAATTGCAGGTGTAATTAACTTTATTACCAAAAAACAATACACAGGCTTAGGTATTAGCGGTGGTTTACTCAAACCAGAAGATAAAGGTGGCGAAGAATACGATGTTTCGATTTTTGGTGGCTATGGCGACTTAGATGAACAAGGTTTTAACGTTTATGGCGCAATTGACTACCGTAAAGCCAAAGAAATTATGGCAAAAGACCGTAAAGTCAGCCGTCGTGGTGGCCTTCTACCTGAGTTAGGTATCGATGCTGGTTCAGCAAATGGCTTCCCTGCTAACTTTCTTGATCCAAACGGCGGGCCTTTAGATGATGAAGGCAATCCTGAAGGTGTTCTCGCAAACCCATACGGTGGAGCTGCAAACTGTAATAACTTAGTCAATGTAGTTGAAGATGGCGGACTATGTTTCCTCAACACCCAAGCATTAATTGGTATTCAGCCAGAAACTGAGGACTTGTCTGCAATTGGTCGTGCAACCATCAAACTTAGCGATAACTTCAACGCTATTGGTGAATATGTCTATGCAAAAAGCAAAGTGACGACTTCTATTGCTCCAGACGTCTACAGCCGCTCTGTCACGATTCCTAAAAGCAGTCAATATTATCCAGGCGAGGGTATTACCCCTGGTGTAGATGGTCTAAGTGGTGATCCATTACAACTCTACTTACGCTCTCAAGCCGGTAACCGTGTTTCACAATCTATCAATGAATCTCATCGTATTTTTGCTGGACTTGAAGGTGAAGCATACGGTTGGGATATCAACGGTGGCGTAACTTACGCAAAAGGCGAAGCATCAGATAGCTTTGTTAGTGGATACTTAAATCGTAACAAACTACAAGAAGGATTAAATGACGGCACAATCAACCCATTTGGTCCATCTGCAGATGCTAACGTTTGGAACTCATTAAATGTGAGTGGTACAACAAACGAAGCAACACTTGATTCCACAACATTTGACTTTACCGTGAGCCGCCCGATTTACACCTTACCAGCTGGTGATGTTGGTTTTGCATTTGGTGGAAGTTTTACAACTCAAGATTGGGAAGCAAAAGTAAACTCTGAGTTAGTACGCCTTGTACCGGGTAGTGGTATTGACCCTGACAAACCTCTGAGTAAAGGTGACCGAGATATTACTGCCGCTTTTGCTGAGCTTCAAATTCCAATTACCAAAACGATTGAAGCTCAACTTGCAGCACGTTATGACGACTACAGCGATTTTGGCGATACGTTCAATCCAAAAGTCGGTATTCGTTGGGAACCAATGAAGCAACTTATGTTCCGTAGTACATACAGTACTGGTTTCCGTGCTCCAAGCCTTTGGGAAATTAATGCGCAACAAAGCAAAACCTACACTGGCGCAAAATATAACGACCCTGTCCTTTGTCCAGGTGGTAATCCAACTTCACCTCAATATCAAACCGAATGTAATACTCAGTTCTACCGTATGCAAGGTGGTAACCCAGATCTTCAACCAGAAGAATCTAAAACATTTACCGCCGGTTTTGTTTACGAACCAATTAAAAACTTAGTTTTAGCTGTTGATTATTACAACATTGAAATTGAAGAATTAGTTGGTCAAGTAGGTGAAACTTCAATTTTTGAAGATCCTGAGAAATATGCTTCATTATTCGTGCGTGGTGCCGATGGTCGTATTGAATACATCAATACCATTCTAATGAATACAGGGGGTATTAAAACTCAAGGTATCGACATTAGCTTAGATTACCTTTCACCATTAACCGCGACAGGTCGTTTTGGCTTTGGCATTAATGGTACCTATGTCATCAAAAATGACTACCAAGAAGAAAAAGGCGGTGATTGGGAAGGCTTAGTAGGTGTGTATGACGACCCTGCTGTTTTACGTTGGAAGCACACAGCGAATCTAAATTGGAGCTATGAAAACTGGAAAATCATCTTCGAACAACAGTTCTTCCGTGGCTACGATGACCAAAACCAAATCGGCGAAGAAAAATTTGATAAACACCGTGTGCCTGATTACACACTGTATAACGTTGCAGGAACATACAGTGGTTTCAAAAACTTAGAAATCACTGGTGGTATCAAAAACCTATTTGCTGAAGAGCCTGCTGCATCGAACGTATTAGATAACTTCCAATATGGTTATGACCCTCGTTATAGCGATCCTACTGGTCGTACATTCTATGTCCGTGGTACTTACAAGTTCTAAAAGCTAAATTTGCAAGTACGATTCCAATAGGAATCGTACTTGCACTATTTATTTAATTAATTAGTCAAACATAAAAAATGCAAAAAACACTTATATCTCAAGTGCCAATTTCACTATTGATTGTTTGTCTCACATTTCAGGAGTAGTAATGGGCAAAAGCTTTTCCGAATTAGAAAATAATTCCGGCAAACGCCTGATCGGAATTGGGGCAGTCATTCTTCTGCATCTCATTGTACTCTACGGATTAATTACTGGGCTTTCCAAAAAAGGTGAGAAAACTGTAGAAGAACCTGTTGAATTAATCATTATTCAAGATAAAAAACCTGAGCCAGAAAAACCGAAACCAATTGAAAAACCACCTGAATTACCAAAACTGGTTAAGGAAGTGCTCAAAACACCAGCCCCTCAACCTGAACAAAAGGTTGTTGAAAAAGCTGCACCAACACAAACAGTTAAAGCCGTTTCAACACCTACGCCTACAGCTTCCCCATCTCCTAGCCCTGTTGCAGCACCTGCACCAGTCGTTGCGGCAGCACCCGCGCCTGCCCCTGCTCCAAAACCAGCTGGGGAAACACGTGGTGCATCTGAGGGAAGTGTGGGATGTAAGGAGCCAGATTATCCTCGTGAAGCTGCAATGGCAGAAGAAGTAGGAACTGTCCGCATCTCTGTATTGGTTGGGCCTGACGGCAGTGCGAAACAAGTGAAGGTCAAAAAATCGAGTGGTACTAAATCTCTAGATAAGGCTGCTAGCAAAGCATTCAGCTTATGTACATTTAAGCCTGCACTCAAAAATGGTGAGCCAGTTGAAGATTGGTTTGATATTGAATACGAATTTAAACTTGATTAATGAATCTACAAAAATTTGGAGAATATAAATGAATAAAATGATGAAATCTGCGCGTATTTTTGCATCTGCTACAGTTTTAGTAACAAGTACATTACTCCCACTGCAAGCAGCATTTGCTGAAGAATCTGCAAATACTGCAACAACACAAGTAGAAACTACGAATACAACAAATACACCTGCACCGCCACCAATGCCTACAGCAACCAAAGAAGTCTATAACCCGTATGGCTTAGAAGCACTATGGCGTGAAGGTGACATCGTTGCTAAATCGACACTCTTTATCTTGGTCCTGATGTCGATTGGAACTTGGTACATCATGGTCACTAAATTTATTCAACAAGCTAAAATTAAACGTCAAGGCAAAGAAGCCGAAGCTAAATTTTGGGATGCTGCTTCAATTGATAGCGCAGCAGAAACCTTAGACGAATCGAGTGCATACCGCTTTATTGCAGAAAAAGGCATTAATTCAACCAAAAAACACGGCGGTAATCTGCTGGAACGTATCGACTTCAACACATGGGTAACTATTTCAATCCAGCGTGCTATCGATAAAATTCAAAGCCATTTAAGTGGTGGATTAGCTTTCCTCGCTACTGTAGGTTCGACTGCACCATTTGTGGGTTTATTCGGTACAGTTTGGGGTATTTACCATGCTTTAACGGCAATTGGTATTTCAGGTCAGGCATCTATTGATAAAGTTGCAGGCCCAGTCGGTGAAGCCCTAATTATGACGGCAATTGGTTTGGCTGTAGCAGTACCTGCGGTTCTTGGCTATAACTGGTTAACACGTCGTAATAAAGCAGTTCTAGATAATGTTCGTACCTTTGGTTCAGATCTACACACCGTACTTTTAAGCGGTGAGATCAAAAACAATAATAACGACACAAAATAAGAGAGGCATCAGCCATGGGAATGATGGTCAATTCAGATGGTGACGAAGATGATGTAATTTCAGCCATTAACACAACACCTTTGGTTGATATTATGTTGGTGCTGCTCATTATTTTCTTAATTACAGTACCTGTTGCAATCCATACAGTTCCGGTGAAGTTGCCTGAGGAAAAGAATACGCCTTATGAAACTAAACCGATCAATATTCAGATTGCTGTCAATAAAAATGGCGATATCTTCTGGAATGAAAAATACATTGCAGATAAAGATACGCTGATCAGTCGACTACAAGCGGAAGCTAAAAAGCGTCCGCAACCTGAAGTTCATATCCGTGGCGATCAGGTGACAAAATATGAAGCGATTGATGAAGTCATTAGTGCAACACAAGCAGCAGGAATTGGCAAAATTGCTTTTGTCACCACCCCTGTTGCCGCACCATAATCGGATGAGGGACAAGGTATGGGAATGAATGTCGGTTCCGATAAAGACGATGATGTTATGTTGGACGTCAACATGACGCCATTGATCGATGTGATGTTGGTTTTGCTCATTATGTTTATTATCACAATTCCAATTCCAAATAACTCGATCAATATTGATTTGCCAAACGGTACGCCACCGCCAACCAATGAAAAGCCGCCTGAGCCGGTCACTTTACGGATTGATGCGCAAGGTAAATTATTTTGGAATGGTCAACCCGTTGCCAATAAGCAAGCTTTAGAAACACTTTTTGCTGGTGTTGCACAACAAGCAGATCAGGATACGATCAAAGTGCAACCTGACAAAATGACAGAATATAAAGATGTCGCTATGGTGATGGCAGCAGCACAACGTTTGAATGTCAAAAAAATTGGGGTCTCAGCAAATCAATAATTGCTCCCCAACAAAAAAAGCCAACTGATCACCTCAGTTGGCTTTTTTAATTCTTCACAGAAATCTATACAGTTAGTGACTCAGAAAGAAACTCTTAGTATTTATTAAGTATTTTTCTGCTTCCAAAATTCATATAGCTCATGATCACAGTTTGGCTTTAACTGACTAAAACTCAACCCTTGCTGCTCATGAGGTTCATGTCTTAATTTTTCGGCAATCTCTGCTGTAGATAAGCCATAGGCTTCTGCATCAGCATTTGAATAGGCATACACAATTTTTTCAACTCCAACCATTCGCAGAGCTGCCAAACACATTGGACACGGTTGTCCGCTCGCATAAACGACACAGTCCTTCAAAGACGTCGTATTTAAATTTTGTGCGGCTTGTCTTAATGCATTTAACTCGGCATGAGATGTCGGATCGCCTGAGATTAATATTTCATTCACCCCTGTACTCACCACAGCACCATGCTTAACGATCACAGCACCAAATGGTCGCCCACCTTGCTCAATATTTTCTTTCGCAAGTTGAATCGCAAGTTCTATAAACGCATGATCCGTCATAATTACACCCAATCATTGTCAATATATAGAGTTAGCCCATTATGCCAATACAGGAACATCAATCCATAACGCCTCTGGAAAGAGTTTGGCTAAATATGCTTTTAAATATTCAGCAGTATCTTTAGAAATCAATGCATCTTGCGATTCATCATTTAAATTATAAGCCAGTGCATAAAGCGCCAAGCCACGACTTTTTAGTGCTTCCAAACTTAAAATCGTATGGTTAATGCTGCCCAAACGCCCCGAAGTCACCAAAATAACGGGATATTGCTTCTCTACAACATAGTCGATGGTTAAAAGGTCCGTAGTCAATGGCACCATCAACCCTCCCGCACCTTCGAGTAAAACGTTGTCATATTTTTCAGTTAAACGTTTTGTCGCGTATTCAATTTTAGCAAAATCAATGTCACGTCCATCGAGTTTGGTGGCGAGATGTGGCGACGCAGGATAACTAAATATTTCAGGCATCGTAAGTTTGGTTTCATCTTCGACCAACAACCCCGTACCCATAATTTGACGATGTTGTTCTATATCCTCAGAAATATCGACATTGCCTGTTTGAATCAACTTTTGCGTGATCGTTCGCACCCCTTGTTCATTCCATATTTTAGCCAAATAGCCCGTGGTATATGTTTTACCGATGCCTGTATCGATCCCACTAATGAAATAAACTTGCCCTGTCATGGCATTCTCCGTGCAATACAAAAAATCGGATGATAGGTCAGTGTATAACGCATCTGCCCAGACTCATCACGCAAAGAAAACTGTTGATATGCTGAATAAAAATCAAAGAGCGATTGTTTCGTCCATCGGAAATGTGATGCTGTCGCAGTCACACCTGTCGCTTTTAAATGCTGCAAAACCTGCTTTGGATGATCAAAATATAATGCCGCTGTCTGCTCTGAAAGATGCAGAATTTCAAAACCATTTTGACTTAATATGGCTTGAAGCATTTCAACATCGAGGTAGTCCAAACCCTGCCCAGTCAAAGCTTTTATTTCCTGTAAATTTTGCTTTCCAAAGGTCGAAAAACAAAAATATGCCCCTGGATTTAAATTTTGAAAGGCTTTTTCAACAATGCCCGCAAAGTTCCCTACCCATTGCAAAGCCGAACTAGTTGCGATCAAGTCGATATGCTGTGGAAATTCAAGTTGTTCGATATCTCCAAGTCTGTACTGAATCTGCGGACTTGACGGAAAATGCTGTTGAATTTCTGCATATAGATCATTTAAAACCAAATGATTGATTTGCATATTTTCCAGCATTAAATGGCTTAAATTCCCCGAGCCACATCCAATTTCAAAAACCGTTTCTATAGGATGATTTTGCAACTTTAGACAATACTGCTGCATCAACTCAAATAAATGTTGAACAATCTCTTTTTGTACAACGGCATGTTCAGCATAGCTCTGCCCTGCCTGAGCAAATCGCAAAGCCACTTGGGATTTATCAATCTCAAAATTATTCACAAGTCACTCACAACAATTGAGTCAACTGATCAAGATCTGTTTGTGCAATCTGAGCAGTGAGTGAAATGCGTAAGCGCGAACTATGCTGCGGCACAGTGGGTGGACGTACAGGCATGATATAAAAACCTGCCGCTTGCAAAGCTTGAGCCTTAGCAACAGTTTTATTCGACTCGCCAATAATGACGGGCACAATATGTGATGTAGATGGACAATCAAAACCTTGGGATTGCACCGCTTGTTGCAAATTTTGACTGATTTGCTGTAAATGGTGACGCTCTGCTTTTAAATTTAAAACGTTCTTGAAAATAAAATCTGTCCACACCATACAGATCGGGGGCTGTGCAGTACTAAAAATCAACGGTCGCATCGAGTTAATCAAATAGTCACGAATAATCGAATGACAAATGAGATACCCCCCTATTGAAGCCAGTGCTTTACCAAATGTACCGACTAAAAGATCAATATCATCCATCACCTGATATTGCTCAGCACAGCCTAAACCACGCTCACCGCGCACACCGATTGCATGCGCCTCATCGACATACAACATCACTTTGGAAAATTGTTTTTTGATCCGTACCAATTCAGCCAAATCAGTTTCATCACCATCCATACTGAAAATCGATTCAGTCACCACAATGATCCGCTCAAAAGCCTCATCTTCATGGTATTTACATAAAAGCTGAAATAGATGCGCCAAATCATTATGGCGATAACGTACATATTTCGCACTCGATAATCGGATGCCATCAATCATACTGGCATGAATCAGCTTATCCGCCAATATCAAGGTTTTACTGTCTGCCAGTGCAGGTAAAATCCCGATATTCATGTGATAGCCGCTGTTAAATAACAGTGCTGATCGGCCATGAAAGGCATCACTTAATGTTGATTCAAGTTGCTCATATTCTGGAAAATTCCCCGTCAGCAACCGCGAAGAGGATGAACTCATCCAACGCTGTGCGTTCGGGGTTTCATCAAAAAATTGTTCACGTAGATGTTGGTTTGAAGCCAAACCTAAATAGTCATTTGACGCTAAATTCAACATGTTGTGATCGTGAATACTAATGTAACGATCGTGCTGATGATTTGAAGTGAACTGACGTAAGTTGCCTTGCTGTTTTAGTTGATCAAGTTGATCTGAAAAATGGTTGAGCAGATTCATGCTGGCTGCTCCATGTTTTTCACCACCTCAACCATTTGTTCTAGCAAAATTTTTAATTCATGCTCAGAAATAATATATGGCGGCATCACATAAACTAGCTTACCGAATGGACGAATCCAAATGCCACGACGGACAAACTCCTGTTGTAGCATTTTCATATCTACATTGAAGGTCAATTCCACCACACCAATAGCACCAAGTATTCGCACATCTTTGACATGTTCAAGCGATGAAAGTGCTAGTAAATGAAACTTCAATTGAGTTTCGATACGTCGAATATTGGCTTGCCAATCTTGAGAAAGCAGCAGTTCGGTACTTTTTACAGCCACAGCGCAAGCCAAAGGATTTGCCATAAAGGTTGGGCCATGCATAAACACGCCGGCTTCGCCTTGGCTAATCGTATTTGCGACTTTCTGCGTAGTCAGGGTTGCAGACAAGGTCATATAACCGCCTGTCAGCCCTTTACCAATACACATAATATCTGGCTCGACTGCAGCCCATTCCCAAGCAAAGAGTTTTCCTGTTCGCCCAAAGCCAGTCGCAATCTCATCAAAGATCAGCAAGATATTGTATTGCTTGCAGAGTAATTTAGCTTGACGCAAATATTGAGGATGATAGAAACGCATACCTCCTGCGCCTTGTACAATCGGCTCAAGAATCAATCCCGCAATATTTTCATGCTGTTCAATCAGAGTCTTTTCTAGTTCAGCAATATCCGCTGAATTCCACGCTTGGTCAAAGCCAATTTGCGGCGCAGGAACAAAAATTCGATTTGGCAAACTTGGGCCAAAAATTTGATGCATCCCTGTCACGGGATCACACACAGACATCGCATTCCAAGTGTCGCCATGATAGCCAGAACGTGGAGTGACAAAATTGGTTTTATTCGGTTGATGCAAAGACGCCCAATACTGCACTGCCATTTTCAAGGCTACTTCGACAGCAACCGAACCTGAATCAGCAAAGAAGATTTTATCTAAACTGGGCGGGGTGATTTTTAACAGTAATTTAGCCAGTTGAATCGCGGGATCATGCGTCAATCCACCAAACATGATATGAGACATCTGTTGCAGTTGATCGATCACAGCCTGATTTAGCTCGGGATGGTTATAACCATGAATCGCACACCACCATGAAGACATACCATCAATCAATTGACGACCATCTTCAAGCTCAATCATCACCCCTTGCGCACGTTTCACTTTAAACGTTGGAAGGGGCTGAGTCATCGATGTATAGGGATGCCAAATATGCTGCTGATCAAATTGTAGATCGGTTAAATTGGCCATCCCTCACTCCATGTATCAGGCTAAAACATCAATGTGGCAAGATGTTAAACCCACGGCAAGGAAAAATAAATTGCCATAAAGCCCAGCTAGTCAGAGATTTGTTCTATTTTCTTTAAATATTGGCAGATTTTGCAACTTATGACCTCAGATTGAAACAATGGAAAGCCATGTGAGCCAGAAACCAATTCTGTCTCCAAAAACTTTACAGCTAAATTACGCAGTAAGCGTTCAACTTTGTAACTAACCAAATAATCTTGCTTAGCAAAAATATGGTATTGATGACCTGTGTAGTTTTTCAAGATACTGACATTATTAAGCTTCTCCAAACAGTTTAATCCTGCTCGAAGCACATCTAAATTTTGCGCTTGAATCAAACTTTGCAAGATGATGAAATCTTGCTTGGTGCTATAAGTACCCTGACAAACCATATAACCAAACTTTTTTAGGGTCGAAATTGCATCCTGCTCGAAAGATTGTTTGAAGCTTTGAAAAGTCGCTTGATCCATCGCAGCAGACCACTTTTCATGAGCCACAAAACTTGGATTTGAGCCAAGTGTGATCAGCACTTTTTGTTGTTGATATTTTTTTTGAATTTCATCTACCAAAATCGTCGCCAATTGACCACCAAGTGACCAGCCAATAATCACATCAAATTGCTGCGCCAATTCAACTTTCTGTTCGAGCACTTCTAGATTTAAGGCATCAAAAATATTCCATAATTCGACCTGATAACCTTGCGCGATCAATGCCTGCTGTAAAGGAGTAAGTAATTTACGACCGCCGCCCCAACCAGTAATAAGTAAAATCTGTTGTTTCAATGCAAACTCTAAAATTAAACGATTCCAAATAGTATAAAAGTTCAGAGCAAGTTTGATAGTGGCATTTCAGCACATCAACCGGTTTGCCAAAAGACATTCAAAATCGACTTCAATAAATAAAAAATCAGCCAGCCTACAGCGCTTTAAAATTTGTTAAGATCGAATAAAGAACAATATAAACTGATGCTCTATGAAAGTTTCTTCATTGCTTAAAATCTGTTTAATGACATGTGCTTTAATAGCAACGACCCAAATCACAGTTGCCGAAACATCAATACTCAGCACCAGTCAAAACAAACAAAAACAATGGGTTGGCACACCCGCACCCAACTTTAAATTGCAAGATCAAAATGGAAAATGGCACGAACTGAAGCAATATCAAGGGAAATGGCTCGTTCTGTACTTTTATCCCAAAGACAACTCACCCGGTTGTACAGAAGAAGCCAATCAATTTAAAACCCTATATCCACAATTTTTAAAAACTAATGCGGTTGTTTTGGGCGCAAGCTTAGATGATGTTGCATCACATCAAACGTTCTCTAAAGCACTCGGACTTCCCTTTCCAATTCTTGCCGACCTCCAACATAAGCTGGCGACACAGTTAGGTATTGTACGAAACTTAGGGATTTTGAAAGTTGCCAAACGTGAAACCTTTCTGATTGATCCGAAAGGCATTATTGTTTATCACTACACCAGTGTGAATACACAGACACATGCGGCGCAAGTCTTGGCAGATATTAAAAAACTACAACAATAGTTTTCATGGCCCAATAAAAAACCCAGCAGAAGCTGGGTTTTTTGGATATTTTTTAAATTACATTTGAGACTGAATATAGTTTGGTAGACCAATAAGTTCGATCAAACGCATTTGCTTTTCAAGCCAGTAAGTATGATCTTCTTCAGTATCTGACATTTGCTGACGGAGCATATCACGGGTCACATAGTCACCCTTTTCTTCACACAATTTTACGCCTTGTGCAAGTTTCTCACGAACATGATATTCAAGCGCCAAATCCGCTTTTAAACAAGTCACAACGTCTGTACCGACTTCAATATCATCACGATTCATATTCGGCGTTCCTTCAAGGAACAATACGCGCCGAATCAATGCATCTGCATGTGAGCCTTCTTCTTGGCTTTCATGATCGATACGTTCAAAGATTTTACTTAAGCCCCAATCTTCATACATACGGGAATGAATTAAGTATTGATCACGAGCAGCCAGTTCGCCACCGATCAGCATATTTAAGTAGTCTACGACTTCTGGATTGCCACGCATTTTCTTCACTCCATACCCTTTTCAAATATTATGGACAAGTTTCAAAATGAATGCAAAATATAATTTTTGTAAGTTTATGATTTATATAAAATTTAAATGATAAACATACGCATTTGCAGTTCAATTCCGCGCATTTTTCACATATAAAAGAAGCCCTTGCAGAAAATTTAAGGCATTTGGAACACGAAATAATCAAAAATCGCTAGATGCTGTTTTTTGTAACAATTAACAATGCGTCTTGTTTAGCAAAAATATCTCCTGATTGATTCAACACACTGAGCTTATCGCTATGGGAAACTTTATATTGATGCCCTATGCATTGCTGTCAAAGACAAGGCGAAAATCTCCAACGAAGACAGACTTAAGCTGAAGTCCAACGTGCATTCTTCCACGCTTGCTGTTGCCTTAAATCTAGAAAAGTCCAAGCGACAAAACGGCTTTCTTTTTGTCCCTGCGTCATTTTAATGGTTTTCACATCCACTGCGCCGCTCTTCGCTAAGGCCTTTAAAAGCACGGGCAATGTTGTTTTCTTGGAAACCAGCGTACTAAACCAAAGGCATTGCTCAGCAAAATGAATACTCTCTTGCACCATTTGGCAGACAAATCGTTCTTCACCACCATCACACCAGAGTTCGTTCTTTTGACCACCAAAGTTCAATACCACCTTGGTCCGATTAACTGGCTTACCCAGTTTTCTTAATTTTTGCGTTGCTGTCGCGTTGGCTTCATCTTGCGAGGCATGAAATGGTGGATTACACATGGTCAAATCAAAACGATCTGAAGGTTTAATCACACCATTGAAAATATTGCTCGCTGTCTTCTGCAATCGAATCTGAATCCCTTTACGCAGATTCGGATTGGCCTCCACAATAAATTGAGCACTTTTAACCGATGCAGCATGTATGTCTGAGCCGACAAATTTCCAACCATAGCTCCGATGACCAATGATCGGATAAATACAGTTCGCGCCAACCCCAATATCTAAGACTTGAACGGCGTGTCCAGTTGGAATCTGCCCTTTATTGTTTGCACTCAACAGGTCAGCTATATAGTGGATATAGTCCGCTCTACCCGGAATAGGTGGGCAAAGATAATCTTGAGGAATATCCCAATATTGAATGCCATAAAAATGCTTGAGCAATGCTTTGTTGAGCATTTTCACAGCGTGCGGATCAGAAAAATCTACCGATAAATCATTATATTTATTTGGGCTGACAAAAGGCGCAAGTTCCGGACAACTCTTGATTAACTGCGGAAAATCGTAACGACTGCGATGCAGATTTCGTGCATGTAGTTCCGATTTTTGTTGCGGAAAAGATTTCTTTGCTTGCGCCATATGAATGCCAATAATCAACGGGAGAACAGAATCATCTGATAAGGCAGGATATCTACCTGCAAATTAGTTGATATTGTACGTGAATTTACCCCCCAATTGCTCCCCCAACCTGTTATTTGTCTTTCTGCAAATCAATAACCACGTGGACATCTATTCTTATTTAATCTGTACATTTTTGGTTGCTATAGCATTAGATTTCATTAAAAAAACCGTGGAAGATGAAGAATCAACAAAAAAGCCCAATCTGTGATGATAGGGCTTTTCATATCAGCATAAAATAATGATTTATATGAAATAAAAGTTAGTATTCGTATAGCGTGTATTATGTTAATTTTAGGGGAACTTAATATTCATTATCCATCTAAATCAAATATATCTAGAGAATCAACATACGGTAAGATCATATAATTATGATCTGATAAATGTCGTTTCAACCTACTACTAGTTTCTTGATTATAAGAATAAATGTTATCTAATTCTTCGAAGAGAGAATCCAGTTTCTCTAAGGTAAAGCTTGGCTTCTTGATAAAAAATAATAAACTCGCACCTAAGCCAACATATTCTAGATCAAAATTCTTATCCAAATATTGGATTAAACTGAAAGATTCAAAAGGAGATAGATCACAACTAAAATATCCATTGAGCTGTGCTGCAAATTTTTCATGATCATTTTCAGAATTAACTAATTTAATTTGAA
The DNA here is from genome assembly GCF_013419715.1 of Acinetobacter sp. YH12063. Taxonomy (NCBI): domain Bacteria; kingdom Pseudomonadati; phylum Pseudomonadota; class Gammaproteobacteria; order Moraxellales; family Moraxellaceae; genus Acinetobacter; species Acinetobacter sp. YH12063. The sequence continues at coordinate 47,097 of NZ_VOZO01000008.1, read as the reverse complement.
TAACTTCATCTAAAATTTTTTCAGGCTGCTCATTAATTTTTAATAAAACAGATAGGTCTTGATCACTATAATTAAATTTTCCATGTAGATCATGAATGTTCACCTTATTTTCAGATCTTAATAATTGATCAATATGATACTTAACCTGAAATGGCAGGGTGTTGTCATAGCTTATATCTTCATCTTCACCCTCTTCAATAATTTCCGATGTATCAAAATAAAGTCCATCTCCCATCGAAGCATGCATAGACGTATATTCACACTGTCCTATATCTTCTAAAAGCATTAACACTTTCTTAGGAGCATTTTTTGCTTTAATTTCTAAATACAAATTGAGAACATCTTTCCAAGATTTAGATCCACTAATTGTTGCAAAACACAACAATTCTTGAGCCTCATCACTTAAAAGGGGATTTGCTTTCTTTTCGATATTAAGTGTAGTCATAAGATTTTTAGAAAGTTAACTGAAGCCAAGAATTATGTCAGATCTCCTCCATTTAACATAATGGCTGTTATACGAAATGAAAATGTTAGAACCCATTTAAAGTGTCTATATTCTCACCAATAAAAATGTCTAGTTTATGATGGTTTTTATCACCATGGACTGGATATAAATATAGATGCTGATCACTATGTCTGACAAAGAAATTCAACGGCTTGCAGTTCTGCAAGACGTTCGAGATCATCGTATTACCCAGGTCCGTGCTGCTGAAATCCTAAATCTTTCCACCCGTCAAATTACCCGGTTATTGCAGAAGCTCAATCAAGATGGTGTCTCAGGTATGGCACATGCCAGTCGTGGTCAACCTGGCCATCGTCGCCATGATGACTTGTTAAAATCAAAGTGCCTTTCCATTATTGCTGAACATTTACTGGGCTTTGGACCCACCTTGGCGCATGAGAAGCTCAACAGCATGTTTGACCTGAATATCCCGGTAGAAACGCTTCGGCGCTGGATGACGGCCAATGACCTGTGGATTCCGCGATCCAAGCGCCTGAAGCGTCCATATCAGCCACGTTATAACCGGGATTGCTTCGGTGAACTGATCCAAATTGATGGCTCATATCATGACTGGTTTGAAGGTCGAGCTGCAAAATGCTGCTTGTTGGTTTATATCGATGATGCCACTGGAAAGCTGTTGCATCTGCGCTTTTGTGAGGCTGAAACGACCTTTGACTACATGCTTTCAACCCGAGCCTACATTGAACAATACGGCAAACCTCTAGCCTTTTATAGTGACAAGCATTCGGTATTCAGAGTTAATCAGAAATCCAGGCAAGACAGCCAGATTACGCAATTTGGGCGGATTCTGAATAATTTGAACATCGATATTATCTTTGCCAACTCACCCCAAGCCAAAGGTCGTGTGGAACGTGCCAACAGAACCCTTCAGGACCGTCTGATCAAAGAGATGCGCCTGGAAGGCATCGGTTCGATTGCAGAGGCCAATATATGGTTACCCTGCTTTATTGAGCAGTTCAATCAGAAGTTCGCCAAATGTTCGCGAAACTCAAAGAACCTGCATCGGCCATTAAGCGAATCTGATCTTGAACTGGATGATATTTTTACCTGGCAGGAACCGCGTAAGGTCACCAAGAATCTGACCCTGACCTATGACAAGTGTATTTATATGCTTGAACCGACAGAGCTGAATCATAAGCTTGTTGGGCAATACATTTCATTTCTGGAGTACCCGGATGGTACTGTGGCAATCATGCATGAAGGACGGAAGATCAACTATAGCGTCTTCAATAAACTGGCTGGACTACAGCAGAATGATGTGGTTGAGAATAAAAGATTAGGTTCGGTCCTGGCCCATATCCAGCAGCAACATGAGGAATTGGAGAAACAGAATAAACGTTCCCGTCTCAAGAAAAGTATGCCGAGTCGTAAAGCTCAGAAAGTTGTTATTGAACAAAGAAATTTAAATCCTGTGCTTGACTCTTGTAGTTAAAAACAGGACATTTTAAATGGTTTATCGCATAGACATTTTAATTGGTGAATAACAGAAAAAACCTAGGCACTGGTCTAGGTCTTAAATTTTAAAAAATACATAAAAATTAATATAATAGTCTCAACATTTGCCTATTGTGACTTGTTTTAACTCTAATGAATCATCAAATTCAAAATGTAAATAGTTATCAAATATTCTGTATTTAAGCCAACTGTCACCTTCTCTTTCGGGGGGGGGCCAAATAGATTGGCTACAGATTGCTTCGTACTTTTATGATTAATACCTATAATCAGATCTTCTAAAAACGGGTATAAGTAATATTCTTCATTCTCTTTGACTTAGATAAAAATGGTATCTAGTATTTGATGTTCATTAAACCTGAACGTAACCCCTCTCTTAAAAATTGCCAATAGAATAGCTTTTCTCCACCGAAATTAGTCTCTAATGAGTCAAACTCACTTGCAACAAGAATAACTGCTTTCAAAATATCTGAACTTGACTCTTTAGTTCCAAGACAGGATACAAAAATCTCTACATCACCTGAAAAATTCACTTATTACATACCAATCAAAATCTTCTTTATTCTTTGGTTTTATCATATTTAAAGTGAAATCTCTGATTCAAAATTAAAATTTTCAAAAGCTGCATCTATTACGAAATGAAGAAGCCTAGACCTAAGATCTAGGCTTTAAATTAAAGCTCACAAGTTAGATATGACTCTTTGTCCATTTATTTATGAGATTTTGCGCCCATAATCATAAGAATATGCATCTATCCAACACTCATCCCATCTGAGCATTTTTAAGATCAATAAAAAATCACTTTTGTAGCGCTCTCATGAGATTTCTGCTGAATTTAGAGCACATTAAACTCAATAATAAAAATATATTTTTTCAAATTAATCAAAGACAAAACTAAATATTCTCAATATGATAAAAAATGCGTCAATTAAAGTTGAAGAACATGAATACCAAGACAACACCGATACTCGTTACAGGCGCCACAGGCTATATTGCCAGCTGGGTCATTAAAAATCTGCTTGAACAAGGACATACAGTTCACGCCACCGTACGCGATCTGAATAAGAAAAAAAGCTTTGCTCACTTAGAGAATATCGCAAACCAAAGTACTGGCACATTCAAACTGTTTGAAGCCAATTTACTTACACCGCATGCCTTTGATGAAGCCATGCAAGGCTGTGAAATTGTGATCCATATGGCATCCCCTTTTGTAGTGACCAACTATAAAGATGCAGTAAAAGATATTATTGAGCCTGCGGTAATAGGCACAGAAAATGTATTAAACAGCGTCAACCAAACAGAATCTGTAAAACGCGTGGTGGTGACATCCAGTATTGCTTCAACTTATGGCGATGCGATCGACATTAAGCAAACAGCAAATAACCAATTTGATGAGTCTCACTGGAACACCACCAGCTCTGAAACCCATCAGCCCTATCCATATTCAAAAGTCATGGCGGAGCGCAAAGCTTGGGATATGCAAAAAGCACAAAACCGCTGGGAACTGGTTTGTGTCAACCCAGCGCTGGTTCTTGGCCCTTCACTAACTGCGATGACCAAGTCTGGCAGCGTTGAAGTGCTTGAGCAGTTTGCTAACGGTATGACCCTCGCAGGTGTACCGCCGATGTGGAATGGCATTGTAGATGTCCGTGATGTTGCGGATGCACACTTGCAAGCAGCCTTTAACCCAAATGCAAAAGGCCGTTATATTATCAGCGGCGGCACGCTCAGCCTGCTGGAAATGGGCAAAATTCTGCGCCAGCACTTTGGTCCAAAATTCCCCTTCCCGCGCAACCAGTTGCCTAAAGCCGCATTTAAATTGTTTGGCCCGCTGGCAGGTTTTTCCAAGTCTTTTGTTGAGCTGAATATGGGTTTTCCAATCTACTTCAATGCCGACAAAAGTAAGTCCGAGCTAGGCATCAGCTACCGCAATATTGAAACCAGTCTTGTTGAGCATTTTCAGCAGCTGCTGGATGATGGTGTGGTGAAGCAATATATTCCCTAAATTAGACATTCATTAAGCTAATAACTTGCTCAATTAGTTTGAAAAAAAGCCACCTTAAATAGGTGGCTTTTTGAATTGACGTGTATTGGTTATTTAAAAGTCGAATGTTAAGCCAACTTTATAGGTACGTGGACCACCCACTAAGGCATAGCCTGAGTTAAATGTACCTTCCCAATATTTTTCATCAGTCACGTTATCAATATTCGCTAAGAACGTTGTGTTCACACCACCTAATTGAGTTTTATAGCGCGCACCAAGATCTAAAATTGTGTAGTCTGGCAGTTTAAGTGTATTGGTTTCATTTAAGTACTGTTCACTCACGTAGTTTGCACGTGCATTGACATTCAAACCATCCACATACGGCACTGCATAATCCAAGCTGAGTGTTGCGGTAAAGTCAGGAATACCATATACCGTATTACCTTGATTAGTTACGCCACTTTTCACCGCTGCTTTGGTATATTCAGCATCAATATACGCCAAACTACCCATCAGATTTAGTCCTGTATAAATCTCTCCAGAAAATGCCCATTCGACGCCACGTGAACGTGTTTCTGCATCATCTGTTGTGATTTGATTAACACTACTGCCGGTAATTCCATCAGAATAATCAGAAGACATCGTCGATGGTTTTTCAATTTGATACAGTGCAAATGTATTTAACCAACTACCTGTTTGATATTTAGCACCCAATTCATATTGTTTGGTTTGGAATGGCGCAAAGGTGACATTATTGTTGGCATCTGTAACATTATTCACCGTTACACCTTCAGAAAGACCTTCAACATAGTTTGCATAAATAGAAAGATTCTCACCAAATGGTTTAACCACAACACCTAAGCTTGGGGATATTTTATCGTCTTGATAGCCTGTATTTTTCTGTAAATTCTTTGTGTCGATATCTTGATAACGTGCACCAACAATAAATTGCAACTTATCATCTAACATTGAAATCTGATCAGATACCGTATAGCTGGTATATTTATTATCTAAATTCGGTTTAACCACTGGGTACGCAGAAGGCATCCCTACAGTCGTATCAGGATCATACAAATTAGTTGAATTAATTTTCTCTTGTGTTGCCGCAACATGCTGATCTGTTTCTTTGGTCAAATAATCAGCTCGAACATTTACAGCATGTTTTACAGCACCCGTATTAAACTTATATTGAATACCTGTATTTGCTGATGTAATCGACTCTGATGACCCCGTACGATAGTACTGAGATGTGGCATGACCATCTGCTTGGCCAACGACAAGACGCGTACCAAAAATATGGCCACTATAGGCCTTTTCAATATGTCCTACACCTGCATAAACATTTAAGTCAGGTGTAAATGCATATTCACCACTTAAGCCTACAAACTCACTATCAGTATGGCCTTCCAAATTTTTAAAATAATTGGTATCGCCTTTAGGTGCAGCAAGCACGCCATTATAGGTATGGCCATGAGCATCTTTGACACCAAATGCCACCATCGCAGGCGAACCACCATTACGATCATCACGTACCGCATAGGCATCAAAATTCAGTTTCAATTTATCGGTTGTATAGTCTGCAGCAATTGCACCTGATGCATGTTTATCTTCCATGCCTTCAATAATGTGCTCACCTTGACCATAAGCACCATTCACACGTAGACCAAATTCTTTTTCAGCACCAAAACGTCGCGAAACGTCAAAACCTGATTGGTAAAACCCACCTTCTTCCATCGAAGCTGAAACTTGAGTTTTTTCTTTATCTGCACGCTTAGTTTTAGCGATGACCACACCACCGACCTCACCAGCAGGCGACATACCTGCAACCAAGGCATTCGGGCCTTTTAAAACCGTTACCGAATCTAGAAATTCAGTCGGTACGCGTCCATAAGGCGCCATACCGTACATACCATTGAGTGCAATGTCATCGTGATTGATGTCAAAGCCACGAATATTAAAGTTTTCATTCAAGTGGCCTTGATTGGTGGTAATGCGGATACTTGCATCATTTCTCAGCACTTCACCCACGGTGGTCGCTTGTTGTTCTTCAATTAACTTTTCACTATATGCAGCAACGCTAAATGGCGTATCAACAATTTTTTGATTTCCCAGTGCACCAAGGTCTGTTTGCGCTTTCAATTTTCCATTTGCAAGCTGCTTTTCGGCTGGCACCTCAACTTCAATCGTCTCAAGTACCGTTGTATCCGCTGCAAGCGCAGATGTTGACCCTCCAACACCGAGTAGCACCATAGTTATAGAACGTACTAAGTGTGTTTTTGCAAAATTATTCATCATTTCAAGATTAGTTTTATTTGAATAAGAATCATTATTATATTTAGAATAATTCTCAACTTCATCATGAATCCCGATGATTATATTTTTTTAATGAGAAATATAAATATTATTTTTTTATAAATTGTAGATAAGACAAATGTAAATAATTGTTTTTTTATTGCTTTTATAAAAAAATAAAAATACAACCTGGTTATGTTCAATTAAAGCTCTTAGGCAAACAGATGATTAATTAATATACAATAGTTTGAATTTTTACATGCTTAATTGCCACATGAATAGATAAATCCTTTTACATCCAACGATTATTTAAAAGTAAACAACGCTTTTGCGTTAGTGCCTTTTAGCCAAATTTAAATCTCCTTTTTTAAATTTTTAACAAAAAAAAGCGACTCAAAAGAGCCGCTTTTTTCTAACCGAAGTTAAACTCAAATTATTGAGCTTGACCAGGTTGAGCCACTACAGTACGGCTACCAGAAATCGTAGCGAATACGCGACGGTTCATAGCACGGCCTTCTTTAGTGTTGTTGTCAGCGATTGGTTGATCCCACGCGAAACCTTGAGTAGATAAACGAGCTGGGTCAACGTTGTATTCGTTAACAAGCGAAGATTTAACAGAGTTAGCACGAGCTAGTGATAAACGTTCGTTTAGAGCACGTGGACCAGTGTTATCTGTGTGACCTTCGATGTTCGCTGTAGCATTAGGGTATTCGCCTAATTTTTCAGCTACTTTAGCAATTTCAGGTTTGTATTGATCTTTGATGTTAGATTTGTTTGTATCAAAGAACACACGAAGTTCCATGTTAAGATCTTCAGTCAATTCTTGAGGAGCTGGAGCAACTGGAGCAACTGGAGTTACAGGAGCAACTTCAACTACAGGAGCAGCAGGTTTCAAGTGACCGCCAAGAACTACGTTAAGACCAGCTAAAGCTGTATAGTTCCAGAAATCTTCATCGATGTTGTAAGTAGCACGAGCTTCAGTACGTAGAGATAAAGCATCGTTTAAGCGCCAGAAAGCACCAAGACCTGCATTACCTAAAGTACCTTCTTCAGTAGTACCACGGTCAGTGCCAGCACCACGAGCATTTACGTCGTCAAATTTGTATTTGTAGTGACCAGCACCTAACAATACATATGGCTTAACTTTGCTGTCATAGTTTTTAGTGATCAAATCAGAAGTAGCATAGAAGTTACCGTTGATTTGAGTTTGTTTGTATTCGCCGAAATCAACGTCTACATCACCTTTCACTTGGTTATATTCAGCTTCGAAACCTAACCATGGAGTTAATTCAACACCAAGTGCTGCACCAACAAACAAGTCATCTTGTAGCTCAGGACTTTCAGTTAAGTTACCACGGCTGTTGTTGTGTTGAGAATCTTGGAAAGTGTAACCAAGCATTAATGGAGTAACAGTTACGCCTGCGTTTGCAGCTGCTAAAGGAGCAGCTACGAGCATTGCTAATGCAATACGACTCATTTTCATGGATTTATCCTCCAGAGATAACAATTGTTGTTCAAGCTCAAGCCGAAAAATTGGCTATCCTGAGATAGGCTTTCTTATACCCCAGTTTTTTTTTTAAGCTATTCACGCTGAATCATACAAACACTTTATTCTTTTTCCAAGTGCTTGATTAATCTAATCAAGTAAATTATTGACAAAATTACTTACAATTTCCGTTGTAATTCGGTAAATTTTTACTCAATTTTGAGCAGTGAATCGCCTATTGTCACTTGCTATTTTCATTTTAACAGCTTTATCTAAAATTGAGTAATAAAATTCTATACTCAAAATTAATATCGCCATTAAAAACACATATTACATTAGACATATAAAAATAATATTAAATTTTGGATTAAATCAATGCCTTACAACAAAGAAACCGGCTTTACTTTATTTGAACTTTTGGTCTCAATTGCGATTATGGTCATTATCGTGACGATAGCTTTACCACATTTCAACAATTTAATGGCGCAGCGCGAAGCGAATAACATCAAATTGACTATTCAGAATCACAATGCTTTCGCACGGGCTCAGGCCACAATTTATCACTCCAATATTGTGATTTGTCCTAGTCTTGACTTTAAACTTTGCCAACCTAACAACTGGAACAGTGGTCTGATCATATTTATTGACAGTAATAAAAACCGTCAAGTCGACGCAAATGAAAAAATATTACTGCAAGATAAACTCAACTTAAAATATGGTGATCTCTCTTGGCGTGGGACTCTACACATTCCAAGTCTAACCTTTCAGGCCAGCTCAGGTTTACCCAATGGTTCAAATGGCAGTTTCTACTACTGTTCGAAATCAACGCTTCAACCGATCCGAGCGGTCTTAAGTCGAATGGGACATATCCGATTTGAAAACCCAGCCACTTGCTAATTTGAGAACCGGTGAGTCCAAAGCAGCCTTTTAAATTTGCTTTATTCCTGTTCAATTTTACTTATACTGCTGACGTATTCAAAAATTAATGTATAAGAAAATGGAGATATGTAATGACTGATATCGTCATCGTGAATGGTGCCCGTACAGCAATGGGTGGTTTTCAAGGGAGTTTAGCCGCAGTTACTGCACCTGAATTAGGCGCAGTTACGATTAAAGCAGCCATCGAACGCGCGGGTTTACAACCGACAGATGTTGAAGAAGTCATTATGGGCTGTGTGCTTCCGGCTGGTCTGAAACAAGGTCCTGCCCGTCAAGCGATGCGTAAAGCTGGTCTTCCAGATTCAACTGGTGCCGTAACCATCAACAAGCTGTGTGGTTCAGGTATGAAGGCCGTGATGCAAGCGGCAGATATGATTAAGGCAGGTTCGGCTCAAGTCGTGGTTGCAGGTGGTATGGAGTCAATGACCAATGCGCCGTATGTATTGACCAAAGCACGAGCTGGCTACCGTATGGGCCATGGTGATGTTAAAGATCATATGTTCTTAGATGGCCTAGAAGATGCAGAAACGGGCCGACTCATGGGTTCTTTTGCGCAAGATATGGCAAATACAAAAGGCTATACACGTGAACAAATGGATGACTTCGCCATTCGCTCGCTTAAACGTGCTCAAACTGCAATTACTGAGGGTTATTTTGCTGACGAAATCGTGCCTGTCACTGTTTCGAGTCGTAAAGGCGATGTGATTATCGATAAAGACGAACAGCCTTTTAACGCCAATATCGAAAAAATTCCAACGCTGCGCCCTGCTTTTGCTAAAGATGGAACGATTACCGCTGCCAATGCAAGTTCTATTTCTGATGGTGCGTCTGCTTTAGTTTTAACTTCAGCAGATCAAGCTTCAGCAAAAGGTTTAAATCCGCTCGCAAAAATTGTGGCTTATGCATCAAATTCACAACATCCATCCGAGTTTACCATTGCACCTGTAGGCGCAATTCAAAAAGTTCTAGATAAATCGGGTTGGAATGTTGCTGATGTCGATTTATGGGAAATCAATGAAGCCTTTGCGATGGTCACGATGTGCCCAATTGATGAATTTAAATTAGATGCTGAAAAAGTAAATGTCAACGGTGGTGCTTGTGCGCTTGGACATCCTGTTGGTTCTACAGGTTCACGCATTATCCTAACGCTGATCCATGCATTAAAACGTACTGGTGGTAAGCGTGGTATTGCTGCGCTGTGTATTGGTGGCGGTGAAGCGACTGCTGTGGCGATTGAATTGCTTTAATGCTCTGTAGACTCCTTTCGCAAAGGGCGATTTAGAGGGAATATTCTTTAATCCTCCCCTAACCCCTCCTTTAATAAAGGAGGGAGACTGAAAAATCCCTCTGTAAGAGGGATTTTTTATGCTTACATTTTAGACATAAATTGTTCACATACAGGTCAGCAAAGGCTCTTAAAATAAATGTCTAAATAATAAAAATGGATGACCTTTATGCAGCTCAATCACTACTTGAATTTTCAAGGCAATACCGAGGCAGCCTTTAATTTTTATCGTTCTGTATTTGGTGGAGAATTCCTCAATGTGATGCGTTATGGTGATATGCCTGCTGAGGAAGGCATTTCATTATCCGATGCAGATCAGCAAAAGATTCTGCATATTTCCTTGCCAATCAATGAATTTAACGTGCTGATGGCCTCAGATGTCAACGAACAATTCTGTGCGCAATCCAATCAACCCTTTACCTTAGGCAGCAATCACTATATTTCGATTAATTTAGAAAGCAGTGAACAAGCTGAAGCCAAACGATTGTTTGATGCATTGTCCAAAAGTGGCTCTATAGAAATGCCTCTCGAAAAGACCTTTTGGGGTGCACTCTATGGCGCATTTACCGATCAGTTCGGTATTAAATGGATGGTCAATTGCCAGCTTAAAAATGAATAATCACTCATTAAAAGTATTTCGATCAATAAAAAAGCCTCCGAATGGAGGCTTTTTTATTGATCAAGGCACTTAAGCACCAGTTTGATAATGCGCTTGCGGCACTGCAGTTGAAGCTTGATATGGATTGGTAAAATCACCTAAGCCAGCAGCAGCTTCCGCAATGTCTTTACCTTCTTTCACTACAAAAGTATCGAAACCTGAACGCTTCATGTAGTTCAACACATCTTTGAATACATCACCTGTTGCACGTAGCTCGCCTTGAAAACCTTGGCGACGTAACAACGCAGCAAATGAATAGCCACGACCATCGTTAAAGCCTGCAAACTCGATAAAGATTGCGTCTAACTGGTCAAGCGGGAATTCATTGGTTTCAGGTGAAGCATCCACCGTTACGAAAAGTGCTTTTTTACCAGTTACATTCGCAAGTTGATCTAACTGCTCAACTGTTAAAACCACGTCACCTTGTGGCAACACACCATCTTCACCAATGACTTGGTAAGTATTGTCTGCAATCGAGCCATCTTTAGAGAGGACTTGTAGTGCTGTATTAAGCATATGCACGCTCCTTAAATGGTTGGATGCCAACACGGCGGTAAGTATCAATAAACTCTTCGCCTTCTGCACGAAGGTCTAGATAAGTATTTAAGATTTCTTCGATGATGTCTGGTACAACTTCGGCTGCAAATGATGGGCCTAAGATGTCACCAATTGATGCATCATGGTCTGCATTACCACCCAAAGTGATTTGATAGAACTCAGCACCCTTTTTGTCTACACCTAAGATACCGATGTTACCCACATGGTGGTGACCACACGCATTCATACAACCAGAGATGTTCAGATCCAATTTACCTAAATTGTAAATGGTATCTAAGTCATCAAAACGACGTGTAATGGCTTCAGAAATTGGAATCGATTTCGCATTTGCTAATGAACAGAAATCACCACCTGGGCAGCAAATGATATCGGTTAAGAACCCAATATGCGCACGTGCAAGATTGTGTTGATCAAGGATTTTCCATAGATCAAACAAATCTTTTTGCGGTACATCCACAAGCGCAATGTTTTGCTCATGTGTGGTACGGAACTCACCAAAGGTATATTTGTCAGCCAAGTCAGCAATCAGGTTCATTTCTTCAACAGTCATATCGCCCGGTGCAATACCCGCACGTTTCAAAGAAATCGTAACGATGCGGTAACCTTTGACTTTATGTGCATTGGTGTTGATGTTGAACCATTGTTTAAATTTCGGCTCTGCGGCAAATTGCTCTGCAAAATCTTCATCCGCATAATCTTGGTAATCAAATGGTGTGAAGTTCTCATCCATTTTCGCCAAGGTATCAGCATCAATTTTTAAAGTTTTGATGGTATGTGCAAATTCAGCTTCCACTTTCTCTGCAAATACTTCTGGTGTTAATGCTTTCACCAAAATTTTGATACGTGCTTTATATTTGTTATCACGACGACCGTGTAAGTTGTATACACGAAGTACCGCTTCTAAATAAGCAATCAAATCTTCACGTGGCAAGAAGTCACGAATAAAGCTACCAATCACTGGTGTACGGCCTAAACCACCACCAACTTTGATTTTATAGCCAATCTCGCCTGCTTCATTTTTCACGATATACACACCGATATCATGGAAAGACGTTGCCGCACGATCAGTTTCTTCCAGTGCTGAAACTGCAATCTTGAACTTACGTGGCAAGAAAGCGAATTCTGGGTGGAAAGTTGACCATTGACGAATCAATTCACACGTTGGGCGTGGGTCAGCAATTTCACCCGCAACCACACCTGCATATTGGTCAGTAGTTGTGTTACGAATACAGTTACCCGAAGTTTGAATCGCATGCATTTGAACAGATGCGAGCTCTTGTAACATGTCAGGCACATTTTCTAGTGCAGGCCAGTTAAACTGAATGTTTTGACGAGTAGATACGTGCGCATAACCACGGTCATAGTCCTGAGCCAATGACGCAATTTTACGTAATTGTTTAGAATTCATCAGGCCATAAGGAACTGCAATACGTAGCATCGGTGCATAACGTTGTACATAAAGGCCGTTTTGAAGACGCAGTGGACGGTATTCATCTTCCGTCAATTTACCTGCTAAATAACGTTCCGTTTGATCACGGAACTGTGCAACACGTTCATTAACCAGTTGCTGGTCAAAATCAGTATATAAATACATGGCGTACAGCTAGTAATTTCTATTATAACAATGCACAGCATAACGAGATTTCATCTATCAAGAAAATGCGTTTTTTACATATTTAATAGCGATTTTATTGATAAGACTGTCGCAATTTCACTGATATAGCGGATTCCGGTCATTTACTTTTTATTTATTAATATATTGAATTATTTCTCCATTACTTAGCATAAATTTACATAAAGAATTTCAGCCAATAAAAAGCCCGATAAATCGGGCTTTTTATTTAGCGATGTAAAATCACTTATTTTTTATCTGGTAACGCATACGCAACAAGGTAATCACCAAGTTTTGTACCAAATGAACCATGACCACCAGCCATGATCACAACATATTGTTTACCATTTGCTTCATAAGTCATTGGAGTCGCTTGACCACCTGCGGGTAGACGACCTTCCCACAAAGTATCACCATTCGTTACATTGATTGCACGGATATAGTTATCTTGTGTTGCGCCTACAAACATGACATTACCAGCAGTCGAGATTGATCCACCAAGACCCGGTACACCAATTTTCACAGCAGGTAATTGGAACAATTTCGGTAAACTATCACGAATTGTACCAATACGTTTTTTCCAGACCACTTCATGTGTATTTAAATCTACACCTGCAGTAAAGCCCCATGAAGGTTGTTTACAAGGTAAGCCAAGTGGTGACAAGAAGGCTTTGATTTCCACACCATAAGGTACGCCATACATCGGTTGCACGCCTTGTTCAGTACCTGCACCTTTCGCAGTTTGCTCACGGTTTGGATCTGTAGGAATCAACTTAGTGACAAATGGCAAGCCAATTGGGTTCATCACAGCAACTTGACGATCTTGGTTCACCGACATACCGCCCCATTCAAATACCCCAAGGTTACCTGGGAATACCAATGTGCCATTTTCAGAAGGTGGTGTATAAATACCGTCGTAGTTTAATGATTTGAAATACACACGACACATCAACTGGTCAAACATAGTGGCACCCCACATTTGTTTATCAGTCAATTTATCTTTGGGTGCTAAATCAAAATCAGAGAACGGTTGAGTTGCAGAATAATACTCACCTTTAGTTTGTGGACCACGTTTTACAGTTTGTGGAACCGCTTTTTCGGTGATTGGCACAATCGCTTTACCGGTACGACGGTCAAGGACGAATGCATTACCTGTTTTGGTTAAGACATAGATCGCAGGAACAGTATTACCTGATTTATCTTTGATATCTGCCAATGAAGGTTGTGATGGTACATCCATATCCCACAAATCATGATGTGTGGTTTGGAAGTTCCAGATCAATTTACCAGTCGATGCATTAATCGCAAGCATTGAGTTTGCATAACGTTCATCTAATGGCGTACGGTGACCACCGAAGATATCAGGAGTACCCACACCTGTAGGAACATAGACAATATCTAATTTGTCATCATAGGCTAAAGGTGCCCATGCATTCGGTGAGGCTACAGAGTATTTTTGACCTTCGCCTGGCATGGCATTTGGATCTTCCGCCCCTGTATCAAAGATCCACAATAATTCACCAGTATTGACATCATAACCACGGATGACACCAGATGGCTCTTTAGTCGAGAAGTTATCGGTAGTTGAACCGCCAATCACAATGGTTGTGCCAGTAACCACTGGAGGTGAAGTTGGGATATAACCGCCCGGATACGGATAAGGCATATCTTTTTGTAGATCGACTTCGCCGTTATGACCAAAATCACTACATGCTTTACCTGTGTCAGCATTGACTGCAACCAAACGACCATCATTTACAGGCAAGATCACTTTGCGCGGACATTCAGTTGAAGTCGAGCGTTTGTTCTCTAAGCTTTTTGCAAACTGAGTGGTATTTGCAGCGTCAAAATAAGACACACCACGACATGTTAAATGTTGATAGGTATTGTCCGCTTTAAGTTTCGGATCGAATGCCCATTTTTGTTTACCTATCGCAGGATCAAGTGCAATTAAACGTTGGTGAGTTGTACACATAAACATGTCATTACCGACTTTAATCGGAGTGACTTGGTTTGTGGTTTCACCTGAGTCATTTTCTGTTGGCAATTCACCTGTACGGAAAGTCCACGCCACTTCTAAATCTTTCACGTTGTCGCTATTGATTTGAGCAAGTGGAGAATAACGTACACCACCTTGTGTACGACCATAGGCAGGCCAATCTTCAGGAGCAATGCCCTCAATCGCTTTGGCAGTTTGAGGTTGTGCATTTTTAATTTCACCGTTAATTTCTTGCGGATCATTAAAAATTGAATAGATCATTACGATAATCGCAATCACCAGTGTGCCTGATAATGCAATTTTCGCCGTTTTGCCATTTTCCATGCCGCGTGTCACGGCAGGAATCAGTAACCAAAGGCCCAATAAGCCTAAAATATCAAAACGCGGTGCAAGTGCCCAAAAGTCAGAACCTGCTTCCCAAAGTCCCCAAATCACTGTACCCAGCATCAACGCTGCATAAATGTATAAAGAACTGTTTTGAATTTTTCTTAAGTATATTGCTGAAGCCAGCATTAACAGGCCAGCGATTATGTAGTACCAAGAACCGCCAAGGACTGCCAGCCAGATACCACCAATCAATAGAACTAAGGCGAAAATTGCCATCACAACGACGGTAAATGTTCGCATCCCAGTTCCAGTAGATGGGTTGCTCATGTTGACCACCTCTATTGTCGAATGTTGTATTTGGTGCGTGAAACACATTCAACGCACCACCGTTTTTATGTCGCAAAGAGAAGTTGTTACAAAAACAATTCAAGGGGGAAAAGTCGTAATTCTTCTCAGAATTACCGAATTGCTTTTATAAGAACTCTAATTGGACATCAATTAAAATGCTGTTTGAAATTTGATACCGCCGACCCACGCATTCTCACCATTTTTGTAAGCACCGACATGACGGATATATTGAATATTTGGACGAATAGTCAGCCAGTTTGCCGCATGAATACCGTAGTAAATTTCTGCGTCATACTCTTCACTTTGTAGGCCGCGTGCATCAACGCTGTTATTGGCAATATTGGCGTCATTCACATCATCATTGATACTGATACGACCCAAACCAATCGCAATTTCATCCTGAGGACGTGCATCGAATGCGCCTTTGTATACCAAGCCAATGTTTTGCATATCACTCACATTGTTGGTGTCTGAGTCATGCACTGTGACATTTACAAAACCACTCAAACCACGTGAGGCATCGTCTTTGTGTGCTGTCAGTTGTTGTTTCGCCACAATCCAACCACCTTGATGGTGATCTTTTTCATTTACTGGGCTATCAATGACATCGGCATCAGCGGTACTGTAGTAGTAACCTGCACGGTATTCACCCGGAAGCTTTTGTGTCCCCACTTTTGGAGTCCACACTACTTCAGCAGGAATAATCGCACCTTTAGAACCATCGGTACTCAAGTTCCAACCTTTACCACGTTTTAGATTTTCAGGGTTGTATTCATAAACCCCGACTTGTGCATAGAGTTCAGGCTGAATGTTATATTTCACGCGAGCAGCCCATTGGCTGACTGGCCAGTTGTACCATTGGTCACCGACCCAGTTACCCACTTGTGAACCACAAAGTGCTAAGTTTTGAAAGTCACAGTCAAAGCTGTTGAAATCTTCACCTTCACCAAAACGACCGACTTTAATATCTAATTTTTGGTCTAAGAATTTTTTCTTGATCCAAAAATCAGTCAAACGCCAAGTTTGACCACGACCCCACACTTCTTGTGTTGCACTTAAATGACCATTTAATGCATCTGAAGTTTGAGACAATGAACGACCATTACGTTCAGTGATATTGATTTGTGCTTCGGTATCTTTCCAACCTGCAATTTTTTCTAAATCGAGATGTGCCCCGATCGCGAATTGGTCCGCATATTCAGTGCCATGACTTGAAGCATGCTTTGCATCTAACAAAGTGGCTAATTCGCCACCATAACTAAAACTAAAATCGTAACCTTTCTGTTGAAGCGCTGTTCGTTGACCGTTCCAATCACCGAACATCCATGGGCTTTCAGAACTGAAAGCATCTGCAGTAGTTGCCGCTTGGGTTGCTGAACCCGCAAACATTATTCCGAGGCTAAGATATAAAGATCCAAGTTTACTCACAGCTATTTTCATTTGGAGACCTATATACCAATTGTGTTAATAGTTCATATAATACTCTCACATTTGTATAATTTATTTATTTTTTTGTTAACAACTCTCAATATTTACATAGATGTTTATCTAATTAAGAGATTTTAAAGGTTTTATTGTTTAACTTATCACCTTTTTTTATACCATTCATAACCAATTATCCGCACCTAAAGTTTTACCCACATGGGTATAAATCAATGCTGATCTAGAAAATTTAATCGGACATGCCAGTTGAGTTTGTGTCATTGTGTCGCCTTCTTGTAGCGGAACTTCAACACACCAATGCCGCTCTTGGGCCAATTGTGAATTTAGAGCTTCGTCCAAACTTAAAACTGGTTCCACACAGACATCTTGAGAGGCAAAAATCTTTTTCCACTCAGCCCATGTTTTGGTTAGTATTTTTCGGGCAATTGCATGCTTAATTTCAGTTTGGTCTTGCGGATCAAATGACATGCCTTGCGTTGCTAAAGCGGGTAAATCTAGAATTTGCGCCAATCCATGTAAAAACTGTGGCTCCAAACCACCTATAGACAGATAGCGACCATCTTGGGTTCGATAATAGTCATAGAAACTTCCGCCATTCAGATGTGCAGTTTCTGCGGCTGTTACAGCATTGGCAGCCAATACGCCAGCTGCAGCCATATTGTTCAATGCGACGGCACAATCGGTCATGGAAATATCAATATATTGTCCTAAACCGCTACGGTAACGCTCAATCACCGCAGCTAAGATGCCAGTAATTGCATGCATTGATCCGCCTGCCACATCGGCGATTTGAATCCCCATCGGTGGCGGGCCACTGTCTTGGCGTCCGCTATGACCTGAAATGCCCGATAAAGCCAAGTAATTGATGTCATGCCCTGCACGGTCTTTGTAATGTCCGGTTTGACCATAACCCGTAATCGAGCAATAAATAAGTCGCGGATTAATTTCGGCCAAAACTACATAATCCAAACCCAAGCGTTGCATGACACCTGGACGAAATTGTTCTACCACAATATCAAAATCTGAAATTTTGGCTTTGATCAATTCAATACTTTTCGGATCTTTTAAATCTAATGCGATGGATTGTTTATTGCGATTTAAATAACTATGCGCTGTGGCTTGCCCATTGGCATAAGGTGGCATCAAACGAACTAGATCGGGACGCGTCGGTGACTCAATATGCACAACTTCCGCACCCATGTCAGCCAAATACAAGGTCGCAAATGGCCCTGGGAGTAATGTCGAAAAGTCGAGTACTTTCAATCCTTTTAAAGCAGCTTCCATGGATATTTTTCTCTAATTGTGTAGATTTTTTATCCATGGTAGAAATATAAAATGATTAAAACAATGTCATGTTCAGCCATTTACCTTGATAGTTTCGGCAATTTACCATGTAAAAATGGCAAAACCGCTGTTGTAAATTGCCATGATTTCTTTTTTTAGCGTCATTTAGGTCAAACATTTGTGAACATTAAAGAGACTGAAGGATTAAACATGAGTCGTGATACGATCAGTATCCATTTCGTCAACGCAGCCTTAACTGGTGTGAGACGTCTCGGCATGGATGTCGAAACTTTACTGTCTCATGTTGGCATTGAGGCTGAACTTCTACGCCAACCCAAAGCGCGTATTTCACCTGAACAATACACACGTTTTATTAAAATGTTGTGGATGGTGACTCAAGACGAACATGTCGGTTTTGATATTCAACCGCGCCGCTTGGGTACTTTTGCCATTATGTGCCAATTGATTATTCATGCAAAAACCCTCGGTGATGCACTCGAATTGTCTTCGCAGTTCTACAAACTGTTTGGTGATGAATGGTCGGTGACACTAGAACGTGATAAACATGAAGCACGTTTAGTTCCTCAAATTCCAAAATCTATGGACCCAGACCATTTCATTACAGAAAGTATGCTGATGATTTGGCATGGTCTCGCTTCTTGGTTGATTGAACGTCGTCTGCCTTTAGAGCGTGTTCACTTCGGTTATGAACGTCCTGAACATGCTGACGAATATGATGCCTTGTTTTTTGCACCTGTCATGCAGTTTGATACACCACGAACTGAAATTACATTTGCAGCGGATTATTTAGATTTACCCATTCGTCAAAACGAAGAAACGCTTGAAGAATTCTTAAAAGCGGCTCCTGCACAGTTATTGGTTAAATTTAAAAATACTAATTCATTAACATCTCGTATCCGTGATGTGCTGAAGAGTCAAATTGGCGAAGAAATGCCAACCTTGAACGATGTTGCTTCAATGCTGTATCTATCGCCGCAAACACTACGTCGTCGTTTAGCCGCTGAAGGTAAGAGCTACCAAGGTGTGAAAGATGCCTTACGTCGTGATGCTGCAATTCACTTATTGCTTAATCCAGACTTAACGCTTGAAGATGTTGCACAGCAAGTCGGTTTTAGTGAAACCAGTACTTTCCACCGTGCCTTTAAAAAGTGGACCGGTGTAACACCAGGCCTATATCGCCAATTACATGGTTATCATTAAGCAATATTCAAAAATAGCATTCTCTAAAACCTGATCTCGATCAGGTTTTTTTATTTCGGAAAATCTGCACGTTGTTTTTGACAAAGCAATGGATCGACGGGCGTGATCACGCGTTTGCCATCCTGTATCCGATACATTTCTGCCTTGGTTACATGATCATTTCGATCATACTCACAGGCTAAGCCGCCAGTCCCTTCATCTGAAGGATGAATGCCATAGATCATATAAATATAAAAACCGATCAAGCATACAAAACCTAAGCAGCCTGCAAAAACAAGCCAAGCCAGACCTTTCAACACTCGCTTCACATTTTTATGCATAAGCAGATCTTCAATATGTACTGAATCGATAGCAACTGATCTTAACCGATCCTCGCTTTCAATGTGCAGGTTGATTTTTATCTTATTCAGCAGCAAGCGTTGACCAAAAATATCAAACGACTCGCCCGTTCTCATCATTGCACCGGCTTGATTAATCCGTACACTCAAAAAACCAATAAAAATTTATAGATCATAGGGACAGGATTATGAGCGAGGCTTACATCATTGATGCCATTCGCACACCGCGCGGCAAAGGAAAAAAAGACGGTTCACTACATGCCGTTAAACCGATTAGCCTACTGACCAGTTTATTGAACGAATTACAAAACCGACATCAATTTGACACCGCTGCAGTAGACGACATTGTACTGGGCTGCGTGACCCCCATTGGTGACCAAGGTGCGGACATTGCCAAAACCGCAGCCATTGCAGCAGGTTGGGACAATGATGTGGCAGGTGTTCAGATCAACCGTTTTTGCGCCTCAGGTTTAGAAGCAGTCAATATGGCTGCGCAAAAGGTCCGCTCTGGCTGGGAAGACCTTGTGGTGGCTGGCGGTGTAGAGTCGATGTCTCGTGTGCCGATGGGCTCAGATGGCGGTCCTTGGGCGCTTGACCCTGAAACCAATATGGCCTGTGACTTTATTCCACAAGGCATTGGAGCCGATTTAATTGCCACCATTGACGGTTACAGCCGAGCAGATGTGGATGCCTTTGCAGCCAACTCTCAGCAAAAAGCCGCAGCAGCTCAAGCCAATGGTTATTTTGACCAATCTGTCGTTCCTGTTAAAGACAAAGCAGGCGTGACAGTTTTAGCCAAAGATGAATTTATTAAACCAACGACCACAGCAGAAGGCTTAGGCAAGCTCAACCCAAGTTTTGCCATGATGGGACAAATGGGCTTTGATGCCATTGCCTTGCAAAAATATCCTGAAGTCGGCGCAGTCAACCATGTACACCATGCAGGGAATTCATCGGGCATCGTTGATGGTGCTGCCGTAGTATTGCTTGCCTCTGAAAAAGCGATCAAAGAACAAGGCCTAAAACCGCGTGCCAAAGTGCTTGCCACTGCATTGGTGGGTGCAGACCCAACCATTATGCTGACTGGCCCTGCACCTGCTGCACGTAAAGCCTTAGCCAAAGCTAACTTAACCATTGATGATATTGACCTATTTGAAGTGAACGAAGCTTTTGCAGCAGTCGTGATGCGTTTTATTACCGAACTCAAGGTTGATCCTACCAAAGTCAATGTGAATGGCGGTGCAATTGCATTAGGACATCCGCTGGGTGCAACAGGCGCCATGATTTTAGGCACCCTGATGGATGAACTAGAACGCCAAGGTAAAAAACGCGGTTTAGCAACCTTGTGTGTGGGCGGTGGTATGGGCATCGCAACGATTATTGAGCTAGTTTAATTAACCGAACCGTACACAGCATTTGATACTTGGTATGTGTCATCCACAACCTGACCAAAAATTGAAAATAATGTTTCTGCGAACTTTTAGAAAAAAGACATTAGTTGACAGGTTTTGTGGATGACAAATGGTTTTGCCTACTTTTGCCGAAACAAAAGTAGGTCGAACCTGAATGAAGCTAAAGCACTGCTTTAGCTGAAATGAAAAAAACAGTAATAAACAAATTTGTAAAGACTCCGTAGTGACGATGAATAATTTAAATCTCAAAAATCACTAGCAAAGTCATAAAAATATTTGGATAAAATTTATGAGCGCAATTCAATTTGAAAAAAATGCCGACAATATCGTCATTTTAACTTTAGATTCTCCAAACCAATCTGCCAACACCATGAATGCAGACTTCCGCACGGCACTGGCTGAAACGGTAGACAAACTGCAAGCAGATGAAAATATTGTAGGGATTATTTTCCGTTCCGCAAAAAAAACCTTCTTTGCAGGCGGTGATTTAGACGAACTGATTCAAGCTACACCTGAGCATGCAACTGAATTCTTCAATATGATTGAAGAAATGAAAGCCAAACTGCGTTATATCGAAACACGCGGCATTCCTGTTGTTGCAGCCTTAAATGGCACAGCGCTGGGCGGTGGTTGGGAGTTAGCACTCGGTTGTCATTATCGAATCGCACTGAATGATGCTAAGGCGAAATTTGGCTTACCAGAAGTAACTTTAGGCTTACTACCGGGCGGTGGCGGTATTGTACGTATGGTACGTTTATTGGGTCTGCAAAATGCTTTTCCGCTCTTGATGGAAGGCAAACAAGTTGGTGTCGAAAAAGCCAAATCGCTCGGGCTGATTCAAGACACTGCAGATAGCCTTGAAGACCTGATGGACAAAGCGATTGCGTGGGTCAAAGCCAATCCAAAATCACAGCAGCCCTTTGATGTAAAAGGCTATAAAATTCCGGGCGGTACGCCATCGACTCCTGCTGTGGCGCAAATGCTCGCCATTGCCCCCGCTATGCTGCGTGACAAAACCAAGGGCTGTTACCCTGCGCCTGAAGCCATTATGTCGGCTGCTGTTGAAGGCGCTCAGGTCGATGTTGATACGGCGCTCACGATTGAATCACGTTACTTTACTTACCTTGCAACCGGTCAAATTTCTAAAAATATGATCGGCACCTTCTGGCATGGTCTTAACGCCATTAAGTCAGGTGCAAGCCGTCCAAAAGACGTCGCGAAATGGCAAGCTACTAAAGTCGGCATTTTGGGTGCAGGCATGATGGGTGCAGGCATTGCTTATGCCACAGCATCAAAAGGCATTGCAGTTGTACTCAAAGATGTTTCTCTTGAGGCTGCTGAAAAAGGCAAAGCCTATAGCCAAAAACTGCTAGATAAAAAAGTATCTCAAGGCCGTTTAAGTGCAGAAAAACGTGATCAAGTTTTAGGACTGATTCATGCCACTGCAAATGCGGCAGATTTACAAGGCTGCGACTTGATCATTGAAGCTGTGTTTGAAAATGTCGAATTGAAAGCCAAAGTGACGCAAGAAACAGAAACCTATTTGGCAGATGGTGGTATTTTTGCATCCAATACCTCAACCTTGCCAATTTCAGGCTTAGCCAATGCATCTCAAGATCAAGCTAAATTTATCGGTCTGCATTTCTTTAGCCCTGTCGATAAAATGCAATTGGTCGAAATAATTAAAGGTAAAAACACGTCAGCTGAAACCTTAGCCAAAGCCTATGACTATGTACAGCAAATTGGCAAAACACCAATTGTGGTGAATGACAGTCGCGGCTTCTTTACCAGCCGTGTCTTTGGCACTTTTGTACAAGAAGGTTTACGTCTACTGTCTGAAGGCGTACACCCTGCCCGCATTGAAATGGCTGCACTAAAAGCTGGCATGCCTGTAGGCCCATTGGCGATTCAAGATGAAGTGTCTTTAACACTCTCTGAACATGTCGCGGCCGAGACACGTAAAGCCTTGCAAGCTGAAGGCAAAGACCTGCCTCGCTCAGGAGTGGATGACGTGATTCAAACGATGATTCATGAGTTTGGCCGTAAAGGTAAAGCTGCCGGCGCAGGTTTTTATGAATATCCTGAAGGCGGTAAAAAGCACCTCTGGGAAGGCTTGAGTAAATGGCAGAAAGATAATGCTATTTCTGAACAGGAAATGATTGACCGCTTCCTATTTGTACAGTCGCTCGATACGCTACGCTGCCTAGAAGAAGGTGTTTTGGAATCGACTGTCGATGGCAATGTCGGTTCAATCTTCGGGATTGGTTTTGCCCCTTGGACAGGTGGTGCACTTCAATTTTTAAATCAATATGGTTTGGAAAAAGCGCTATTGCGTGCCAATACACTAGAAGCAAAATATGGCGAACGCTTCAAAGCACCGCAATTGCTGAAAGACAAAGTGGCGAAAGCTGAGAAGATTTAATTATTCATTTTGAGCATGCAAATTTTGCTGTTCAATCACATCAAAAGGAGCTTCGGCTCCTTTTAATTTTCCTTCGCATTCGCGTGTTTGCAAACAAGTCTAGATTTTACGCGAACTCTCATCTGTTTTATGTTATAAAGTAACAAGTTTTTTGATTTCTTTTTATCCGATTGAGTAGCTTGTTATGACTGATCATACTTCTCCTGAAAAATCACCGTGGGGCTGGAAAGCACTGATTATCTTCTGTATTTTAGGTGCGCTATTCATGGGTATTTTCTGGCTTGCTGTGACCAATGAACCAGACTATATGCCGAGCCAACAGAAAAAAGACAATACTCAACAGCATGCATTTAAAAATGCCCCTGTGATGTCAGAAGAAGCGTTGAAAAAGGCGCAAGCTGATCAAGCAGCTCGTGAAGCATCTGCACCGACTGCAGCAGATATGCATATGACTGAAGAACAACATGCACATATGGATGACATGAGCCCTGAACCTACTGCATCGAATGATCATGGCCACTAAGCTTTGACCCAATCTATACAAATAAAAAACGCTTAAAATATTAAGCGTTTTTTATTTATAGCTGTCCAATTTTAAGTATTTAAGCCAAAGCCATATACATATCTTGATGCGGAATACCACAATCTAAATATTCATCACCTTCAACAACAAAACCCAACGCTGCATAAAAAGGGATAGCATGCACTTGTGAAGATAGTTTTAAATATTCACGTTGCTCTAATGTCGCTTGTTGAATGATGGCTTGCATCAAGATTTTACCAATCCCCTGACCGCGATGAGCCTTTAAAACAGCAACACGGCCTATACTGTTATTTTTCAACAAACGAGCAGTTGCAATAGCTTTCATCCCATCATGAACAATAAAATGCAGTGAAATCTCATCTTCTGCATCCCATTCATCTTCGGGCGATATCTGCTGTTCTAAAATAAAGACCTGTTCACGTATCGGCCGAGCTGCAGATGCCAGTTGCTCCCACGGACCGAATTGAATATTTAACTGCTGCATCCCTTCATCCTTTAGCATTTACAGCCAATATCTTGCTGGTCCCATTGATCATTCAACAATAATTCTAACGAATGCTTTTGAATGCCATACATGTCTTTTAAAGCTTGGATCTGCGCCAATACCGCTTGATCAGGTTCGACATAGTCTGCACGTTTGGTTGCCAAGATCATTTTATTTTTACTGGTATGTTCAAGTGCCACAAATTCAAAGACTTTGGTTTCATAACCATATGCTTTCAATAAAAGTGCACGAATCGTGTCGGTGAGCATTTCTGCTTGCTGGCCGGCATGAATGCCAAATTGCAACATCGGCGCAAGTACTTGCGGCGCTTTCAATTGCGGACGCAGTTCTTTATGACAACACGGCGCACACATGATCATTTGCGCATTTAATCGAATGCCGGTATGAATCGCAAAGTCCGTTGCCACATCACAGGCGTGCAGCGCAATCATGACATCTAAGCGCTCAGGCGCATAGGTACGAACATCGCCTTGGAAAAAATCCAGTTGGCTGAAATTCGACTGCTGAGCAACGCTTTGGCAAAATTCCACCATTTTTGGATTCAGCTCAACCCCAGTCACTTTAGGCACTTGCTGGTGTTTTGCTAAATAATCATATAATGCAAAAGTTAGATATCCCTTGCCTGAACCAAAATCTACAACATGTAGAGATTGATCAGTCTCTTTAATCTGACTTAAAGCGCCTGAAAAAATTTCTACAAATTTATTAATTTGTTTCCATTTACGCGCCATGCTCTGAATAATTTGTGCTTTGGCATCCGTAATACCGAGTGGCTGTAAGAAATAACTGTCTTGATCGACATAGCGATGTTTTGCTCGATCATGCCCTTGCTGCTCCGTAGGATTTTTCCCTAAAGCAGGCTGCTTTTTGCTAATGCTTAGCATGGCTTTCTTTTTATTTTTCTTAAGCTGAATTTCTTCATCTAAGGTCATCAGGTTGGCTTGCTTACAACAACTCAATAAACTTTCGACTTGTTGATATGCAGATACGATTGGATAATTTTTGGTGATATCTTGAGTTTTGTAACGATATAAACAGCTGAGAAATGACTCACCTTACAGCGAAATGACTCGTAAGGTCATTTTTTCTAATTGGTCTAATTCACCTTTATACTGACTCAAGATCATGCGATCAAAACGCTGTGTTTCAATGGCTTGCTGAAAGGCCGCTAAAAATTGCTGCTCTTGCGTAGAGGGAGAAGCCAAAGATGACATAATATAAACCTAGATAAATTTGCAAAACAATTTTAAATCTTCTTACACCAAAAGCAAAATTGAATTACTATACATGTGTATATTTAAATTATTATAAAAGATACGTTATGAATACTCCCCATCTTTTAGCTTATGACCCAGCTGAAGAAAGACTGAATTTCTATACCCATGCTTTCGGTGCAGCGTTGTCTGCCATCGCAGGTATCCTACTGATTTTAAAAGGATCATATCTTCCAACTGGACAATGGCTTGCACTTTGGGTGTATGCATTCAGTATGCTGTTATTATTTTCGGCTTCGAGTCTATATCACTTCGCAGAATCTCCTGAGCGCCGTGGTTGGTACAAAAAACTCGACCATACCGCAATCTATTATTTAATTGCAGGTACTTACACCCCGTTTCTGGCAATCGCATTGCCTACCGCAAAAGCGCATTATTTACTCATTGCACTGTGGGTCATTGCTGCAATTGGAACACTATTCAAATTAATTTTCATTCATCGTTTTCAAAAGATTTCGTTGATTGCCTATTTGGTGATGGGATGGCTTGCAGTACTGGTAATGGATGATATGCAACGCTTTTTATCTGATCAAGCTTTAACCTACCTGATCATTGGCGGGCTATCTTATACAATCGGTGCATTGTTTTATGCCTTAAAAAAGGTAAGATATACACACGCTATCTGGCATATTTTTGTATTGATAGGTGCAGGATCACATTTCCTGTCGATTTATCTCTACGTGATATAACCCACTGACACTGCATTCTTTAGTGACCCTAATCCCGCAGTTCGTAAGTTGGTATTTCGTATTTTTTTAAGAAATTACGCCTTTTTTAAAAAGATTACGCTTTTAAAACTAAGTTCAATTATTTTTAGTAAGTGTAAGGTCCACCATGGCGTCTTCAAGTGCTGCTGCCACTGAACAGCAACCAACAAATTCAAAATTCCGCGTACTTACAGCAAGTCTTGTAGGTACCACAATCGAATTCTTCGATTTCTACATCTATGCAACTGCGGCTGTAATTATCTTCCCGCATCTGTTCTTCCCTGCAAGTACAGATCCAACAACCGCAACGATTCAATCTCTAGCAACGTTTGCGATTGCCTTTATTGCTCGCCCGATTGGTGCAACATTCTTTGGCCATTTAGGTGACCGTATCGGTCGTAAAGCCACATTAGTTGCCGCTCTCCTCACCATGGGGATTTCTACAGTATGTATCGGCTTGCTTCCAACCTATGCTCAAATTGGTATCGCTGCTCCGCTCATGCTTGCACTTTGTCGCTTAGGTCAAGGTCTGGGTTTAGGTGGTGAATGGTCAGGTGCCGTGCTACTTGCAACTGAAAATGCGCCAGAAGGCAAACGTGCTTGGTATGGTATGTTCCCTCAATTGGGCGCGCCAATCGGCTTTATTCTTGCAACAGGCTCATTCTTGACCTTAGGTCACTTCATGTCTGAAGCTGAGTTTATGCAATGGGGTTGGCGTATTCCATTCATTGCAAGTGCGCTATTGGTTATTGTCGGTCTGTGGATTCGTTTAAAATTACATGAAACACCAGCGTTCCAAAAAGTTTTGGATAAGCAAAAAGAAGTAAATATTCCGTTCAAAGAAGTGATCACTAAGCACTGGGGTATGTTAATTCTCGGTACGATTGCCGCGATTTGTACATTCGTCGTGTTCTACTTAACTACCGTATTCGCTTTACAATGGGGTACAACTCAGCTCGGTTACACACGTGAAGAGTTTTTAAAACTTCAACTGGTTGCCACACTTTGTTTTGCTGCCTTCATTCCACTTTCTGCTGTATTTGCTGAAAAATTTGGTCGTAAAGCGACTTCGATTGCGGTGTGTGTTGTATCTGCATTGTTTGGCTTAGTCTTCTCAAGCATGCTTGAGTCTGGCAGTACTGCGATGGTGTTCTTATTCCTATGTATCGGTCTTGCGATCATGGGTTTAACCTATGGTCCAATTGGTACGGTATTGTCTGAAATCTTCCCAACGTCTGTACGTTACACAGGTTCAGCTTTAACCTTTAACATGGCAGGTATTTTTGGTGCATCTTTCGCGCCATTGATCGCAACTAAACTTGCAACTGGCTATGGTTTATATGCAGTAGGTTACTACCTGACTGCAGCATCAATCCTTTCATTGATCGCGTTCTTAATGATTCGTGAAACTAAAAATGATGATGTGAATAATCAGGTTTAATCTGCACATAATAAAAAAGCCAGCACCTATTGCTGGCTTTTTTATGTCTCAAATTGAGTCAATGAACTGATGAATACTCTGTAGTTGACAGCATTTTGATGTAATTCATGAATGCAGCTTAGATCCAACTGAGCAATACACATCATCTGTTCCAAGACACGGTCATTCACTCAACTTCAAACAGCAAATGTTTAATGGCACGGTTCAATTTTATTAACAAAACAAGGTTTGTAGCTCTTCATCAAGAGGAACAGTCACCAAACCGTTTAGCGATAATGAACGGTAGTTTTTGATTAAACCAACTCGATAATATCAATGGTCGGTGGCACAAGAAAACGAAAAGGCACCCCAACCATGCCCGTACCAACAGTGACAAAGACATCTGCATTGTCATGCTGATATAGCCCTTTTTTATGACCTAAAATCGACACTTTTTTCATTACATAATCGGTCAACCATGGCAATTCCACTTGTCCACCATGTGTATGACCCGACAACATCAATGGTCGTCCTGGCAGTTTAGGTACCATATCAACGGTATCTGGATTATGCGACAAAATGATCCAAGGTTTATCTTGTGGCAATTCTGGCAAATAGCGCATATCGGCTTTACCAGCCCATAAGTCCCCAACGCCTAATAAGCGAAACTCATTAAATTCCACCACTTGCCCTTCGATATCCACCACATGATTACTTTCTAATGCATGTTTTAATAACGCTTGAATAGGCGGGCCGGGATATTGCTCATCATGATTACCATTCACCGAATAAATCGGCGCAATAATATTTTTCAGTACAGCCAGTTCTTCAGCCAACTTATTTTCAGGCTCATAAGTCCAATCCCCTGCAACCACGACCAAATCAGGATTTTGCGCATTGATTTTATCGACGATCATTTTTAACTGACGTTCATGACCTGAAAATAAACCAATGTGTAAATCACCAATTAAGGCAATGCGTACAGGCTTTAATAATTGTCGTGTTTCATGCAATTGATATTGACATTTTTTCACCTGAATCATGTGCGGCTCGATAAATCGGGCATAGCACAAAAGCCCCGTAACAGCACCGACAAAAATCGCTTCATGTAGTGAATAATAGCCACTCCAGCCTGCATAAAAGCTAAAGAAGAATAAAGGGATAAGTAAATACGAGAGATAAAACGCCAACAAATGTACGAAGGCTTTAAACGGATGAATCGTTTCCGTGCGCGACTGGCTTAACCAAGCTTGGGATATTGCCCAAACGCCCAGCACAGCCAACCCGATATAAAAATACATCACTACGGAATCTAATTCCCACATACATTTGCTCTACAATTTGCCTAACGAGAAAACTCGGTCACTATATTTATCTTTTCACAGCTGACACTTATACTCAAATCAAATTTTTTAGTATGTCTAACAGTATGAACTCAGCTACACCGAAACAGCAAAATTTGCCCTTCATACACAACCGCACTAAGGCGGTTTTGCTGAGTTGTAGCCTTGTTTTGACTTTATCTGCATGTAGTACCTTGCCTAAACAGCACACTCAACCTGTGGAATATGCCTTTAATACTCCTACAGACGATACTAGCCTTGCCAAAATTGTGTTGCCGCTACGGGAACAAAATCCTAACTTAACCGGTTACCACGTTCTTTATGACCCATTAGAAGCCTTAGCGGCTCGAATCGAGCTAATCAATAAAGCCGAAAAAAGTTTAGATCTACAATACTATATTTGGGATAACGACAAAATTGGTGCTTTGGCCCTACATGCCATGATCAAAGCTGCAGATCGTGGGGTGAAAATTCGTTTATTGGTCGATGACAACAATGCCAAAAAAATGGAAGGCATTTATATGGCACTCGACCAACATGCCAATATTGATGTCAAACTGTATAATCCCTACCGCTTCCGACATTTCCGCCCTGTCGATATGGTGCTGGATCTAAAACGCATCAACCGCCGTATGCACAACAAAAGCTTTATTGCAGACAATCAAATTGCTCTGATTGGTGGTCGCAATATGAGTAACCAATACTATAACGTCAGTGATAATTATCAATTTTCCGATGTCGACGTCATGTTGGTCGGTGCGGCATCCGATGAAATCATCCATTCTTTTGACGAATATTGGAATGATGATTATGCCTTTCCAGTACGTCAATTGGTCAATCCACGCCACTATAGTTTGCGCTTCGACAGTCTCAAACAACAACTCGATGACTATAACCAAGAAGCCACTGTGGTCAATTATTTGGACTTAGCTAACCGTTCACATGCCTTTGATGACTGGCTCAATAATAAAATCCAATTTGACTGGGTCAAAGCCGAAGTCGTCAAAGACTCCCCGAGCAAAATCAAATCTAAAGCCAAAAAAGAAGAGCACCTTAACTTTCAGCTCCTCAACCGTTTAGATAAACCGGAACAAAGTGTCGATATCGTTTCAGCCTACTTTGTCCCAGAAAAAAAAGGGGCTGAACGCCTAAAAAACCTTCGTGCAGATGGCGTAAAAGTCAGAGTCTTGACCAACTCATTCCAGGCCAATGACGTACCATTGGTTCATGCTTTTTATAGCAAATATCGTCAAGATCTCTTGGAACACGACGTTCAACTCTATGAATTTCTCTCTAGACCTGATGCAGAAAACCTCAACACCAATACCAAAGAGTTGGCGGAAAAATCTAAAGTTAGTCTAAAAGGTTTAAGCCGTTCAAGCCTGCATGCCAAACTGATGGCAATTGATGAAAAACAAGTCTTTATCGGCTCATTTAACTTTGATCCACGTTCAGCATATTTAAATACTGAAATTGGGGTATTACTGAATAGCCCACGCTTAGCCAAAGCCGTCCACTACACCATGGATGAAAATTTAAGTAAATATGCCTATAAGTTGGTGCTCAATGCAGACCAACAGATCAATTGGAAAATTAAGCTGTCAAATGGTCAAACGCGTATTTATCCACGTGAACCGAAAATCAAGTGGTGGCAAAAAGCGGGAGTGAAATTTATCTCTTGGTTGCCGCTCGAAGGCTTTATGTAAGGATTGTGCTGCAAAGGCATCCCCTGCAGCCTGTATCATTAAATTATTTAGCTTCAACTGGAACTGGCGCTTTAAGAACTTTAGCTTGAAGATCTGCTAATCCCTGATTCATTTTTTGCTGCACTTCTTGTGTCAGACTGTCAACAGTATGGCCTGCCGAATCAATTGCGGGCAATGTCATCAGATGCGCTGTGACTTTCGGCATTTCTAAGACTTTTTTGACATGTCGATCAAAGCTAATGTCTCCGACATAGGGCGCAATATTATCGAGTTCACCGTCCTGATTCACATAGCAAATTAAGCAAATTTGGACTGGACGTTCGGCTTCAATTGCCGCACCTAAAATACGACCATGAATTTTTTTAATTTTGCTGCCATCTGAAGTGGTGGCTTCTGGAAAAAAGAGTACCGGCGTATCTTGTTTTAAGAAGCCCGTAATTTGTTCTTTAATTTTAATCGAGTCGCCAGAGCCACGCTTAATAAATAAGGTGCCACCGCCTTTCGCCAAATTACCCAGCACTGGCCATTTTTCAATCTCAGCTTTCGCCAAAAAGAAAACACGTGCGCCAGAACCCAAAACTGCCACATCTAACCATGAAATATGATTACTTACCCAAAGGGCTGGTTGACGTGGAATTTCGCCATGCACTTTGACTTCAAGATTAAATACTTTGCATAACTTGCGACAAAAATACTGCACATAGCGGGTATTTTGCGGGTTATTCGGGTCTTTATACAATTGATGACGATAAACCAAATAAAAACCCTGCGTCACGGCAACAGCTGCTGCACCGACTTTTTTACAATACAAATAAAATTTTGAAAACACATTAATTTGCGGTGTATTGACGATTTGAGGTTGATTCATAAACGGTTCACTAAAAGGACACGGTGCCACAATTTGGCGTAAATTTTCATCATCATATACCGAAGACAGTTTTTTTGCATTGATCATAAAAACCGAAGTCGAAGATAATATTTTCCCATTTTAATCGTTTTTAAAAATCAAATATCATTTTTATATCGGTTTTTAAGGTTATGAATTATGAATCACTCACATTCGGACAATCCCCCTATTTCTTCATGGCAAGCTTTAAAAGCCATTGCTGGTTTTTCATTGATATATATGAGTGTGCTTTTTTTATTGGCGCTGAGCTTTCGCAGCTCTCTCTAATTGAACAACAGGTCATACAGTAACTTAGTCATTAATCCCTCACTTAGATTAACCCTCGCACTGCATTTTCGCCTAAAATGAATCTTTAAACAGGAGTGTGTGCTGAGTGGAAAATTTAAATCAACATCAAGCGAGCGGTGAACGCGTAATTTTAGTCAGCGTGGCAGTACAAATGCTCGCAGACCTTGATGCCGAAGAATTCCACTTACTAGCTCAATCTGCAGGTGCCAATATTCTGCAACATGTGCATGCTCAGCGTATTAAGCCGGATGCCAAATTATTTATCGGCTCAGGGAAGGCTGAAGAAATTGCAGACGTGGTTGCAGAGCATGAAGCCGAATTGGTCATCTTTGACCATGCCCTCACCCCTGCCCAAGCACGTAATCTTGAACGCATCATGCGATGTCGTGTGGTTGATCGCACGGAATTAATTTTAGATATTTTTGCCCAACGCGCACGTACCTATGAAGGTAAATTGCAAGTTGAATTGGCCCAATTACAACATATGGCTTCACGGCTGATTCGTAGTCGTGGCGATCTCGATAGCCAAAAAGGCGGGATTGGCTTACGTGGCCCGGGTGAAACCCTGCTAGAAACCGACCGTCGTCTACTCAAGCTCCGCATGGGACAACTCAAAGCAAAACTTGAGAAAGTCCGCCAAACACGTATGCAAGGTCGTGTGGCACGTCAAAAAGCCGCAGTTCCGACCGTGTCATTGGTCGGTTATACCAATGCGGGTAAATCGACCTTATTTAATAATTTAGCAAAAAGTGATGTCTATGCAGCAGACCAACTTTTTGCGACACTTGACCCAACTTTACGCCGTCTACATTGGGATGGCATCGGCAACTTAGTTCTCGCTGATACCGTAGGTTTTGTGCGTAATTTGTCGCACTCATTGGTCGAGTCCTTTAAAGCCACCTTAGAAGAAACCTTGGAGGCGACCTTATTGTTACATGTCATTGACTCCAGCAGTCCAGACATGATGGAACAAATCGAGGCTGTCGAAAAAGTACTGAAAGAAATTGGTGTCGATGTTCCGATTCTGCGCGTTTATAACAAAATTGATGTCAGTGGTGAAGATCCTAAAATCATCTATGGCAAGCCTCATCAGCCGGAACGTGTTTATGTCTCAGCGCATAGTGGTAAAGGTCTACCCTTATTACGCCAAGCGGTTCAAGAATGCTTAATGGGTCAAATTCAAAGCTTTGAAGTCCATCTAAAACCGGCTTATGGTAAATTAAGAACACAACTATATGCGCTCAATGTGATCCAAAATGAAAGTTATGATGAACAAGGCAACTTAATTTTGCATGTCATCATTGCCCCACATAAGTTAGAACAACTGATTAAACAGGCGCATTTACCCATTGATGAAATTTTGGGAACACGTGCGCAACAATTCCAACATCCTCTTGAAGAATTTGAAATTAAAGATTAAATCGGTTAAAACTTGATTTGTATAATTTTAACGAAAGACAAAAATGGACTGGATCAAGCGCATCGACTGGAAAGCCTGGATAGGCACTCTTGCATTAATTATTCTTTTCCGTGAAGGTGCGGTCTGGGTCATGAAGCAATTCAGTCACCCAGAATTAGGTAATCTCGTCGGACTGATTAGCTTGCTGATCGTGCTTTCATTTTGGAGAAAATTCAACAAAATTCCAGCCAGTTTGGTCGATACCAATAATAAAATCATGAAAGAAAGTGCCTTTGCCTTCTTACCCATTAGTGCAGGCTCATTGCTGATGATGATGCATTTAGGTGATGAAATTCCAATGTTTTTGATTGTTCTCTTTGTCAGCACCCTCATACCGCTGTGGGTCTACGCAAAAATGTCTAAGAAATGGCTATAAGGAGAATCAACATGCTTTCAATCATCTCTGGATTCATCATTACCCTGATCGCCTATCTTGTCGCAAAACCCATTAATAAAAAATTACCGCAAATCCCCGTGATTGTGATTGGGATGTTTTTCGTCATTGGTATGCTCTATCTTTTTGGCATTTCCTATGAAAGTTATATGGCACAGGTCAATCCACTGTTCAATAACTTACTCGGCTATGTCACAGTGGCCTTGGCCATTCCTTTAGCAGCAATGCGCTACGATGACTTGCCATTAAAAGCCGTGGGCGGGATTTTAGTCTTTGCCAGTATCAGTGCCGTTGCCCTCCCTATGGGGCTGGCTTATTTATTGCATTTGTCAGATCCAACCATTATGGCTTTTGCTACACGGGCAGTGACCACCCCAATTGCCATCAACATTGCGACGCTGCTGCATTCCCCGATTCCTTTGGTGATTTTGATTGTGATTTTATCAGGGGTGATTGGCGCAGCATTTTCACCCATCATACTCAAAAATATTCATGATGAACGTGCATCAGGACTCGCCTTAGGACTTGCTGCACATGCGATTGGCACAGCTCAAGCTTGGCAGCGCGGCAGCATTGCTGGGCGCTATGCAGCATTTGGCATGGCGGTAAATGCAGTCTTCACAGCAATCTGGTTGCCAACTTTCATACTCTATCTACAAAATATGTGACTGAGCAATCACTTTTAAATGATTGTTTTGTATAAAAAATAAACTTAATATAAATTCAAGGGTACGCCACAACACATTGAACGATGTGCTGTGGATGTTACATTTTTGGTAAAGTCACTTTTGTGCAACATGTCAACTTTCCCGAATAAAATGTAAATATTTAGGCTTAGAGTAGTTGCTCTAAGTCCAAATATTACCTAGTATGATCAATAAACCCTCACAAAGTGTATTGATAAAGGATTATTAATATGATCGAAAAAAGTTTGAAATGGGCTGCATTATTTGGTGCTGTAGTCACAAGCTCTGCACTCTATGCTCAAGATCTTACAGGGACTTGGCAACAAATTGACGATAAAACCGGTTCGCCTAAAGCACTGATCGAAATTCGAAAAGATGCCAAAGACACCTATACCGGCAAAATTGTGAAAGTGACGCCACGTCCGGGTTATACACCAAAGGAAAAATGTGTGAATTGCCCTGCACCTTATACCAACCAGCCTATTTTAGGGATGGATGTATTTAAGGGGCTGAAACTTGAAAGTGAAAATACCTACTCTCAAGGAAAAATTATTGATCCTTTAGCAGGCAAAATTTACAGCTTAAAAGGCAAAATTTCTGCCAATGGTAAGCGCTTACATTTACGTGGATATCTGGGGATTTCCGCAATTGGTCGTACACAGACATGGATTCGCGCTGAATAAATTTTAAATTTATTCAGTAAATTGATTTGATATAGGTGAACCACCTACAGGGAATATCTGATGAAAAAATTAAAAGTGAGCCTCTTATTCTTAGCTGCTGTAATGAGTGGTTCAGCTTTTGCTCAAGACCTTTCAGGGACTTGGCAACAAATTGATGATAAAACAGGTTCACAAAAAGCCATTATTGAAATCCGTAAAGAAAGTAATGGCACATTCGTGGGTAAAATCATCAAAGTGACGCCGCGTCCGGGCTATACACCACGCGACACCTGCGTAAACTGCCCTGCACCCTACAAAAACAAGCCAATCTTAGGCCTTGATATCTTAACAGGTTTAAAACATATTGAAGGCACTAATAACTACGACAAAGGCCGTATTATTGACCCTCTTTCAGGCAAAGTTTACGACACAAAAATCCGTTTAAATGCCAGTGGGAAACGCCTAACTTTACGGGGTTATATGGGTGTTTCTGCACTTGGTCGTAGCCAAACTTGGATTCGCCAAGAGTAACCCCAAACAAGTAAAAAAACCGCCGACATGGCGGTTTTTCTTATTCCGAATATCTTCAAATTATTTTTAAATTAAAGTTGACTATTCTCATAAACTTTCTAACATACGTGCTCATAAATCATGCTTCTCGGGGACAAGCGATCATGTTTAAAAAAATATTATTCAGCCTATGTACATTGGGTATGATGAATGTTGCATTTGCAAATGACATTGCTGGCACATGGCAACAAATTGACGATAAAACAGGAGCTGCAAAAGCAATTATTTCGATTCACAAAGAATCAAATAATACCTATACCGGTAAAATTATTAAAATTACACCACGTCCGGGCTATACACCGCAAAAAAACTGTAATAAGTGCCCTGCGCCTTATACCAACCAACCGATTCTCGGCATGGAAATTGTTAAAGGTTTAAAGCAAATTAATAATACGAATAATTATGAAAAAGGTCGTATTATCGACCCTCTTTCTGGCAAAGTTTATGATGCTAAAGTCCGCTTAAACAGCACAGGAAAACGTATTTCGATCCGTGCAAGTATTGGCGTTTCAGTCTTGGGTCGTAACCAAACTTGGATTCGTTTAGACTAATCCACACACCAATAAAAAAGCCGCACGAATGCGGCTTTTTTATTTTTAAATACTTACATTACAGGATTATCGACCGCAAACATGCACTGATCTTCTAAACGATAGGCCATCAACTGATTGCCCCAAACACATCCGCCATCCACATTTTGGATTTTTGCTGAAATGCTTTTTCCTTGTAAAGCAGCCCAATGACCAAAAAGAATTTGATGGGTCTGAGCTGCTTGTGACTCAAACTCAAACCATGGCTTAAAACCCTTCGGCATAGGGTCATCGAGTGAATCTTTAAAACTGAACTCTAATCGACCTTCTGCATCGGTTAAGCGCATGCGGGTCAAATAGTTGGTAATACAGCGTAAGCGCGCATGACCAGACAAATCATCCGACCATAGGTTCGGCTCTTTACCGTACATCACTTGAAGAAACGCATCGACCACATCAAAGTCGTCATGACCAATCACCGCTTCCACTTCCTTTGCCAAGTCTGCGGTTTGCTGCGCAGTCCAATTCAAAGGAATACCCGCATGAGTCAAAATGGTTTGCTCATTCGGAAATAGACACAGCGGCTGCTTGCGTAACCAATCAATCAAATCATCACTTTCTAAAGCGTGAATCACATCATCGATATTGTCTTTAGGATTGATATCCTTAATACCGCGAGCGCATGCCAGCAAAGTCAGATCATGATTGCCCAGTACCGTCGCCGCAACTTCACTATCCACTAATTTTTTGATGAACCGCAAAGCGCCTACCGAGTTTTCACCCCGTGCGACGAGATCACCGGCAAACCATATAAAATCTTGGTCTGCATCAAACTTAATCTCTTTCAGTAAAGCTTTTAATGCTTCAAAACAGCCTTGAACATCACCAATGACATAGTTATAGCGAATATTGCGAGTCATAATTATTTAAGCCACCATTTGATCTGCTAATGCGACAAATTCTGCAAGTGTTAGGGTTTCTGGACGCGCCATTGGATCAACCCCTGCATTTTCAAAACCATCTTCAACCAACATGCCTTTTAAGCTGTTACGCAAGGTCTTGCGGCGCTGAGTAAAGACATGTGAAACTAAACGCGCAAGCGCTTTTTCATCTTTCGCCATAATCGGTTTAACGGCATAAGGCTCTAAACGGAATACCGCAGAGGTGACTTTTGGCGGCGGATTAAATGAGCCCGGTGGCACTTCAAATAAAAACGTCGGTTTGCAGAAATATTGAATCATCACCGATAAACGACCATATTCTTTAGTATTCGGTGAAGCGGTAATACGGTCCACGACTTCTTTTTGCAGCATGAAGTGCATGTCTTTGACTTTGTCGCCAAACTCCAAGAGATGAAACAGCAGCGGAGTCGAGATGTTATACGGCAAGTTGCCAACCACGCGCAGAGGACGGCCTTCGGCAAACAGCTCGGTAAAGTCATATTTCAGCGCGTCGGTTTCAACAATGGTCAAGCGCTCAGGATGTGGCACACGACCCGGCAAACCTGCGGCTAAGTCACGGTCCAGCTCAACCACAGTTAAAGCATCGCATTCACCAATTAAAGGCGATGTAAGCGCAGCAAGGCCGGGACCAATTTCGACAATATTGTCACCAGTACGCGGATTTACCGAACGTACAATTTTGGCAATAACACGTTGATCATGTAGGAAATTCTGTCCAAACCGCTTACGCGTGTGATGCCCTTCATCTTTTGGGTTTAGGGCATTAATTTGATACATAAAATTCTCCGCATAGGTTTATTACAACGATTACTGATTTGATTCAAATTCACTCAAGCGAGCAAAAATTTCTTCGGACTTGGTCACATTATCCCGAGCCGCTTTAATTACACTGAGCAATGGCTCTCTTTGTTGCAACAAAGCCATTGTTTCAGATTTCATCATTTCTTCAGTTTCAGCCTGAATGGAGAGCAAACTTTCGCGCATTTCAGCATTGTTTACGCGCTCTACACCCAGTTCAGGATTGCCATTCAGCTGAGCCTTCAAATAAAGATTGAAAGTTTCAAAATCCGCTAAAAAGTCATCTAAATCGTCTGGATGAATAGAATTCACATCAGTTAAATTCAGCAAAGAATCCAACAGCCGTCCCGCAATAAAGACTTGATTTTTAGCAATAATCGCTTGCATTGCTGAATTGTTTGCTCTAGCCATCATATCAGCCAAAAGGTTGTATTCAGCTTGAATACCTGGAATGGTTTCACTTACAAGAAGTTGATATTCATATAGTGCACTCAGGCTATTTTGATGCTGTACAAGCAGATCAATATTAGCATTGATTGCCTGTCCATCTTGAAGCATTTTATCAGCACCGCCACGATTCGCATATTTTTTATGCATCGCGGTCAGCGCTTGATTAAATTTTTGCTGATTATGTTTAAAGCCATCCACAGCACCCGGTGATGCAAAACGTATAAATCCTTCCGTCTGTTTCGGAATTTGCAGCGATAATACTTTTAAGTCACAAGAATGATGATCTGTAGCGAGCGTTGAGCATGCTGACAGCATCAACGCTAACGCAATCCCCAAAAATGGGCGAATGATCGATTTCGCCCCAAGCATCTTGTTATTTTCCTGTATTGTTTTTAATAATTTTTCACTATTATTCATATAAAATTCAAACCTTTATTATTAAGTTTCGTTATTTTTCGCACGCGCCAATTCTAAAGCTAAATCGACCGCCACCTGTAAACTCGAACTTTTAGCAAGACCGCTTCCCGCCAGTGACAGTGCGGTGCCGTGATCCACTGAAGTCCGGATAAACGGCAAGCCCAAAGTGATATTGATGGCTTCGCCAAAGCCCTGCGACTTTAACACAGGCAAGCCCTGATCGTGATACATCGCCAAAACCGCATCAGCATCTTTTAAATTTTCAGGGGTAAATAAAGTATCGGCAGGTAAGCTCAGGCTCATATTCACCCCTTGAGCGCGATAACGCTCTAGCACCGGATTGATCACTTCAATCTCCTCCATGCCCAAATAGCCATCTTCACCCGCATGCGGATTTAAACCGCAGACTAAAATATGCGGATGATCTTTTTTAAATTTGGTTTTTAAATCATGAATTACAATATCAATGACCTGATGCAAGCGTTCTTGAGTAATGGCATCGGCTACATCACGAAGCGGTAAATGTGTAGTTGCCAATGCGACACGGAGCGTTTTGGTCGCAAGCATCATCACGACACGATCAACGCCTGCAGATTCTTGATAAAACTCCGTATGTCCGCTGAAATGGATACCGGCATCATTAATAATCGACTTTTGCACAGGTGCAGTTGCAACACCTACACTTTTGCCAGACATCGCATAATCTGCAGAACGACGTAATTGTTCCAACACATAGGCTGCATTGTTCACATCTAACTGACCTGCGATGACAGATTTAGCCACAGGTACATGTTCCACATAAAGCTGACCTAGAGCTGCCGACGCTTCCTGCCCAACATAGTCAATCAGTTCAACTTCGAGCTTTAACTGTTGAGCGCGCTTGATCAGCAAATCTTTATCAATAAGAACCACAAGTGGCCTTTCATCTATTCGATTGGCTAAGCTCAAACAAATATCAGGTCCGATACCTGCGGGTTCACCGCTCGTGATATATAAAGGCAGCATGGGTCTATCCTGTGTGTGCAATAGCATTATTATACTGTGTGATGCACATGACAGACCTAATTTTATTGACTAAAAATATCGGACTAAAACTCAAAAATAATTACGTTGTGCGACATTGTATGGAATGAAATCGAAAGCAAAACCTGAAATGCCAATGATCCAAATCAGTGCAATAAGAATTACAATGCCGCGCTGAACGGTCGGTACATGCTGCGGGTAGTTCGTTATCAGCCAAAAAAACATACCGCCCACAAGCAATAATCCAATCAACAGATAAACCAATAAATAACTAAGGAAAAATAAAGTGAGCATCATTAACAAAACGATGATTGCGCCATCCGCCCCATGCAAAGACACCAAATACAAAAAAGTTGGGCTTAAAATCAAGGTGCTACATAAGCCCATTAAATACCACCAATGTCGCCAAAATAAGGGGTCAGATGTGGTTTTTAACAGATTAGAATTCGACATGATTTACATTCACCCGCTTTTTTTATAATTTCTGGATTATCTGCTGTTTATTGCTGAAGAAATATACTACAATACAGCGCTTGAAATTTTATATTTTCATTTGTGATTCTTCACGTATTCGTATAGAATCGCGTCTCCTTTTGTTTGGACAGCTTCCATAGTCCAAACCAACTATAATAGGTAGTGGTTTAATGAAAACTCTCAGCGCTAAGCCAGCTGAAGTTCAACACGACTGGTACGTTGTTGATGCTTCTGGCAAAACTTTAGGTCGCCTTGCGACTGAAATCGCTCGTCGTTTACGCGGTAAGCACAAAACTTCTTATACTCCTCACGTTGACACTGGTGACTACATCGTTGTTATCAATGCTGAGCAA
Organism: Acinetobacter sp. YH12063; assembly: GCF_013419715.1. Taxonomy (NCBI): domain Bacteria; kingdom Pseudomonadati; phylum Pseudomonadota; class Gammaproteobacteria; order Moraxellales; family Moraxellaceae; genus Acinetobacter; species Acinetobacter sp. YH12063. The sequence continues at coordinate 6,042 of NZ_VOZO01000008.1, read as the reverse complement.
GTTCAAGTGACTGGTAAAAAATCACTTGATAAGAAATATTATCGCCACACTGGTTTCCCTGGTGGTATTCGTGAAACTAATTTCGAAAAATTAGTTGCTCACAAACCAGAAGAAATCTTCGAACGTGCTGTAAAAGGCATGTTGCCAAAAGGTCCTCTTGGTTATGCAATGATCAAGAAAATGAAAGTGTACGCTGGTACTGAGCATCCACATACTGCTCAACAGCCACAAGTTTTGGACATCTAAGGGATACAGCACATGGCTACTAACTATGGTACAGGTCGCCGTAAGACCGCAACTGCACGTGTTTTCCTATCAGCTGGTACTGGTAAACTCGTAATCAACAACCGTTCTTTAGAACAATATTTCGGTCGTGAAACTGCTCGTATGGTTGTTAACCAACCACTTGAGCTTTTAGAAGCTACTGATAAATATGACCTTTACATCACTGTTGCTGGTGGTGGTATCGGTGGTCAAGCAGGCGCTATCCGTCACGGTATTACTCGTGCATTGATCGCTTCTGACGAAACTCTTAAACCTGCTCTTCGTCAAGCTGGTTTCGTTACTCGTGATGCTCGTGAAGTTGAACGTAAGAAACTTGGTTTACGTAAAGCTCGTAAACGTCCTCAATTCTCTAAACGTTAATTCGTTTACCGAATCGGACAAAAAACCTTGGCTTATGCCAAGGTTTTTTTATGCCTTGATTTTTATGAAGATGATGCAAATAGAATAACGATCCGATAAACAAAGAGACTCAAACTCGCAATACAACATAAAACCGACAGTGTTAGTGTAATTGTACAAATGGTCATTTTGCTTTTTTGTTCAGGACTATCATCCTCTGCTCCATAATCAGAGGCATAACCTCCAGCGAGTGCCGTATAAAAGCCAATGCCCATAAAAATAACAGCAGCTAAAAATAATAATTTTTGTACCAGTGCAATGGTCATCATGCGGTGATGATCAGGTAAATGAATGACATGAAAATCTATCAGATAAAATCAAATAAAACAAAACTGTAATTTTCACTGTAGCTGCATTGATATTGCTAAAGTCTCCGTGATTTTAATGTCTAATTTTAGTATCCTATCTTATTCATTTCTCATCGTCTCGGATTATGTCAGTCGAAAATGCACCTCTCCAAGGGATTACGCTTTACAGTCATGCGGATGACTTTCGCTCACACTGGATACGCTATGTACTTACAGAGAAGCAAATCAAACATAATTTAATTATTGCTGATGATGAAGACGAAGATCTTGCGAGTTTAAATCCATACAATCAACTTCCAATGATGATTGAAAATGGACTAAAACTCTATAACAGCAGTATTATTGCTGAATATCTGGATGACCGTTATCGTCAAAATAAGCTGTATGCCGATGCACCTATGCCTCGTGCAGAGCAACGTCAATATGTATGGCGCTTCGAACAAGACTGGTTAAGACTGGCGGATATTATGCTTCGCCATCCCGATACCCTCGATGAAAAAGCCAAGCAAAAAGCACAAAAACAATTACGTGATACACTCATTTCACTAACCCCCTTGTTTCAGCATTATCCTTATTTTATGTCTGAACAATTTAGCATGTTAGACTGTATGCTCGCGCCTATATTTCTGCGCCTAAAAGCCATGGGGATTGAGCTTCCCAAACAGCAATGCCGCCCTATATTTCTCTATTGCCAACGCATCTTTAGCCGCCCAGCATTTATCAAATCAATGACATTGCAGGAAAAAAATCGCTATAGCGAGCTATTAGCAAAAAATTAATTTTTCCATAAATATTCGAGTAAGCATTATGTCTGAACAGGAACTACAACTCACTCCAACGCGTCCATACTTAACACGGGCACTTTATGAATGGATTTGTGAAAATCAACTTACGCCCTACCTACTTGTTGATGCGACACAGAATGGTACGATGGTGCCAGTTCAATATATTCAAGATGGCCAAATTGTCCTGAATATTGCACCTCATGCAACGCATGCGCTACACATGAGCAACGAGACGATTACTTTCTCTGCACGCTTTGGTGGCGTTTCGCAAAACCTCTATATTCCCTTTTCTGCTGTTCTAGGCATCTATGCACGTGAAAATGGTCAAGGCATGTTCTTCGATCCTCAAGAATATGAAGGTATTCAGAATGATCAAAATGCTTTAAAATCAAACGACCAAGAACAACAAGAGCAACCGAAGAAAAAACCGGGTTTAAGGTTGCTCGATTAAAGAATAAGGAAGCGAATAATGGCTTTTGATTTAGTACAATATTTTGTCGAACAAATAGAATCTCAAAAGCCTACGCTTTTAAGTCATTTAAATCGTGAAGAAAAACGACAACATTTACGTGAAATTAATGCTTTAACCTTAGGTGAATTGATTCATCAGCTACGCATTAATGGCGAAAAGGTTTATCAAGAAATTACTCAGCCTGATGAACTCTATATTCAGGAAGTTTCACGCCATCTCACCACTAACCCTTCAAATGCATCAACATTAGAACGCTCTGAACTCGAAAACCTAACTACAGAAGTTTTTCATTTACAATTAAATGAATTAAAACAACTTCATGATACAGGCTCACATTCATCACAAAGTATTCGAGAATTACTTAACGGACAAATTGAACATCTTTCTGGTCAAGCGGATGATTGGGTTTGGTCAACAAACAGCCTAACAGAGCTGCTTGGTTCTAAACCAAATCTGCAAGAAGAGATATCATTAGAAGCATCAATGAAGGAGTTCAATCAAATGGTTAATCAACAACATACGCAAGATGACGTGACAACTGAAGTACAAGTACCAACTTGGTCAAAAATTGTAGAGCCTATCGTTGCAGTGGTGATTTTATGGATTCTGGCATCTGCAGCTTGTAATATTTTTGCTTAAGTGACTTCATTTTTCTAAATCAATAACCTGCTTTTTTTAAGCAGGTTTTTTTAAATCGAATATTCTAAATTACACGCCTTTAGATCACTTTTTGTTTTCTTTATGTAAATCAGTCAGCTTTAGTCTGCAAAAATCGAGTTTTATCACACTATTTACAAAACATTACATTTGAATTTTTGGTAAATTTTACATCAAAAATGAAGTCCGAAAACACATAAAAAAATATATACAGCAAATTAAATCACATTTTTTTAATCCAAAAACTAAACACTATAATTAGAAAATATTATCCTTTTAAAGCAAAAAATTAATTTGATTGCAAAGCAATGCTTGCTTCCTATTATTAAATTAAGTAGTTAAAAACGCTAATTTAATTACCCAAATATCTACAAATAATAATCATGTATAACCTAAAAGAGGGGCATAACAATGGCTAAAGTTTCATTAGAATCACTCACAACAATTGACGGTTTTCATGCAGCGGCACTGGTAGACGGCGAAAGTGGCCTAGCTATGGCGACACAAGGCGGAGGAGATATTGATTTAGAGTTAGCAGCTGCTGGAAATACTGAAGTGGTTCGCTCCAAAAGACGTGTCGCTCAGTCACTCAACTTAGATGATCATATTGTCGATATTTTAATTACCTTAGGAAAACAGTATCACTTGATACGCCCACTGGAAAATAATGAATCTGTGTTCCTATATTTAGTACTAGATCGTGCCAAAGCAAACCTAGCCATGGCTCGACACGAATTAAAAACCTATGAAAAAAGTTTAGATTTTGCTTAATTTCACCCAACCCTCTTATACCAATAAGAGGTTTTTTTATTCCCAAAATGTTTTACAGATTTGAATAAAATTAGTCGAGGAACACCATGAATAAGCAATATATCAATATCGGCATTGCTGGATTAAGTATTCATGATTCAGATCAACTCAAACATCAGCTTTACGCAATTTTTCCACAGCACTTTAATATCCAATGGAAAAGTGCATCTGATGTGAATCTCGATTGCCTATTTATTCATGAGCGTTTTTTTAACACCGAAGGAATTCAAAAAATATTAACACGCCGCGCTTTACCGTGGCTCAAGATCTCGAAAGACAACCAACAATCAGGGCGCGTCAGAAATAATACGCTGTTCCTACCCGTGGATGACAATCAAGAGCTCAATCAATGGATTGATAAACATCTCGTCAGCCAGAATGGCCTTAATGAATCGATAGAGCATGCTCAACATAATCAAACTCAAAGCTTTAGCGATTTTAATTTGGAAGATGATTACTTCAAAAAAATGTATGCAGAAGATAATCATGAAAAATTGCACCTATATGATGATCTAGGCACTATAGCGGTAATCGATACCGCACAAAACATAGCTTGGCTCAACCTCGAGCGTCAACTACAACACACCGATGCTAGTTTTAAATATGATTTCGCATCAATTGAAGATATGACCCATGTAAGTCGAAAGCATCCCGTCATCCTTCAAGACTGGATATGGAATCTATTTTGGCAAACTCCGAATTTTTAACAAACAGTTCCTGAAGATGGTCATTTTCGAATTTTAAGCTGGCCAAAACCTGCTGAACATTTATCTCATAAACAAATTTTTCAACTTTCTGCATGCTTTATCCAGGGCGCAAAGATATCAACGATTGCAGAACAATATGATATACCCCTCAGCACCGTTCGACAGTTCATTGCTGCAAATATGGCATCACTGAATATTAAAAAAATAAATCTTTGGGATAAACATTACACGCCACCTGAAAAGCATGAAACAACAGAACAAAAGAACTTTTTGCAAAACTTCTTTCGTAAATTACGCCGTAAATTTGGATTTTAGAATAGGACATCAAACATGATTCTTCAGCAATATAAAATTGTCTTTGCTGGTTCTATGGGTGCTGGAAAAACTGAAGCGATCCGTTCACTTTCGGATATCCCTGTTTTACTTACTGAAGCGCTTAACACTGACCAAACCAGCCATCAAAAACTCGAAACCACAGTGGGTATCGACTACGGAGAAGTGACCTTAGAAGATGGTTTAAAAATAGGTTTATATGGTACCCCTGGACAAAGTCGTTTTGATTTTATTTGGCCAGTGATTTGTCAGGGCGCAATCGGGGCGATTATTCTGATTGATCATAATGTTAATGACCCCTTATGTGAACTCGAAAGCTATTTAGAAACCTTCCAAAACTATACAGATAACATAGCCATTGGAATTACCCATACAGACGAAATCACAAGTTCAACGAATACTGCTATCTACAAAGATTGGTTAATTAGTCAGGACTTATATTCACCCCTATTCTTTATCGACTGTCGCAAAAAATCTGACGTTTTACTGCTACTTGAAGCTTTAATTACCACAATCGAAGTAAATCACTACATTACCGCATAAGGAGCTATTAATGTTTAATGTCACAAAACGCACCGCTTCGAATGAGTTAATTCAACATGCCCGTGAACAGATAAATAATATTATTAACAATGCACGAGGCGTTCATTTCATCATGGTGTGTTCAACAGATGGATTTGAGCTAACGAGTGTTTACAAACGTGGGCAATATAACAATAGCAAGTTAGCTGCGGTTAGCAGCTCTATCCTTGCAATGATGTCAGCATTTATTAAAGAAATTCATTTGGTCGGTTGTCAAAATATAACCTTAGAAGCCGAAAATGGAAAAGCGATACTTGCATCAGTCTCTGCTCAAAATCACCCCATGATTATTGTGGCGCTAACAGACAAAGATATTTTATTAGGCCAAGTCTTATATATGCTTAAAGCTGCAACGCAATCAATTATTTCAGCGGATCAATAACCTTGATAGAAAGATTGAGGACGTCTTACTTTATATTTGAGTGAGAAATATTCATATATTATCCACTTACAACATATTCATTTTCATATTTTATTCTTTTTCATTTCTTCTTATTTTCCTATTTTGTTCTTCTGTTTTTCTTCTTATTTTTCGCTTTTTCTCTTTTCTTCACACATAAAAAAACACCCCCTGACGTATCAGGGGGTGTTTCGAATAATGAGCTGGCGATGACTTACTCTCACATGGGTAACCCCACACTACCATCAGCGCTAAGAGGTTTCACTTCTGAGTTCGGGAAGGGATCAGGTGGTTCACTCTTGCT